>NZ_JBSHAW010000024.1:0-142113 GCF_053611685.1 Streptomyces sp. NPDC054786 | reverse complement strand
TCGTCTCGGCCGGGCCGGTCGTCTCGGCCGGGCCGGTCGTCTCGGCCGGGCCGGTCGTCTCGGCCGGGCCGGTCGTCTCGGCCGGGCCGGTCGTCGTCTGCGGTTCTACCTGTTCGCGACCGCCGCTTCCCGGAGGCCCCTGCCCGGCCCCGGCGCCGTCCCCAACGCCCGGTCGAGGTCGGCCCACAGGTCCTCCACGTCCTCCAACCCCACCGAGAGCCGCAGCAGCCGGTCGCTGACTCCCGCGCCGCGGCGGTCGTTGGCGTCCACGATGCGGTGGCTGATGGACGCGGGGTGCTGGATGAGGGTGTCGACGCTGCCGAGGCTCACGGCCGGGGTGATCAGTCGGACGCCCGCGATGACGTCGTGGGGGTCGCTGGCTACCTCGAAGGCGACCATGGCGCCTCCGATGCGCGGGTAGTGGACGCGGGTGACGCGCGGGTCGGCGGCGAGCCGGCCGGCCAGCTCCGCCGCGTGCGAGGACGCGGCTCGGACCCGTACGGGCAGCGTCGACAGGCCACGGAGCAGCAGATAGCCCGCGAGCGGATGCAGCACTCCACCCGTGGCGAACCGCACCTGGCGCAGCCGCCCGGCGAACTCCTCGTCGCAGGCCACCACGCCGCCCATGACGTCTCCGTGGCCGCCCAGGTACTTGGTGGCGCTGTGCACGACGAGACGGGCTCCCTGCTCGACGGGGCGTTGCAGTACGGGGGTGGCGAAGGTGTTGTCGGCGAGCAGCGGGACGGAAGCGCAGGCGTGCGCGACGGCCCTCAGGTCGAGTTCGGCGAGGGTCGGGTTGGCCGGGCTTTCGACCATCACCAGGCCGGTGTCGGGGCGCAGCGCGTCCGCGATGCCCGCCGGGTCGACCCAGGTCACCTCGGAGCCCAGCAGCCCTGCGGTGAGCAGGTGATCGCTGCATCCGTACAGCGGTCGTACGGCGACGACATGTCGCAGGCCCATCGCGTTGCGTACGAGCAGCACGGCGCTCAGCGCGGCCATCCCGGTGGCGAACGCGACCGCGCTCTCGGTGCCCTCAAGACGCGCGAGGGCGGTCTCGAAGCGGGCGACGGTCGGGTTGCCGAGGCGGCCGTAGACAGGCGGGCCCTCCGGTTCGGCACCGTCGGCCGCGAAGACGTCTATCCGGGCGGCCTCGCCCCGGCTGTCGTACGAGGGGTAGGTCGTGGACAGGTCGATCGGCGGGGCGTGCACCCCCTGCCGCGCGAGGTCGTCCCGCCCGGCGTGCACCGCCTCGGTGGCGAGCGCCCGGGGTGCGGGCACGCCCGGGACACGACGACCGGTGCCGTCAGGAGCATGGCCGGTTCCCTGCGGGTCGACCGGTACGTCATATGCGTCAAAGCTGCCGGAGTCCATGCCCAGGAGTCTGAACACCGAGCGGGAGAGGAGTGCTGGACCCCGTGCTACGTTCGGCACATGACCGATTCTGTCGTACTCGATCCGGTAGATCTCCATCTGCTACGGCTGCTGCAGAACGACGCACGGATGACGTACCGCGATCTCGCCGCGCAGGTCGGTGTCGCGCCTTCGACCTGTCTGGACCGGGTGACCAGGCTGCGCCGCTCGGGAGTGATTCTCGGCCATCAGCTGCGGCTGGACCCGGCGAAGCTGGGCCGGGGCCTGGAGGCACTACTGTCCGTGCAGGTCAGGCCGCATCGGCGGGAGTTGGTGGGGCCGTTCGTGGAGCGGATCCGGGCGCTGCCGGAGTCCATTACGGTCTTCCATCTGACCGGGCCCGACGACTATCTCGTCCATGTCGCGGTCGCGGACATGGCGGATCTTCAGCGGCTGGTCCTCGACGGGTTCACCTCACGGCCCGAAGTGGCGCGCGTCGAGACCCGGTTGATCTTCCAGCAGTGGGACTGCGGCCCGCTGCTGCCGCCCCAGCCCGACGGCGCTCCCGCCCCCACGACCACCTTCGACCATCAGGCCCCCAGGAACCCAGGGGCCTGATGCGTATACCGGTCCAAGCCGGAGCCACGGATTCAGATCTCGGAGGTGCGAAGGATGCGCCGCGCCGCGAGGCGGCCGTCGCAGGGTCCTTAGACGGTGAAGTCAGCGGCCGCGCGGATAGGCGAGTTGGGCACCCCCCTGGCACCGGCCGGACCGCCGGCACTGGGTCCTGGCCTGCCGCAGCCTCACTCTTCGGCCTCCCCCTCACCCGGATCTGCCGGCTGACCGCCGATCACCTGACCAGGCACGGAAAGGACACCCACCTGCTCACCGGCAGGCACCACGCCCCGCTGCCACCGGCGATCGCCGACCCTTCAGCAGCTGGCCGGAACCCCGCACACCCGCGCACAACTCGTCCACGCCCACCGCGGCACAGCCTGGCTCTTCCCCGGCTTGGCCCCCGGCCAGCTGACTAGGCAGTTTCGTTTGGATCAGTCGGTCGTTGGTCCGGGTGTGCCGTTAACAGATGTGCAGTGGGCGCGAATTGAGCCGTTGCTTCCGGACCGGACGCCGAAGCGGGGTGGACGCTGGCGTGATCACCGGGAGGTGATCGACGCGATCGCCTTCAAGTTCCAGACCGGAACGCAGTGGGTCCACCTGCCGGAGAAGTACGGCAACTGGAGAGGTGTCTACAACCGGCTGCGGATGTGGGCCCTGGACGGCACCTGGGAGCGAGTGTTCACCGCGCTGGTGGCCCAGGCCGACGCGGACGAGGACCTGACCTGGGCCGTGTCGGTGGACTCCACGATCGTGCGAGCTCACCAGCACGCGGCCGGGACCCGCAAAAAGGGGCCCCGGCCGGAGAACCGGCCGACCATGCCATCGGCCGGTCCCGCGGCGGGCTGAGCACGAAAATCCACCTGCCAGCAGATGCCCGCTGCCGACCCCTCGCGTTCGTTCTCACCACCGGACAGGCCGGCGATGCACCCGCCTTCACGGACGTGATGGCCCGCTTACGCGTTCCCCGCCGCCGCGGAAGGCCGCGGACCCGGCCGGACGTGGTTCTGGCGGACAAGGCGTATTCCTCACGCGCCATCCGCGACCACCTGCGCAAACGCGGCATCCGGACGGTGATCCCGGTTCCGGCGGTCAGCGCGGGCACCGGCTGCGACGGGGCAGTCGGGGCGGCAGGCCGCCCACGTTCGACCGTGAGACCTACAAGCAGCGCAACACCGTCGAGCGGTGCATCAACCGACTCAAACAGTGGCGAGGCAACGCCACCCGCTACGAGAAGACCGCAACCATCTACCTGGCCGGACTCCACATCGCAGGCATCTTCCTCTGGTCAGCCCGATGATCCAAACGAAAGTCCCTAGGCCTACTACACCGACATCGCCCACTTCATGGCCGACCGTCACTCCCCCGCTGATCCTGGCTCCCCGGCTCAGTGGCTCGACGGCGAGCCCGCTACCCGCACTCGCTGGCACAGCCTGGTCACCGCCAGGCGCGAGCACCTGCGCGCCGCCCCGTAACGCACTGTGGCTCCGCCGGATCCGGCGGAGCCACACGAATTCATCTTCCGGGCACAGGCCCGGATGACCAGCTGGCGTTGGGGTCCTTGCCCGCGAGGGAGGACATCGGCCACATTGGACGAGAAGGTCGTCCCTATCCTCCGCGACCGCGCAGAGTGCACACACGACCATCTACGGCAGCCGCTGCGACCGCACTGCGTGGAAGCTGAGGAGCTTGACCCGACGCCCCTCAGCTCTTCGCACGCCCCGTCAGTCGGTGCGCAATGTTGTCGACGGACAGGAGCCCCCCGACAGCCACCATGGCGACGAGCAACGGCACCGGCAGGTGCGTACTTGGCGTGTACTTGATGTAACTGAGGTTGTAGCCAGCGCCAAACAACCAGGCCAGACTGCCGCCGATGACGAGTGCGTAGTTGTCCTTCTCTCCCATGATCCGCATGCCTATCCACAAAATCAGAGGCATCACGATCACAACCCCCAGAGCGAAGGTCGCCAGGCGTAAATCGGCATCCGCCCAGGCACTGCTCGGGTTTGCGCGCTTCTTGGCCCTCACGGCGGCATATCCGACGCTGAGGATGACGTGGCAGACAAGGATGGCGAACGCCGTGGCTGCCGCTCCCTTGAGGGGCCGTGCAGCTCGGGAACTGGTCATAGGGCACATACTTTCGAAAGAGGCTTCAGGGGTCCTGAGTATTTGCACTCAGGACCCCTACAGCCTCAGGGCGGTTAGAGGAGAAGCGGGGTGCCGGTCATCTTGCCGTTTCGTTCGAGCGGCTCGACGACCGTCTCTTCATCATCCTTCCGTGGTTCCCAACTGTTCCTGGCCGAGTGCTGCTACCCCTTGAGGGTGCTCTCGAGGGAGTCTGCGTAGAGGCGTGCGCCCGCGGGCTTGGGGTGGAACGACTGCATCGAGGGCTGTGGTAGTTCGTTGTCCGCTTGCGACTGCCCTGAAATCACGATGCCGTGTACGGACTCGGGATCGCCGCAGATTGTCTTGCCGGCAAACGCTGCGCGTGGATCGGAGAAGACCGACTTCGCACCGTACTTGCTGTTGGCATCGTCGACCGCGCCCTTCATCTCGGTGGCAAGGGTGTCGGCAACGGTATTGACCCACTTCCCCTCGCTTTCTTCGATGGCGGGGAGGCATGAGCCGTTGTTTGACAGGAGCTTCGGATAGCCCATGAGGACGATCTTCGCGTTGGGTGCCTTGTCGTGGATCATCTTCAACATCGCGGTGATGCGCGGCCGGATCTGATCACGGAGCCACTTCGGAGCCCACTCGTCGAGCCGTCCTGTTTCACCCTCAGCGGCATCACTATTGTCCGGGTTCACGTTGTCCAGTGAGCTCGCCTGGCAGTTCACAAGCATGGGCAGGAAGCACTTCGTGACTATGTCTGTGAACCGGGCGTCGTTGCCGCCCACAGACAGGGTGACCAGTGTGGTGTTTTGATCGAGGTAGCCCTGCTTGAGCTGTGGCAGTTCACTGTTCTGTCCGAAGCTCACCACGTTGTAGATGCGGGCGCCAGAGCATGCGACGAAGTGGTAGTCCATGTTGGCGTCCTGCCCATCAGCCATTGCACCGATGGACTTGGTGTAGCCCGGCAGAGTCGCCCGACGCGACCAGGCGAGCTTTGAGCGATGGCAGCTGTTCTTCGCCTTCGGCTGCGTTTTGTCGTAGTAGCTGCACGGCATCACCCGCAGTGGCGACTACAGCTACTACGCCCCCGCCGAGACCACACTCAACGAGCTCATCGCCGTCGCCGGCACCGGCTGGGGCCATCAAGGAATGCTTCCCAAGCGCCAAGGGAGAATGCGGCCTCGATCACCACCAGGTCCGCCGCTACCAGGGCTGGCACCGCCACATCATGCTCGCGATGGCCACCCACGCCTTCCTCACCGTCACCCGCGCCGCCGAACTCGACACAGGGAATGCAGAAACAGATCCTCCGAACGTCCCCTCACTGTCCCCGAACTCCGACACCTGGACACTCGCCTCACGGGGCCACCACAGCATCGAGTTCGTCCCGCACTGGTCCCACTGACGCCGCCGACGACAGCACCCCGCCACAGCCACTACAAACGACGAGGCCACAGCCCATAGAGCCACAGCCTCGTCACCTCAAACGCAGTTGCAGTACTAGGGCTTGTCCGACGGGTCCGTAGCTCGAATCGTCGGACAGGCTGTAGTGGCGAGGCCCTCTTCCTTGGCCATGGAGAAGCAAGCCTGTGCGGCGATTGTCATACTCATGCGGTCCAGCACCTCAACGGACTCCAGAAGGAGCTTCGCGTCCATCTTCGCCATGGCTTCGCCGAAACGATTGCGCTCGGCCAAGTCCTCTGGGGACACCGCGGTACGAAGCGCCGCTACCCGCTCGGCCAGCTTCTCGCGCTCGGCGTGCATCGCCGCGAACCCGCGTACGGCGCGGACGATCTCCTGATCAGTCATGTCGCTCATCGGGTACCCCTTCGGTCTCCTGCCTCGTGACGGGGTCCAGGACGGCGCCGTCGGGCTGAGTTGGCCGATTCAGGCCGAGAGTAGCGGCTTGTCAGGCGGCGTCGCTGCTCACCGGCTGTGGCTGTGGCTGCGGCTGAGCGGCGCCCGCGGCACGGGAGTTGCCGGGCAGGGTGACGAGACAGCCGATCATCGCGACGAGCAGCGCCGCGGAGGAGCCGAGGAGGGTCGGGGTGTAACTGGCCGTCATGTCGAAGAGCAGGCCCGGCAGATACGAGCCGAGCGCGGAGCCGACCTGATGCGCCATCGACAGCAGGCCGAAGACGAGGCCCAGGGAAGCGGCCGGGAAGTTCCGGGTGGCGATCAGATGCGTGGGTGCCACGGTGGCGAAGTCGACGAGGCCGAAGGCGACGCTGATCACCACGAGCCACGCCCCGTAGGGGGCGAGCGCCAGCAGGATCAGGATCAGCGCGCGCACCCCGTACAGGACGGCGAGGATGCGGGCGCAGCTGTAGCGGTCGCTCAGCGGCCCTGAGGCCACGGTGCCCGCGATGTTCGCCACGGCGAGCAGGCTCACCGCCGTGCCGGTCAGCGCGGTGGAGGCGCCGTGCTCATGGGCGATGGAGACCAGATGGGTGTCCATCAGGCCCGTGGTCGTCACACCGCACACGAAGAACGGCGCGAGCAGTCCCCACAGCAGGGGGGAACGCAGTGCCTCCCGTGCGGTGGGGCGCCCGCTGTCCTGGTCCGTGTGGTGTTCCGGTACCTCCGTCAGGTCCGGGCCGCCGTACGGCTCCAGGCCCCGGTCGGCGGGCGTCGACCGCAGCAGCACCGTGACCAGCGGTCCCACGACGACCGTCAGCAGGACGCCCTCGACGACGAGGGTGTTGCGCCACCCGTACGCCTCGATCAGGAACAGGGAGAGCGGCGTGAAGACGAACTGGCCCGCGCCGAAGCCCGATTCGACCAGGCCGAAGGCGAGGCCGCGGCGCTCGGTGAACCAGTGCCTCACCACGAGCCCCGCGGTCACGCCGGAGGCCGCGCTGAAACCGAGCGAGGCGAGCGCGCCGTACAGGAACATCAGGCCCGGCACGGAGGACGCCATGGACGAAAGCAGCAGGCCCACGCCCGCGACGAAGACGCCGGCGCAGAGCACCACCCGGGGGCCGAAGCGTCCGGCGAGCTGGCCGACGAGCGGCTGTGTGAACCCGTAGATGAGGTAACTCACCATGCCGATCAGGCTGATGGTGCCGAGGTCGGTGTGCAGCCCCTCTCTCCAGGCGGGAACAAAGGCGCCGAAGGCGATCCGGGCACCCTGGGCGGTCAGCAGTCCGAGCAGGACCAGGGCGAGCATGCCCCAGGCCGGGTGGACGCGTGGTGCGGTCGTCTTCTTCACCGTTCTCCCTTCGCCATGGTGCGCAGCGCGGCGCGCAGCGGCTCCGCCTCCTGGGGCGGAAGCAGTCGCAGGAGCTCCGCGTTGAGCTCGGCGACCGTGCGCTGCACCTCCTCGCGTAGCGCGGTGCCCGCCTTCGTGAGCCGCAGGCGCACGAGGCGCCGGTCCTTCTCGTCGGAGGACCGGACGGCAAGACCGGAACGTTCGAGCCGGTCGAGGACGCCGGTGAGGGTGGCGCTGTCCATGACCAGACGCTCACGCAACTGGGCCGCGGTGCGGCCGTCCTGTTCCCACAGGCCCGCCAGCACGGAGTACTGGGGCACCGTCAGACCCAGTGGTTTCAGGCGGCGTTTCAGTTCGCCGTGCGCCCTCTGGTACGCCTTGCCGAGGGCGAAGACGACGCACTCGTCGATCTCCACGACTACCTCCTCCTGCTCTATCGCTTGCATACGAGAGAGTAGTGTGCGAGAGGTTCCGGGTCTCCCTCCACCGGCTTCCGTCTCGCCTGGTGGGACAAGGTGTACTGCACTGCCCCGCACGGGAGTCGACGCGTATCGCGCCAGACGGTAGTTCGGCAGCCCGTTGCGGCGGAGGAGGTGCTGCTGCTGAGTTCGGTCAATCCGGTCCATCGGACTGGGCTACCTATTTCCGCTTGCGAGCATTTAAGACCGGCCGATGGCTCGCCTGCTGTGGCTTTGGACGGTGGCGTGTTGCTCGCGGGTGTGGTTGGCGAACCGGTGCCCAGTGGGCCACGGTGATCTGACCGGTCCATTGGGGAGAGGGTTTGCGGAGCATCGACCTGCCCCACGGCCAGAAGTGCGAATGGCGCCGGAGCGACTTGGAAAGTCGCCGGTGCCCTGGTTCGGACGCCTTCAGCGAAGAACGGGGCACGGTCGCGGCAGATCACCTTGCACTCCGGACATCCGCTGAGCCACGCGGCCAGCGTCCCGGCTTGGCGGTCAGGCAGCAGGTCTACGGGGCAGCTCGACATCGACCAGCAGGTCCGCAGCCTCCTCGACGATGCGGTGCGCGAGTGGGAGCCGGCCGAGCTGATCGCCGTCTCCTGCATTGCCGACGGTCCGGACAGCTGGTTCGCCGAGGCGGTGCTGAAGCACGGCGGCCGCCTGGAGGCCGTCGTCCCCGCGCGGGAGTACCGGCGGGCCTACTCTCCTGGCACCGCCCGACCTACGACACGCTGCTGCGGCAGGCGGTCGACGTCCACGAGACCGGGCTGACGACATCGGACTCCGCCGCGCACATGGCCGGCAGCGAAATCCTGGTCGGTCTGGCCGACCAGCTGCTGGCCGTTTGGGACGGGAAGCCCGCGCGAGGCCACGGAGGCACCGCCGACGTTGTCGCCTACGTCGAGCGCACGGGCACCCCCGTGCAGGTGGCCTGGCCGCAGGGCGCCTCCCGAGGATGAATTCCCCGAAGCGCGGCGCCGGTCTAGGGACTGGGCCGGCTGCGGCGACGAATTCGCGGACCAGCTCCGTCATGGTGGAGCCGCTCGGCGCATGCCGTCAGTGGAAGCCCAGCATTCCGGGTGAGTCGATGTCGACGGTGACCACGCCGGGCGGGTAGGCGTCCTCGTTGCCGGTCAGCAGGATCGACATGCCGGTGAACTCGGGGCGTGGCAGTGCGCAGTACAGGGCGTGGCAGGTGTCCGGACCGCCGTAGCCGTCACGGATCATGGTGCCGACGCTGACGGCGGCCATCGTGTCGAGGCTGTCGACGACCACGGAGGAGAAGGCGAGGACGCGCTGTGAGAGGTCTTCTTCGCCGGCTTGGGCCTGGGTCAGGCACAGGGCGGGGATGCTGAGACGTTCGCCGGGAGCCTTCGCCATGTTGCCGGCCAGGAGGTTCAGCGTCTTGTGGCCGCCGGCGAGCGCCCTGACGGCGCTGGTGTCCAGGATGATCACGCTGCGGTGCCCCTGGCGGCCCGGACCTTCTCGGCAGCGATCTTGTAGATGTTGCCGAGCACATCGGGCGCCTGATCGAACTCCTCGTCGGGGATGTCCACGCCCATCATGCGGCGCACGACATCACGGTCGGCGGCCAGCCGCTCGGCCCGCTGAGCCGCAGTCGGCTGCTCCGCGGCGAGCGCTTCGACCAGCTGGCCGATGCTCACACCGCGCTCCTTGGCGAGCTCGGCAAGATGATCACGAGTCTCCCGCTGCACCTGAATCGTCGTCGAAGCCATAGGCAAACTATAGAGGATCTACAGCATCAGCGCGGTCATCGGGGCGCCTTCCGGGGCGGTGGGCAGCGTGCCGCTCACCTGCCGTTCGCATGAGCCAGGCATCGGCACTGCTCAAGCCGTGCCGATGCGCTGCGGCGGGGCGCGCCCGTTCCATCTGCCGAGCTACGCGAGAGCCTTCTAGGCCCGCCCGGGCCGGAGTCAGCAGAACCTCACCCAAGCGCCGCGGCCTGCGCTTGCCGTCTGATCCACAACGGAAAGCTGCCCGGACCGGTGTTCAGGTCCGGGCAGCTTTCCGTAGCCGTCGAAACCGGCAAAAGCCCAGTGCAGTGATCAGGCGCCCCAGGGCGGCCGGCCTCCGGAGGCCCACCGTGCGAGGCTGCGGCCGTCGATGAGGCGCAGAGGATGATCGAGATCGGCGTTGGCGCGCTGCGCGTCGGGGGTGAAGGAGCTGGTGGTGACGATGACAGCCTGATCGCAGCGGTGATAGGCGCGGTAGGTGCCGTTGACGGCGTAGATGACGGGAGCCCCGACCCGGTTGTTCGGGGCATGGCGCTTGCACTGGATGGCGATGCGGCGGCCGTCGGTGAGCTGGACAAGGACGTCGAGGGCGCGGTCGTTGCTGCCCCCCGCAACGGTGGCGGTGCGGACTGCGGGGTCGCGGCGTGCGAGTTCGGCGATGGCGTGCTCGAACTGCGGGCCGGTCAGGTGCTGGTAGGCGGCGATGCTGTGAGTGAAGTCCGCTCGGCCGCCGATGGGACGTGCGAGGGCTCGCAGGTGCCTGGTGCTGGCGAGGAAGTAGGCCGTGGTCGCGGCCAGGGCCAGAGCGGTCACGAGACTGCTGATGACCGGGTATTCCCGGAAGGCTGCGACGACGAGCACCAGGACGAAGGCGGCGGCGATGACGCGGTTGGTGGCCGCCTGACGTGCACGTCGTCGGACGGCCCGGCGGCGCGGTTTCCTTGTGGGCCGGCGGCTGCGGGCAGGACGACGTCGTGGTGGTGCGGCCAAGGCTCCCCCTATGCGGTCGTGCGTTTCGGGATTGGCGGTGTCCCGGAGCGGACCGGACGTCGGTTCACTGTCCGGCGCGTGTAACGCCGTTGACCAGCTGGGTGAGGAAGTCCAGGATTCCGTGCCCCACAGGCGTCGGGGCGAACACCACCAGGGTGTCGGCGGAGTCGGGGTCCAGTTCGAAGTGCTTGCGGTCCTGCTCCATGTCCGGCGGCAGGATCCGGTACGGCGGCAGCGGTGCCAGGGCTCGCTCGGCGTCCTGGATACGGCCCGGGTGCAGCCGGGAGCGACCGGCCCGATCGGGCACGCACTCCTCCCCCGGCGCAGCCCGGCAGTGCAGACAGGTGCGGGTGCGGGCCTTCTCCCGGACAGTCGGCGGCACGGCTCGACTCATGCCGCCCTCGTCTCCATGCCCAAGCACCGGGATGGTGAAGCCGACGGAGTCACCTCCGGCCTGGGGCGCACGGGGGTCATCGCGTGCCGGAGCCGGCCAGCGCTGCCGACGACACGATTGTCTGGCCGGCTGTTCCCGGGCGCAGCGTCCACGGCACCGGGAAGGTGTGGGTCAGCCACGCGTTGGCGACCAGCCGCTCGACGATAAAGGCGCGCAGTTCCGGCGACTCCAATGGCCACCCCAGCTCCGAGCAGAGCTGCATGATCGACGGGCCGTGGCCGTGCTCGGCTCGCCACCTGGCGGCGAACTCGGCAGCGCAGGGGCCGCGGTCGGGCTGTGTGTCCTTCCACGCGCCGTACGCCGTGCGCACCTTCGGCCGGGCCTGCATGGGCAGACCCTGCTGCATGAACGCCGGTGCCACCCGGACCAGAGGCAGTGCGCACAGCGGGCAGTGCTCCACGGCTTCGGCGTGACGGCGCAACGCCGGGCTCACCCCCTCCTTCCACACCTCCCAGCGAATCCGGAGGAGGGCCATGTTGTCGTGCGAGCGTGGGTGCATGCCGGACAGGTGTTGTACGGACTCGTCCAGCAGGTACCGGTCGTCGGCCAGGTCGGTGACGAAGCCCTTGGATGTCAGCTCGGGCAGCGCCAGGCGGCAGAGCCCACGAATAGAGGGCACGTCGCAGTACTCGCGGCGACCTGTAACCAGCTCCCGGGGCCACGAGGGCCGGCGTAATAGTGGCCAGAGCATCGGCGAGTGTCCGGCGAGTGTTTCCAGGGGTACGGTCCCAACGCTGGTCGACGTACTCTCGCGCTAGGACGTACCACGTGGTCCGCTGCTTCAGAGCACGCAGCTCGGCGGCTGGCAAGCCGGTCCGGGTATCAAACGGCTCACCGTCGCGAGCCGCTGTCATCAACGTGGCGCGTCGGCTCTCTGCAAGTCCCTTAGTGAGGAGGGACTCAGACTTTTCTCGGCCGCTGACCGTCCAGCGTGCTTCGAATCCCTTGCGGCGGTCCTGACGCTCCCGTATTTCCCAGAAGCGAACCTTATAGCTCATCGCCATGCAGGCGTATCCCTTTCACACGCTTCCCACCACGCATCCAAGTCGGCGCGGCGGCAGCGTAGTTCTCCATTGGGCAACTTGATCATCCGAGGAGCCACACCTCGGGCCCGAAGGCGATAGAACGCGGACGGGCTCATACGGATCTCTGCAAGAACCCCGGCAAGTTTGAGCGCAGGGGGACGTGGCATCGAAGTCTTTCTCCAGTGACATGCGGAAAACGCGTCAAGTGCAGCGGCCAGCAGCCCCCCTCGCGCCTTCATATGGGACGGACCGGCACACCCGTCTCGGCAAGAGAGGAAACGCCTACCGCGTCCGCCAGGGCTCCACCGCCAAGCACAGCCGCTGCGAACATCTCAATGTTCTTCACGATCGCCGGTTTGACCTCCGCTGGGCGACATCGCGGCGACGGGGTCAGACGGTGCGGGGAGTCGCTGGTGAGCGAGCTGTTTGGTCTTCTCCGTCCGCATGGGGAGGGGTCAGTGGGCGGTGAGGCCGCCGTCGACCACAAGCTCGGTACCGGTGACGAACGAGGACTCGTCGCTGGCGAGGAAGAGCATGGCCGAGGCGATCTCGTCGGCGCGGCCCGCGCGGCGCATCGGGGTACGCACGATGTCCGGCTGCTGGTCGCCCTGCTCGTCCAGGAGTTCCTGGATCATCGGCGTGGCGATGACTCCGGGGTGGATGGAGTTGACCCGTACTCCCTGGCGGGCGTACTCGACCGCCGCGGTTTTGCTGAGCAGGCGCACCGCGCCCTTGGATGCCTGGTAGGCCGCGGCTGCTCCGCTTCCCACGAGTCCCAGGACGGACGAGGTATTGATCACCGAGGCATTGCCGGTGGCGCGCAGCAGGGGTAGGGCAGCCTTCATCCCGAGCCAAGTGCCTTTCTGGTTCACGTCGATGACGCGGTTCCACGCGTCTTCCCGGGTGTCTTCGATGCCCGGCCAGTCCAGGATGCCCGCGAGGTTGACGAGGGTGTCCAGAGTGCCGAACCGCTCGCGGACGGTGGTGATCACCTCGTCCCATTGCTGGGCGGAGGAGACATCCAGGCAAGCGGAGACGATTTCCGCGCCGGTCTCCTCAATCTCCTCCGTGAGTGCTGTGAGGCGCTCCTGGCGGACATCGGTGACGACCAGCCGCGCGCCTTCGCGGGCGAACAGCTTGGCGGTCGCTGCGCCGATTCCTCCCGTCGCACCGGTGATCAGTGCGACCTTGCCGTCAAGTCGTCGGCCAGTCATAGCGGTGTCGTCCTCTCTCTCGGTCGTGGTTCGCCGGGGCAGTACCGCCCCGCGCGAGAACGGGGCAGGCGGTGTGTGGGGTCAGGCGGCAGTGAAGCCGCCGTCGGCGGCGACGACGGCGCCGGTCATGAAGCTGGAGCGCGCCGAGGCGAGGAATCCGATGATCTCGGCGATCTCCTCCGGCTGGGCCACGCGGCCCAGCGGGTGCGCGCCGGCGAAGGAGCGCAGGTAGGCGCGGCTGTCGTCACGGATGTTGTCGAGCATGTCGGTCTCGATCACGCCCGGTGCCACGACGTTGGCCCGGATGTTGTGGGGACCGCCCTCCAGCGCGATGACCTTGGTCAGCTGTGCCAGGGCCCCTTTGGACGCGGTGTAGGCCGACCCCTCTGGCAGCGCGACCGTGCAGGTGTAGGAGCCGACGTTGACGATCGCCCCGCCTCGTCCGTGCTCGCGCATGGCGCGGAACGCCTCCCGGGCATGGAGGAACGCGCCGCGGGCGTTGACTGCCATCAGGGTGTCCCAGTCTCCTGCCGTGGTCTCGGTGAGGGGTTTGTTCAGCGTCCGCCCCGCGTTGTTGACCAGAATGTCCAGGCCACCGAAACGCTCCTGCGCCAGCTCTACCGCACGCAGGGCCGTCTCCTCCCGGGAGACGTCGCCGACCAGGGTGGTCACACCGTCGAACTCCGCGGCCAGGTCCTCCACCTCGGACCGGATGTCCTCGGCCAGGACGCGTACTCCACGGGCGTGCAACCACGCCACGGTGGCCCTGCCCACGCCGCGCGCGGCGCCGGTCACCACCGCAACCGTGCCACGCACGGCGTCACCATCCCGCGTGGGGCGTCGGTCGGTGTCTGTCGTCATCTTCGTTCTTCCGCTCAAGGGCCTGTACTGGCATCTATGGGCGCATGCGTAGTGTCCGCTGCGCCCGAGGTCGCTGCTGCTACTGCGCACCGGCGGCGGGGCTGGCCCCGATCTCGTCGATGTCGCCTCCGGCCGGCCGGCTGACTGAGGGGGCCACGGCCTTCGCGACCGCCGGCTTGCCGATGCCCCTCATGACTGGCGCTCCTCCTTGCGGTGGAGCACCAGGTGCTCGTGGTAGAGCACGCCATCACGCACCTCACCGGTCGCGGTGAATCCGGAGTCATCGGCGTACTGCAGACGGTTGCCGGTCACTGTGTAGCGGCCCGTGTACGCGCTCGGTCGCTTCCCGCGGGCTTCGTCGTAGCGACCGTCCGCCCGTAGCTCCTGACAGATGTCACCGTCCGCGGTCACCCACATCCCGACCACGTCAACGCTGTCCTCACTCGCCTGCGGCACGAGGCCCTCCTCCCGTCCGGTGTCCTCCCTTTCGCCACCGAGTCTGGACGCCCCAGAAGCTGCTAACCAGGACGTTTGCTGCCTGGGTGCCACACACCCAGGCAACGCAACGATCGCCTGCTCAACCTGGGCACAGAACATGCAAGGGGACTGTCGCGGTCGTTCGTTCAGTGCCGGTAAATGCTGCTCCGGCGAGGCAGTGTGCCGCTATGGCGGTCCCGCCAGAAGAGTGCTACCCGGGCGGCCCGGGAAGGGCGGGAAGCGGTGCCCCTTCACGTCCGTGCTCCAGTGGTGGCCTGCACCGCAGTCACACTCCTGGGTCCTGCTCTCGGGCACGATCTCGCCCGGGCGTCATGTTGTCTGTGCGTCGCTTCGCCCGCTCTCGCGGCTCAGCCGCGTGAGCCCAGCAGGTGGGCCGCCGGCCGGCCTCGACAAACCAGGGTCATCCCCCTGCGGGAGGCAGGAGGGGCACGATCTCGGCCGCCGGGCGGGCTGTGTGCAGGCTGAGCAGATCGGCGATCAGGTCGTCCAGGGGCGGCCAGGGAAGGTCCCCGTGGTCGTTGTAGAGGCTGACCAGGCCGTGCAGCCCGGTCCAGAGTAGGAGGCCCGCCTGCCATTGCTGCTCCGTCGAGGACGGCCTGCGCCCCCCCTCGGCGGCCGCTGCCAGGGAGGCCGTGACGGCCTCGAGTGGTTCGGCTCCGGCGCCGTGCGCTGACCCCGGGATCAGGTCGTCCGGCATGCGCCCGCCGAAAAGGGTGCGGTAGTGGCCGGGCTGGCCGACTCCCCAGCGTACGTAGGCGGCGCACCGGGCGGCGAGGTCGGCCAGCGGGTTCGGGGCGGACTGCGCGGCTTGGTCCATCAGGCGCGCCAACTCCGCGTAGCGCAGTCGCAGCACGTGCTGGACCAGCGCGCTCAGGTCGGGGAAGTGGCTGTAGATGCTGGCTGGTGCCACCCCGACCTCGCGTGCGACCTGCCGCAGGGTCAGCGTCTCCGGCTGGTCGAGGGTGGACAGCAGCTTTGCCGCGGCTTCCACGAGTTGGGCCTTGAGTACCTGTCCCTGCCCGCGCGGATTACGGCGACGGGGAGCGGACTGCTCCTGCGGCGACACCTTGGCTCCCTTCTGACCAGGCTGAACGGTTGAGCAGCAGGGGTTCACCGTACAGCCGGGTCTCGCCTTGACATCACTAACCAACAGTTGTTTAGTCATGTCGCCAACAGTTGTTCAGTCAAGGGATGGATCATCATGCGCATCGCCATACTGGGAGCATCGGGGCGGACCGGCGGCACGCTCGTGGGTCAAGCGCTGGAGCGGGGGCACGACGTCGTGGCCCTGGTCCGGACGCCGGCCGCGTTCTCCGTGCCCGCGCCGCGGCAGGTCGAGGTCCGCAAGGCGGATGTCACCGACCCGCGGAGCTTCCCCGACCTGGCCGACGTCGACGTGACCGTCTCCGCCATCGGCATCGCCAAGGGCGACGGTCCGGGCGCACTGGTCGCCGGAGCCAGGGTGCTCGCGGCGGTCGGCGTCCGCACGGTGTGGCTCGGCGCACTGGGCTCGGGCGTGTCGAGCCGGTCGGGCGGGCTGATCTACGCGGGGGTGATGCGGATGTTCGTCGGCTCGGAACTGGCCGAGAAGGCCGAGGCCGACCAGATCGCGCTCGTCGCCGGCGCCACGGTCTTCCACGCCCCGGACGTCACCGACGGCCCCCTCAGTTCCGCCGGCCGCATCGTGCCTTTGGCGGAACTGCGGCGTCCCCTGCTCCCGCCCCGGATCTCCCGGGCCACGCTGGCCTCCCTGCTGCTGGACGAGGCGGAGACGGACAAGCACGGCAGCGGAATCGCCGTACCGGCTAGCACTCCGCTGACACGACATCCGCAACAAGACCGCCCGGGCGAATCAGCTGTCGCCCGGCGCGAGGAACCGCGCCGAAAGGACTTCCCCATGAGCAACTTCGCCGACAAAATCGGGCTCGTGACGGGCGCCGGAAGCGGCATCGGCCGCGCGGCGGCGATCGAGCTGGCTCGGCAGGGCGCCATCGTCGCCGTCACCGACATCGACGAGGCCACAGCGGCCGAGACCACCGAAATGATCAGGAAGGACGGCGGAGAGGCACTGGCTCTCCGCGTCGACATCAGCGACGAGGACGCGGTGCGGACCGCCGTCGAACGCACGATCAAGAAGTACGGCGGCCTCGACTTCGCCGTGAACAACGCGGGCCTCGACTCGCACCACCGACAGCTCGACCAAATGAGTCTGGAGGAGTTCGAGCGAGTCACCCACGTCAACCTGAGCGGGACCTTCCTCTGCATGAAGTACGAGCTGCCCGCCCTGCGCAGCCGCGGCGGCGGCGCGATCGTCAACGTCGCCTCCAACGGCGGCCTGTACGCGATCCCGACCGCCCCCGCCTACGTGGCCGCCAAGCACGGCATCGTCGGCCTCACCAAGGTCGCCGCCGTGGACTACGCGCCGCAGCACATCCGTGTCAACGCCATCTGCCCCGGTCCGACCCGCACACCCGGTTTCGAAAGGGTCGCGGCCGGCACCGACATGATCGCGATGCAGACGGCGATCACCCCGCTCGGCCGGTTGGCCACATCGGAGGAGGCGGCCGCAGCCGCGGTCTGGCTCTGCTCGGACGCCGCGGTCTACGTCACCGGGATCGCGCTGTCGGTGGACGGCGGGAGGCGCGCGTGAAGGCCGTCCAGTAGCGCAGGCTGCTGATGCGGTCCTGACTGCGCGTGTACAGGCTGAGGAGTTTGCCGATGCGGTAGTCCGGCGCCAGCAGGATCGGATCACCGGAGCGAATCCCGGTTGACGCTTCGTGCTCCACCAGGTCTGCGAAGATGCGGTCTCTGGGTGGTGGAGGACGGGGACACCTGATGACGCAGTGGCGGCTCTTGCGGGGGGATGTCTTGGTCGGTGAGCTCAGTGAGTACGGCTGCGATCAGCCGTTCTTCCTGGCGCGCTTCACCCCGGGACCGGGCTGGGAGAGTGTGAGGGGGGTGTTCGAGGCATGGGCGGCCCTCAGGGGCCCGGACCCGGATGGGTCTCGGACTACTGCTGTGCTCAAGCCGTTGCAGGACTTGGAGCTCAGACTGGCTCCGGTTGATGGCCAGCAGCTTCCGTTGCAGGTCTTCAAGAACTGTTCGAAGCCAGCCCCGGCTCGGACGAAGGTGACGAGGTGGGGCGCGTTCACGGCCCGCCAACGCTGCTGGGCGGACTCGACGAGCTTGAAAGACCATGGCCAGGGCGGCGGTGCGGGAGCGGCCCCGCGCGGACGGTGGCGCCTGGCTCTCGCTGCGACGCTTGCGGCACCGCGCCCAGCTCGTCCGACTGCTCCCCTCCGGCGACGCCCAGTAGCCCGCCCCGCGCAGAAGCCCCACCGGAGCATGAGCACATCCCGGCGGGGCAGCTCGTCGCACGCGCTCTCACGCAGATCTCACCGACTGGGTGGATCCCCCCCGGACGTGAGGCTCTGACCTGGCGTTAAGCGCCTGCCTTGGATCTGACGGACGCCTCTGGACGGTCCCTACAACCTAGGTTGCTTGGACTCAAGGGGAGGCGAGGCTCGCGCGTGCTGCGGCCATGAAGGCGATCTTGTGTTCCTCGAGGTGCTCGTTGACCTCGACGTCGCCGATCTCTCGCCACACCGCCTGGTTGAGTGCCCGACCGTATGTGTGCACAGGGGCGTGCAGGTCCGCGTCGCTGAGCAGCACGAGGTGCCGTTCAGCGATCCAGAGCCTGGTCATGGCACCCGAAGCGGCACTGTTCCAGTCTGCGTCATCGCCCCAAGCCTCGGGACGGCTGTAGGCCGCCCGTTCGGCATCCTGGGCGCAGGCGATGAAGTCCTTGATTGCCTGCATCTGCTCTGCTCGGCGCGCCTCGCTGGTGGCCGCTGCCTGGCGGCGTTCCTCCAGCCGTTCGGCGGAGCGCTGAGTGGCGCGCTGGGAGAGCGCCGTCAGGCCGCCGCCGAGAGCGACGCCTGCGAGTGAAAAGATCGGTGCCCACACTTCCATCGCCACGCGGCCCCCTACGACAAGTCCTTGTGCATCAGCGTGCACATGGTCTCGTACCGGAGCAGTGATCCGTCCGGCGCCTGGACGTCCCAGGCGTCCGGTCGGCGACCATGGGGTAGGTAGCCCAGTCGCTCGTACAGGGACCGGGCCCGTGGATTGCTCTCCTCCACCGCGAGTTCGGCCCTGTGCAGGCCGCGTGACCTGATGCGGTCCTCCGCGGCCCGGATGAGCATGGTGCCCAGACCACACGACTGCAGGGCCGGGAGTACCCCGAGCTGCCAGAGTGTGCCTACGCCGGCCGTGACCTGGTAGTCGATGCCTCCGATCGCTACCGGAACATCGGCCGGGGTGCACACCGCCAGATAGTCCACATCTCCCGCTGCCGCGCGCACCAACTCCCGTTCCACCTGCATCAGATGGGCGGTCGAGCCGGACCACGTACAGGTCGGCAGATCAGTGGGCGTCAGGTCACGGACGAGGACTGGCACGACAACCTCGGACATTCCGTTACGAGGAAGACTCATGCGCCTATCCGATCACCCCAAGGAGCCTACGGACCAGAGGATTTCGCGTGCAGGCCCCCGCCACGTGGTGAAATCCGCGGCCGCCGCAACGTCTTACAGCCCTCGTCCATGTGGGGCATCAGGGCGAGCAACTCTGAGGCCAGTCCAAACAGGGGGTGGCCGTTTTCATGAAGCGTCATCAGTGACGACCAGCAGTTACGGGACAACCCTTACTGTAGGAGGCGGCCGGGCGGTGGTACGGCTGAGTGCCGTGCTCGCCGCCATGGTGACCATCTCGATCGTCTTCGCTGATATGACGTTCGACGCGGCACAGTCCGCCTTCCTGGTCACGATGCAGGGCTCTGCCTGGCACGCAGGGCTCCAACTGAGCTGGAATCGGCGGAAGTAGTCCGGTAGCCGACCCTGCGCCCCGAGCAGGCACGGGGTCCCTCCGCTGCTGCTCGCGCAGCAAATCACCCAAGGACCGGAGTCCATGCGAAAGATCGCTTCCCAGCGGTCCAGCCGCGGAGAAGCCCATACGCCCTTAACTCTCAGCCGTGCCCCCGGGACGGTGATGGACGCCGCACACCGCCGTGACAGCTCGACTGCCAGAGAGATCGACCTCGGATTCGCCCGGGGCGACTGAGCGGCGTCTCGGGGCGTCGCGGGTGTCAGCCGGTCGTCGCGACCCCGGCTTTGATGATGAGCATGTCGAGAAGCGCGAGCAGGGCACCGCGAGCTTCGTCACGGGAGCGGGCATCGAGCATACGGATGGGTGTGTTCGGGTCACGCAGATGCAGCGCCGCCCTGATCTCCTCGGCGGTGTAGGGCTGTTCGCCGTGGAAGCAGTTCGCGGCGACCACGAACGGAAGCCCTCGGTTCTCGAAGAAGTCGATGGCCGGGAAACCACGGTCGAGGCGTCGTGTGTCAACAAGGACGATCGCCCCGAGTGCCCCGTTCAGCAGGTCGTCCCACATGAACCAGAAGCGCTCCTGGCCAGGTGTGCCGAACAGGTAGAGCACGACCTGTGCGTCGGTGAGGGTGATGCGGCCGAAGTCCATCGCGACGGTGGTCACCGCCTTGGACTCGATGCCGTCGAGGTCATCGACGCCGACGCCCGCGCTCGTCAGCCGCTCCTCGGTGCGCAACGGCTCGATCTCGGAGACCGTCTCGACCAGGGTCGTCTTGCCGACGCCGAATCCCCCAGCGATGAGGATCTTGACGGGGGCCGCTTCCTGGGCAGGGGTGTCATATCCGGGCAAGGTTGTCCCTGATTCTCATGAGCAGGTGGACATTGGTGGTCTCGGTCCCTTCAAGGGGCGACCGGTGCTCGATCAGCCCCCGATCCGCGAGTTCGCCGAGAAGAAGCGTCATGGGAGTGAGGCGGATGTGCATGCGCGCCGCGATCTCGGCGACCGCCAGGCCGCCCGGAGGCGAGCACATCGCGAGGATGGCCTGCCACTCGCTGGGCAGACCGCCATGGCCGTCCGCGACGGCCACGGTCGTGATCGTGGTGTCCATGGTGAGGGCGGCGTGTGCAGCCGCCGTACGTCCATCAGTCAGCGCGTACAGCCGCGTCCGGCGGCGGCCTCCCTCTCGCGGCCCGGGCTCGTCCGCCATTACGAGCGCTGCGCCTGGCCGCGCTCAGGCGTGCTCAGCCACTCACCGAGCGCCTGGGCGGTGCGCACGGCCTCACCGCCCAGCTCCCCCAGCCGCGCCTTGCGGGAGGTCACCACGATAAGCGTGCTGCCCTCCCCACACCCGACGATGCAGAGATAGCTGTCGTCCATCTCGACCAGCTGGCGGATTACCCGGCCGCCGTCGACCTCCCTGGATATCGCCTTCATCGTGGAAGCGATACCGGAGGACGCGGCGGCTATGCGCTCCGCCTGGTCCCGTTCCAGCTCGTACGAGCTGAGTTTGATCCCGTCGTTGGACAGGAGTACGGCTCCCTTGATGCCGGCGATCCTGCTCAGGTTGTTGTCCAGGACGCTGTAGATCATGTCGTTCGTTTGCGTCGTCATGGCTGATCCTGTCGGAGTTCTTCTTCCACTGTCTGAGTTCCGTGTTCGTAGTCCGCCCAGGCGTCGGCCACTTCTTCGGGTGTCGCCGCGTCCTGATCGACGGCAGTCTCCGGTGCGTGTGGCGCGCGGAGCCGCTCGGCGATGTGAGCCTGCGGGACCCGCTCGGGGAGGGCCGGCTTCG
The DNA here is from genome assembly GCF_053611685.1 of Streptomyces sp. NPDC054786. Lineage (NCBI taxonomy): Bacteria > Bacillati > Actinomycetota > Actinomycetes > Kitasatosporales > Streptomycetaceae > Streptomyces > Streptomyces sp. NPDC054786. Next base: position 120,888 of record NZ_JBSHAW010000024.1, on the reverse strand, counting down.
CGTCACCGTCCCGTGTCACGGAGGGAAGCGGCGGCTTACTCTCCACCGGCCGCTCGGGTGAGCGCTCGGGCGTCCCACGGCCGGCCGGCGCGGTCTTCGCGTGCAAGACCAGCTCGGGTTTGCGTTCGTTGAGCGTGCCCGGTGCGGGGGCAGGCGTCGCCGCCGCACGCGGCGCTTCTTTTCCTGCCCGGACCGGTTCGGTCGGCACAAGGAGTTCCTCGGGAAGGATCACCACGGCCGACGTCCCCCCGTATACCGAGCGGCGCAGCGTCACTGTGGCCCCGAGCTGTTCGGCGATGTGGCCGACCACGAAGAGTCCGAGCCGGTGCGCGTTCTCCGCCAGGACGGAGTACGGCGGGGCCGAGTGCAGACGCCCATTCATCTCCTCGTAGGTTGCGGCGGTCACCCGCGGCCCGCGATCCTCGATGTCGACCAACAGCCCGTCTGTCACCAGTTCGGCACGGACGAGCACCTTCGACTGCGGCGGGGAGAACCGGGTGGCATTGTCGAGGAGTTCTGCCAGAAGGTGGCTGATCTCGCTGATCATCCGCGGTGCCACGCTGATCTCGTCCAGGGCCTGGCGCTCGATCCGCCGGAAGTCCTCGACTTCCGCGGCGGCTTCGCGCAGCAGGTCGGCGACGCGCATGGGCTCGGTGTGCGGATCGGGAATCTCCCCACCTGCCAGGATGAGCAGGTTCTCGACCTGACGCCGCATACCCACCGTCAACTGGTCGGATCGCATCAACCCGGCGAGAAGCTCCTCGTTGTGACCGAAGGCGTCCTGCAGTTCGTCGGTGAGGGTCAACTGCCGGCTGACCAGGTTTCCGGTGCGCGAGGCGATGCCCGCGGCGAACATACCGAAGCCCTGACGCTCGGCCGCGAGCTGCGCATGCCCGTCGACGGATACGGAGACGACCCGGGCGAACGCGTCGCTGATACGTCCGACCTCGTCCTGGTCTCCGCTCACCGCCGGCAGCGCATCGTCGTCGACGGGTTGCCCCCGCTGGAGCCGGGCCACGACATCCGGCAGCGTGTCCTCAGCAATGGCCACCGTGCGTTGGTGCAGACCGCGCAGGCGGCGGAGCACGGAGCGCGTGGTGAGCACGATGACGGCCGCGACGGCAAGGAGGGCTGCGCCGTTTCCGACGATCAGCCAGATGACCTCGGTCTCCAGCTGCGTGGCCTTGGCGTCGGCGTGCACGAGTACTGCTCGCGCCTGTTTCGCGTCGAGCGCGGCAAGGCGCGCCGCGAACGTGTCATACGCGGCCCGCCAGGCGTCGGCCTTCACGGGGAGCTTGATGCCGGACGCGGTTTTCTGGTGGTCGGAGATGACCGCGTCCTCGATGCGGACCTTCGTCTTCCAGCCGTCCGAGGCGAAGACCTGGTCGTAGTCCGCTCTGTCCTCGGGCGTCAGATACGGCGCGACCCACTCGTCGTACTGGTACCGCTGTGTTCCGACGGAGTTGACGAATTCGGCGAACCCGGAGGAGCTCAGGTGCCTGGACGGCCCGGCCATGGCGAGGATGGCGGTCTCGCGCGCCACCATCTCAGACACCGTGAACATCGTGACGACCACGCCGCTCTCCTGGATGAGCTCGGCGTCTTCCGCATGGCTGAACTCGTTCTGGTACAGGCGGATGATGCGGTCGACGAGGTCGGAGTAGTAGCCGGTCGTCCGCTCCACGCCTCCTCTGCGGGAATCCGCCCGCTCGCGGAACGCGGCCAGATCCGCGAGGCTGTGCTTCAGCTCCGCGACGTAACGTTCGTTCTCGCGCTCGGTCGCCGCCAGAGTTCCGTTCGCCGACCGGCGGAACTCGTCCGCGGCCCGGTCCGTGGCCGCGCGCCGCTCGCGTAGCTCCTTGTCGGCCACGGAGCCGCCCGCCCACCGTGTGGCGGTCATCGTCCGCTCAGCCTGCACTTTGACCATCAGCTTGGTCAGGGGTACGTCGATCCGCTCACCAACTGCCACATCAGCGCGCAGGTTCTCCGACTGGTGCACCAGCCGCTGTGCGGTCATGACTACTTGGGTACCCATCGCCAGAATAGGGACGATTGCCAGCCAAATGAGCAGCGTACGCAGGCGCAGGGTACGCCGCCGACGAGTCGTCGACTGCCCTCGTGCGCCTTCGGGTTCTATGGGAGACATCAGTCCTCGGGGAGCGGGGAAACACTGGGGACGGTCCAACAGCCGAGACCAGACGCAGTCCTGGGTTCAGGACTGGGGGAAGCCCGGTTCGGTTTTGGCGCGATGTGGGGGTGTCGATCATAACCAGCCACACCGGAGAAACGGAGAGATGACTTCCGTTGACCATGTGTGGTAGTGGCGACGGATACGTATGCGCACCGGACGTTGGCGTTCACCTGACGCCTGGGCACAGGCATGCTCGTGCAGACAGGGCAACCCGGCCCCCGGTCGCACGTCTTACTGACCCGAACAAAGGCGTTGGATGTGGCGGTGTGTGATGCCCTGGCCGTCGGTGATGACGTGGCGCTTACTGCCCGGCCGCACATCGGGGCCCGGTTGCTGGGCCAGTGGCGGGCGCTCGACCACGGTATGTCGCTGATGCGGGCCCTGTAGCTGCCGGACCAGTAAGGACTGCTGGTGGTAGCGCATCCCGCTTTTGAGGTCGAGGACCGTGCCCCTCGGCAGCGGCGTCTCGGTGCCGTGGCGGTGCGCCTCGTCGCAGCTCGGGCACCAAACCCAGAGTGTGGTGCCGCCGAGATCGTAGAACCCGTACAGGCAGGGCTGGTCGTGCTCGGATATGGCGGAGCTCCTTATCGTGTGTGCTGGAGGCGGTGCGTGGGCATGGCGAAGCAGCCTCGTCTGCTTGGGGTCTGGTGGCGCGGGCCCCGGCCGCGCACCTGGCGGGGCCGGGGCGACGGGCTAGGCAGTGTCTCTTCGGCCAGTAGCTCGCTGATCTGTTCATGCTCGGCAGGGGGGACCTCGCGGACGCTGAGTGGGCAGTGCTGGCGCCGCTACTGCCCACAAGCAACAACTGGTGTGGCCGGTGGCGAAACCACCGCCAGGTGATCAACGGGAGCATCCACCGGCTCAGCACTGGCTGCCAGTGGCGCAAGCTGCCCGAACGCTTCGGAGCATGGCAGACCGTCCACAAGCGTCACCAACTGTGGTCCGCAGACGGCACCTGGGCGAAGCTGCTCCAGCACGTCCAGGCCCTCGCCGACGCAGAGGACGCCATCGACTGGAACATCAATGTCGACTCCACATCGATCCGCGTCCACCAACATGCCGCCGGGGCACCAACAGCCCCGCCACCCGCGCCGACCGCGGGCTCAAAGGGGGCCGCACAAAGATCAGTTCACTTGCACGCGCAGGTGCCCGCGTCCACTCCTGGGCGGAGGGGGTGCAGCAGGCGAAGCCATTGGTCGTTCGCGCGGCGGACGGCAAATGCCGTCCGCTCTCACTGATCTACATCTACCTGGGGGCCGTTACCGCTGCCGCGCTTCTGGTCTGGATGCGCTGCTGATCCATGGCACGCTCTATCCGACCTCTGCGGTGACCACCATGGGCGTGTCGGCGTCGGCTTGCGTGAGAAGGCCGCCGCCTGCAGCCCACAGCGCGGAGCGGCCACAGCCGGTCCACGCACCGGCAGGGCCGACATGGTTGGCCACGACGACGTGCAGATCGAAGTCCTTGGCGATGCCCGGATACACGGTCGCCAGCTCTTGCACTCCGCCGCCCGTGCCCTACAGCGAACTGGCCAGATGCACCTGACACCCATCGGCGGCACCACGGGAGACCAGCTCGGTGAAGTGGTTGTCAAAGCACGCGGCAAGGGCGAAACGCAGCCCGCCGAGCTCAAATCGGCCGTCAAGCTGTCCCGCTACGAATACGTCCTGCTCGTGCTCGAACAAGTGCTGCTTGCGATAAGTGGTGATCAACTCTCCGTCGGACCCGAAGACCAGCGTCTCGACGGCAGGCCGCTTTCCGCCGGTGGTCGCGGCACAGTTGACGACAGTGGCGATGCCACTCGCCCGGACTGCATCCAGGTGCGGGTCGTCCGCCTGCACCAGTGGACCGCAGCCCGGCGTCAGGCTTACGCCAACGACCTCGGCGCCGAACGCTCCCTGGTCGCCGTCACTGCCAAGAGCAACCGGTCCAAGGCCGACCAGGACCCGCCCAGTGGATGCCGCCGGCTGCCGACGCCCAGTGCACCTACCTGTCCGACTGGGTGAGCACCAAGCTCCGCTGGTCGCTGACCGTCGACCGCGCTGAGCGCGACACCCTGCGCCAGCTCGCCGCCGGCTGCGAGAGCACCGCCGTGGAGTTCGAGGGGTGTAGACAACGCGTCCGGTCCTGCTGGGATTGATTCCGGGTGTGCGCTGGCCCCGAAGCGGACTCACAGGGCCAGCGGCATGGGCAGCAGACGCGTTCGCGATCCAGCCCCTTGAACGGGACGCAGGGGTGCGCCGCCGGCACGGGCCTGCGGCGCACCATGGGTGGCCGGTGAGCGGCACGGCTCACCGGCCGGTTCAGGCCGGTCAGTGACCGTGGCGTCCCCAGCTTTCGGCGTCGACGATGCGGCGGTGGTCGTTGCGCAGGGTGGCGGTGTCGCCGGTGTTGTCCCAGACGTAGGTTCGGCGGTCCTGGTAGACGTCGCGGCGGTTGTCGTGGCCGATGCCGGTGTGGACACGGATCTGGCTGTGGCCGTTGAGGCGGAGGTTGCCGAAGCGGTAGCTGTGGCCGGACTTGTCGGACAGGGTTCAGCCCTTGATGTTGACCGGGAGGCGGCCGGTGTTCTTCACCGTGACCCACTCCGGGTTGAGGCTTCGGTTGGAACGGTCATCCCGTCCGGGGCTGTCGTACTGGATCGCGCCCAGGACCACAACGGAGCGGCTGTGGTGCGGGGCCGGAGCGTGGTGGCCGTGGCCGGCAGCAACGGCCGGCAGCGCGACGGTGGCGGCGAGCGCCGCCGCACCGGCGACCGTGCCCCGTCCCCGCACTCCGGTGGACACCGCCGACCGATCGAGTACGGGGACACAATGAAGGGCTTCGCTGATCTCACCGACCCCGGATGAACGAGACCGTGTGGCGGACGCGCGACCCGGCGGCCCTCGGTTTCAAGGTGCTGTCTTGGCCGAATGACGGCCGGTGCGGTCAGGCGCCGCTGGTGTCGGTCGGTGTCGCCTCGCCGAGCATGGGGAGGGTCAGCACGTTGCCGGAGATGCCCCAGCCGCCGTCGGCGACCTCTTCGACCAGAACCATGGTGGTGTTACGGGCGCGCTCGCCGTAGATCTCGACATACAGCTCGGTGGTGCGGGTGACGATCTCCTCCTTCTGCTTCGGGGTGAGGGTCTTCTCGGGGACCTTGAAGTTCGCGAAAGGCATGGCTGGTTGTTCCTTCTCTCAGTGGGGCGTTACAGGGAGGTGCCCGCGGTGAGCAGGCTGTCCAGGGGGGTCGGGCCGCGGCCTTGCCGTTGCCCTGCTGCGTCCTCCACGATCGCCTGGTCCCCCATCCCTAGCCAGGGCTGCGTTTACCCAGGGGATGCCACCCCCTGGCTGCGCTCTGGCGTACGAGCGACCATGGAGGGGTGAACCTTCCAGAACTCGGTGCCTTCCTCAGGACACGCCGCGACCGCATCCGCCCCGCCGAGGTCGGTCTCCCCCACGGCCCGCGCCGGCGCGTCCCCGGGCTGCGCCGCGAGGAAGTCGCGCAGCTGGCAGGGCTGTCAGCCGACTACTACACCGAGCTGGAACGCGGCAGCGCAAAGAACGGCGTGCAGCCCTCGACCCAGACCCTGGCTGCCCTCGCCCGAGCCCTGCGCCTGAACGGCGACGAGCGCGACCACCTTTTTCACCTGGCCGAACGGCCGGTCCCCCCGTCAGCACACGGACCATCGGCACACGTGCAGCCCGCGCTCCTCGGACTCCTGGACCGGCTGTCCAACACTCCCGCGCGCGTCATCACCGACCTGCACGAAACCCTGGTGGAAAACGACCTGGCCCTGACCCTGCTCGGCAAGTCCCCGGCACACCGCGGCCCGGCGGCGAGCTTCGTGTACCGCTGGTTCACCGACCCGCAGGCGCGCGACATCTACCCGCCCGAGGACCACCCGCGCCACTCCCGGGTGTTCTTGGCCGACCTCCAAGCAGCGGCCGCCCGGCGCGGCCGGGACGCGGAGGTCACGAAGATGGTCGCCGTGCTACGCCGCCGCAGCCAGGAGTTCGCAGCCCTCTGGGACACCCACGACGTCGCGGTGCGCCGCATGGAGCACAAGAGGATCGTCCACCCCATGCTCGGTGTCATCGAACTCGACTGCTACAACCTCCTCAGCGAGGACGGACGACAACGCCTGCTGTGGTTCACCGCCCCGCCCGGAAGCCCGGGAGCCGAGCAGCTGGAACTGCTGTCTGTCGTAGGGACCCAGGAGCTGAGCGTCACGGAGGGCATGGCACCGGAGAGGTGGTCCGCGGCGGAATCCGGATCTCAGCGCTGACCCGCGCCGCAGAGGGAGGACCGCCTTGCAGTCGGCTCAGGGTTCGATGACGAGGCGTTCGATGAGGCCGTCGCGGAGTGTGAACTGGTAGCGCAGATCGATGGTGCCGCCGGGGAAGTTGCCCTCGAGGTGGTGGGTGGCGATGTAGCAGGTTGCGTCGGTCTGCTGGGCGTCGGTGAGGCGGATGGTGTAGGTGAATTCGGTGGCGGATCCGTCGAGCCATCCCTCGATCGCCTCGGTGCCCTCGTAGGTGTTGCCGTCGTCGATCACCGTGGCTTCGCGGGTGAACGCCGTGATGGCGGTGGCGGTGTCGCGGGCGCGGTGCGCTGCCAGATAGCGGGTGATCACCTCGGGCAGGGTGTCCGGAGTGCTGGTTCGGGGCTGGTTGTCGTGCATGACGTTCCTTGGGGTGGTGGCGGGTTCAAACGGTGGGGGTGGTGCCGCCGTCGATGACGTGTTCGGCGCCGACGATGGCCGAGGCGCGGTCGGAGACGAGGAAGGCGACGAGCTCGGCGACTTCCTCGGGCCTGTTGGGGCGGCCGAGCGGGATGCCGCCCAGGGAGTCCATGAGACGGCCCAGCGCCGCTTCCTGGGTGATGTCTGCGTCGTGGGCGATCCGGGCGACGAGGTGGTCGGCGGCCGAGGTTTGTACGAAGCCGGGCGAGACGGTGTTGACGCGGACGCCGTGCGGGGCGACCTCGTTGGCCAGGCCCTTGCTGTAGGTGGTCAGGGCGGCCTTGGCGGCGGCGTAAGCCAGGGTTCCGTTCCACAGTGGCATGCGGCGCTGGATCGAGGTGACGTGCACGATCACGCCCTTGCCCTTAGTGATCATGTGAGGGAGGAGTGCTCGGTCCAGGCGGACAGCGGCCAGCAGGTTTGTGTTCAGCTCCCTGGCCCAGTCTTCCTCGCCGAGCGCTGCGAACCCTCCAGCCGGCGACTCGGACCCGCCGAGGGTGTTGACCAGGATGTCGACGCCTCCCACACGGGCGTCGACCTCGGTGGCTACGTGGGCTGCGCCCTGGGTGGTGGACAGGTCGGCCGTGATGAACGCCTTCTCCTCGACGTCGTCGGGGCGGCTGCGGGCGGTGACCAGTACGGTTGCGCCGGCCTGGGTGAGACGTCGGGCGATGGCGGCTCCGGTGCCCTTGGTTCCGCCGGTGACCAGAGCGCGTCGGCCGTCGAGGGATTCGCTGATGGATGTGGTCACGGTGTGCTCCGTTTCCGGGTGCGGGCGCAGAAGGCGCCACTCCCGTCATTACTGCTAAAATAGAAGCTACTAACTTCGACTTTAGCAGTAACTGAGGGGATGGTCGCCGTGGCAAGCCGGATCAGGCTGGAGGACCGGGAGTGCCCGCTGTCCACGACGGTGGAACACGTAGGCGAGTGGTGGACGCTGCTGATCCTCCACGACACCTTCGACGGCTACACACGCTTCGACCAGTTCCAGGAGAGCCTGGGCATCTCCTCCAGCATGCTCACCACCCGGCTGAAAACCCTCGTCGCGGACGGACTACTGGAACGCCGGCCCTACCAGACCAACCCCGTACGCCACGAGTACGTCCTCACCGAACTCGGGCACTCCCTCCGACCGGTGATCGTCGCCCTGGCCGCGTGGGGCAACTCCCGCCTCACACCGGCCGAACGCAGCATGATCCTCATCGACGCGCACAGCGGCGAGGAAGCCGAGCCCGTCGTCGTCGACGCCAAGACAGGCCGCCGACTGGACGACAGCGCCACCTACGTCTTCACCGCAGGCCCCGCAGCCAGCGACGCCATGCGCCACCGCTACGCGACACGACCGGCTACCCCCTCGGAGGCGTAAAGCTGCCCCGGACAAGCATCGAACGGCTTTGATGTTCAGCGCCGCCGAGGCGATGTTCGCCTCGAAGCGGAATTGCCGGCCGACGAGCTCGTCGAGCGGGTAGATGAGCCAGCCGGATCCCCAGCTGCCGCCAGCGCCCACGGCGAGGCATGTTGGTCTCCGCGTTCTACCGAATCCCCCTCGCGCTCAGCGCTCCGCCGACTGCAGGTGTGGGCGTCACCTGCTCGCCCGGCTAGGCCAGTTCCCCGAAATCCAGCCTGCCCCGCGAGCTGGCCTTTGTGCCGGGCCGCAGACCGCTTGCAAGTCAGCCGCACGACCGCGGCCCGGTGGGCCCGTCCTTGCCGGACTCACACAGCACTGAGGGGCGGAGAATTGCTTCAGCCGCCCGAGAACCCCGCGCGGCCATCCGCTCGTCGTGGGTGACGGCTTGCCCGCGAGCAACTACTCGGCAGACTCAGCGATCACTGCGGTGTCCACGGGGCGGAAGCCGAACCAGGCATAGAGCCGCGCGATGTCGCCGTCGCCCGCAGACAGGTACGTCACTACCACTCCCATCGGTCGAGGTCTGCGCCACAGTGCCTTCCGGCCGGTTGGTGACGCCGGCGTTCACGAAGAGCAGATCGAACATCCGCTCCGCCGGCCGAGTGTGCAGCGCCGTGATCTCCGCGCTCGGTGATGTCGACGGTCTCGATCTCGATCCGCGATCCCGCTCCCGGGTCAGCGGGGTGTGCTGACGCGGTACTGCGCGAGGAGCCCGAGGGTTGCGGCGGCGAGGATGGCGACCCCGTAGCCGAGGACGGTGCCCAGCAGTCCGACCGGAGCGATAAGGAGTCCTGCGATGATCGCCGGCACTCCGAAGCTCAGGTAGGCGACCAGGTAGATGGATGCGAAGAGTCCTGCCCTCTGGTGGGGCTGCACGAGCGGGGCGATGGTGCGGATGGCTCCGGAGAACGAGGCGCCGAAGCCCACGCCGCCGATGATGCCTCCCACCCACAGCAGCGGGAGCATGCCGGCGGCGACACCGGCCTCGATCACTGCGGTTCCCAGCAGCACGCCTACACCACCGACGAAGAGGGTGCGGCGTGATGTCAGACGGCCGAGGAAGAGGCCGGCCACGGCGGCTGCCGCGGGTTGGATGAAGGCCGTGGCACCGTTCAGGAGCCCGCTGTGCAGGCCCAGCAGGTCCCGGATGATGGTGGGCACGAGCCCCATGAACAGTCCGGCCAGCATCCATGCGGCCATGTGAACGGGGATGCTCGCAGCGAACTCACGGCGTGCGGCCTGAGGGACGGAGACGCGGGGAATCAGGGCACGTACCGCTCCCGGACGCGTGGAAACAGTCTCCGCGGAGAAGGCAGCGACAGCCGTGCCGACGACCATGATGACCGCGAGGGCCGAGAACACGATCACGGTCGCGTGGCTGCTGAACTGGACGGCTGCGCCGGTCAGCAGGGCCCCCAGTCCCAGTCCGCCCGCCGGAGCGATGCTGGTGATGATGGTGCCGAGTTTCTTGTGGCGTTCCGGGGCGTGTTCCACGACCGAGGCCGAGAAAGCGCTCGTGGCTGCGCCGGTGGCGATGCCTTGGATGGTGCGGGCTGCGATGACCCAGCCGATGTCCGGAGCGAAGACGAACATGAGCATCGCCCCGAGCTCGACCAAGAGCGACCCGATCAGGACAGGCCGGCGTCCGATGTAGTCGGACAGCGATCCGGCGACGAGCAGAGCCGCCAGCAGGCCGAGCGCGTAGGAAGCGAAGGCAACCGTCAGCACCCAGGCGGGGAAGTGCCATTGCTGCTCGAAGACGACCAGCAGCGGCGTGGGCGCGCCTGCGGCCACATAGAGCGCCGCGAAGACGGCTGCCGACCCGGCGAACGCCGCGGAAGGAGGAAGCAGCCTGCCGGACCGGGCGGGCTCAGGGGCCGCGGAGCCATGGCCGCGGTCATGCCTTGATGCGATGCGGAACACTCCACAGCCCCCTAAGGCCAAAATCTGTGCATTACGTTCACCGTAAACCCAGAGGCGGCTTAATGCCAAACGATGTGCGTTACGGTGGAGGCATGGTTGCAGAATCGTCCCCGCGGCGGCGCACCGGAGGCCGTAGCGCCCTGGTGCTGACGTCCATCAGGAAGGCCGTCGAGGAACTGATCGCCGAACGTGGCAGTGACGCCGTCACCATCCCCATGGTCGCGGAGCGTGCGGGAGTCAATCACTCGAGCATCTACCGGCGGTGGGGCGATGCGCGCGCCATGATCAACGACCTGGCGACCTACCGGCTCGACCCGGACCGCGGCCTTCCCGACACCGGAGACCTGCGTGCCGATCTGACCGCATGGGCACAGGAGATGCTCAGCCATTACAGCGTCACGGTGAACGCCGCCCTGCTGCGGGGCGGAGCGGCCGCAGCCGGTGAAAGCGAGTCGGACTGCCTGCGCGACCGGCGGGCAGAAGCAGCCGGCTTCGCTTCCCGGCCCGGCAGCACCTTCAGCGGCGACGAGGTCATCGACCGGGTGGTGGCCCCCATCATCTACCGGGCCGTCTTCCTGCCCTGGACGCTGCCCGAAGTGGATGCGCGCACGTACGTCGATGACCTCTGCAACCGATCCAACTGATCCCCACCTCGCGGAACAGGTCTCAGCGCTCCTCGGGGAAGTCGTCGCCGAACATCGGCAGGCCGCTCAGGGACTGCTTCCGGGAGGCTTCCTCCTCGATCACGTCCCAGTGCTCCACCATGATGCCGTCCTCGAGGCGGAGGAGGTCGACGGCGATCCACGGGGCGGGCTGCCCGTGCCCCGAGAAACGCCCGCGCACCATGACCATGTCCCCTTCCGCCATGATCAGCTCGCATTCGTGCCTCAGCTGCGCCGGGGAGTTCTTGACGAGGTCGAAGAGCCCCTCCCGGCCGGGCGCGATATGGGCGCTGTGTTGGATGTAGCCGGGGGACCAGAATCGCTCGGCAGCGGTGTAGTCCCGCTTGTTGAACAGGGCCTCGAAAGCTTCACGGACGAGGGCTTTATTGCTGTCTTCGACGGTACTCATGGGATAACCACCTTCTGGCTTCTGTCCTCTGGCTTCTGGCTTCTGGCTTCTGGCTTCTGGCTTCTGGCTTCTGGCTTCTGCTGGCGAAAATGGGTGCAAGCATCCGAGGCGAACCGCACACCGGAACTGTGGAGTGGCGCCCGCAGTGCCTGCCCGTCCCGGGCGGCTGGGCCGCGTCGGTCCAGCAAATGGGCGGTCCCGGTGTGGTCGGCGTGCGGGTGGCTGTAGATGAGGTGAGTTACCGGCTTCGGGGTGACTTCCTCAATGGCCATCAGCAGCTTTTCGCCCAGGACTGGAGGGGCGTCCACGAGGACAACGCCGTTCTTGGTCACCAGGAACATAGTGTTGATCACCCGTTGGGTGATGCCGTGGACACCGCCGCCCAGGTCCGTGACGACATAACCGGATTCGGGGATCTCGGGGCCCTGAGCGAAGCCGGGCGCCGGCGCGAAAGTAACCATGGGTGCTCTCCTCTTCGGCTGGTTACCGCCTCGCGCTCACCTCCCGCCGGGTGGGTGATGCCCCCGGCCGTGGTCCACGAGGGACTAGAGGCGGGCGATGAACTCGCTGATGTGGGAGGCGATCTGGTCGGGCACCTCCAGTGGCGACAGGTGGCCCGTGCCGCCGAGCTCGGTGAGGGTGGCAGTGGTGATCAGGGGAAGCAGGTGTGCGCGCAGAATCTGCGGCGGGTCGACCTTGTCGTCGCTGCCGGCCAGCACCAGTACGGGAACGTTGATCGCACCGACCCTGTCCGCGAAGTCCTCGACCAGCGCCTGTCGCGGCCACGCCATGCGGGCCTCCTCGCCTGCCCGGGAGCTGTCCTCGTGCACCTGCCGGCGCGCCTCGGCGGACAGTCCGCCATTGGTCAGCACCAGATCGATGCTGCGGTCGATGCTCTCGTCGTTGTCGTAGGCGTGCGCCAGCGCCTCCTGGAACTCGTGCGTCACACCGATCGGAGCCGGCGGAGCGGGTGCGACGAGCACCACGCCCTTGAGTCCGGCAGTGCGGCGAGAGGCGAGCGCCTGGGCCACCTTTCCGCCCATGGAGTGGCCCACCACGACGAATGTGCCGTAGCCGAGTTCGCCGATGACGCGCTCGGCATCGTCGGCGAGCTGCTCCACCCCGTAGGGGCCGGGTACCTCGGTGGACTCACCCCAGCCGCGATGGTCGCACGAGACGAACCCCTGCGCAGGGCTGAGGCGCTCGATGACCGGCCGCCAGGTGCGGTGGGAGCCGCCCCAGTAGTGGAGGAAGACCAGCGCCGGCCCGTCGCCCTCGCGAACGTGGCCGTAGACCCGCCCGTTCTTCACGTGGAAGTACCGGCCGATCGGGGTGTACGTGGTCACGACAGTCGGGTGTCCTTGCCTGGGCCGGTGCGGTGCCGCTCGGGCGCGGCCGCTGCCGGCGTGAGCCCCGGCGTTGGGCCGTACTGCTCATGACTCGATCGTCGTCCGGCCTTTCGCGATCAACCACAAGCTCGTACGCCACCCTTCGCAATTTTCGGGACACGCCCACGCGGCCACGGGCCGATCGGGACACGCCCACGCGGCCACGGACCGACGGGCCCGTTCCTGCGGATCTCCGCTCGGCTCGCGGCTGTCAAGAAAGTTACGGTCGTAACATGGGAGCCATGGCTCCTCATCGCGTCGCGGTCCTGGTGCTGCCCCTCGTACTCCCCATCGACCTCGGCATCCCTACGCAGATCTTCAACGCGCGGCACAACACGCCGTACGAACTCACGGTGTGCAGCGGGGCCCGTGGCAGCGTCACGACCAGCACCGGGTTCACGGTCGGAGACACAGCGGGACTGCCGGCCCTGGCCCAGGCGGACACGATCATCGTGCCGGGCTACTGGGACTATCAGCTGCCACCGGCGCCCGAGGTCACAGCGGCTTTGAGACTTGCCTTCAGCCGAGGCGCGCGCATCGCCTCCATCTGCACCGGCGCCTTTGCGCTCGCCGCGGCCGGGCTGCTCAACGGCCGTACGGTGACCACTCATTGGGCCAGCGCCGACGATCTCGAAAAGCTCTACCCCCAGGTCCGGGTGGACCGCAGCGTCCTCTACATCGACGACGGTCCCCTGCTGACCTCCGCGGGCGTGACCGCGGGCATCGATCTGTGTCTCTACCTCGTCCGCAAGGACCTCGGTGCCGCCGTCGCCAACGACATCGCCCGCGAACTGGTCGCCGCGCCGCACCGCGACGGCGGCCAAGCCCAGTACATCGCCCAGTCCCTGCCCGAGCCCACCGCTCGCACCCTCACCGACACCCGCGACTGGGCCCTGAACCACCTCGACGAAGCTCTCACGCTGGAGGTTCTTGCCCGGCACGCTCGTGTCTCCGCGCGCACCCTGGTCCGCTCGTGGCGCCAGGAAACCGGTATCACGCCGCACCGATAGCTGCTCACCGCCCGCATCAACCACGCCCGCGAACTCCTGGAAGTCACCGACCTCGGCATCGAGCAGATCGCCGCCCAAAGCGGCCTCGGTACCAGCACCAACTTCCGCGCTCGATTCCGCGACGCCCTCGGCACCACGCCCTCCGCCTACCGGCGGACCTTCCAGCAGACCACCACGGCAAGGCCCCCCGGCCCCGCCGGACGTGAAAGCGACGAGCCCCGAACCTGAACACCGCGGTGAGCCGGCCCTTCACCCGGCTCAAGCAGATCGCGTTGGAGTCCTACGACCGAATCGTCGGCCTGGTCCTCGACTAGATCGCCATCGACGGCTCCATCACCAAGGCCCCCGGAGGCGGCGAGATCGCCGGAAACTCACCGGTCGACCGCGGCAAACGGGGGCTGAAACGCTCGGGCATGACGGGTGGTTACGGCATTCCGCTGGGCCGTGTCCTGGCCGGTGCCAACCGCCACGACTCCCAGCTGCTTGCCCCGACTCCGGACCGCCTGGAGGACCTCGGGTCGCTGCCCGACGACATCACCGTGCACGTGGACGCCGGCCGGCCGGGCCCGACGACGATGCACGACTTCGCCATCACCGAGCACCACATCGTCTGGATGGACCGGCCCGTCGTCTTCGACCCCGACCCGGCCGGACAGGGCGGCATTAGTGATCGTTCACCGTGAGCGATCATCTTGCCCGGTGCTGCGTGGTGCCTCCTCGTGACGTTTCCGCTGACCAGAGCAGGTGCACTAGGTTGGGCCGTGCTGCACCGTCCAAAAGGCGTCTGTCCACCACTACTCCCCCTGCGCACCACGCAGTGACCACCGGCTGCCTCGCCGGTGCCGCCGAGGTTCCTTCGGTCACCCAGCCTCGTTCGCTTGTGGAGACTGACCTGAGTCGGTCGGTAAAACTCTGGTCGGGCCGCCTACGGCGCGGGGGGCCGCACCTGCTCGGCGCTTTCCTGCGGGCCCACCATGCGCATGACCTCGCCGGGCTCGCCCGAGGTGTGTTCCTCGATGGTGTAGAAACGCACCTCGTGACCGTCGGGGTCATGCAGCCGCGGCAGCACCCATCCGCGCAGGCCGCGCCAGACGCCGCCGTGCGGCTGGTCAAGGGCCTCCAGGCGAGCGGCGAGCGCCTCGATCGCGGCACTGTCGGGCACCGCGATCGCGAAGTAGTCGAAGCCGGCGGCGGCCTCGGCCCGGTCCGGGGCGAGTCGCAGCGCCAGGTCCGGTCCGCCGGCCGGGTGGCTCAGCACAATCTCTATCAACGCCCCCTGCTCGACGAACTCGGCTGCCCGCCGGTAGCCGAGCGTGCGGCCGTACCACGCCTCGGAGCGGGCGAGATCGCGTACCGGCAGCTTCAGGTGGTGGACGCCGACGAGGCTCGGGATGTCAGCTTCCACGTTCATGGCTCACCTCAGAGCGCGTTGGCTCGGCACTCAGGGGTCGAGGCCGATCGTGACCAGTTTGCCCTTCTCATCCAGCTGCTGCACCCGCTGGCAACCTGCCCTGGTCGTTGAGGGTGATGAAGCGTGCGTTCACCGGCGTCCCGGCCGAGTTCTCCGCGCGGCCCGGCAGCGACGGAGGGGACGGTGGGACACTCGTCGACCGTTTCTGCCGGGTTGGGCGGGCTCAGGTCAGGCGGGGGCGACCTTCTTGACCTTGTTCGTGCGGACGTTGATGAGGGTCGGGCGTTCCCGGTCGTTGACTCCGGCGCGGAGCATCTCGGCGACCTGGTCGGTGTCGTTGGCCTCGTGCGCGTCGATGCCGTAACTCGCAGCGGTGGCCGCGAGTTCAGCTCGGGCAGGTCGAGTCCGGGGATGCCGATGGCGCTCTCGATGTCGGCGAACTGCTTGAGGACGCCGTATTCGTCGTTGGAGGAGACGACGATCGTCAGTGGAATCTTGTAGTGGGCCGCGGTCCACAGGGACGTGATCGCGTAGTGCATCGAACCGTCGCCCATGAGGGCGATCACCGGGCGGTCCGGGGCGCCGAGTTGGGCGCCGACAGCGGCGGGCAGCCCGAATCCGAGGCCCGCGCCGACAGCGGACATGTGGGAGAGGGCGGCACCGGGCCGTACGTATTCCGTGATCGGGACCTCGTTGGAACCAGCCTCGCTCACGAACAGGGCGTCCGCCGAGGCGGCGTGACCGACGGCCGTCCACAGGTCCGCGGCCTGCGTCGGGGCTTCGGTTGGGAAACCCGTGGACTCCGGAATTCACTCCCGTGGCCCACTTTTATGGCTCTGTTGGAGCGCGCGGCCGCGCCTGCCGGTGCGGATGGATGAACACTGAGTTTCCGTAAGTCTCACGAAGAAGGCGAGATGGACATGGCGGCATTTCCGGTGCGCGGCTCACGGCGTCGAATACGTCGCACACACGTCATCGCGGCCGGATGCGCCATGGCCCTGTGCACGACCGTGGCAGCCCCCGCCGTCGCGGACGGCGGCACGACCACGACCACGACCAAACCCACCATCGTGCTGGTGCACGGGGCGTTCGCAGACGCCTCCAGCTGGAACGGGGTCGTCGAGCGGCTCCAACGCCGTGGCTACACCGTCATCGCCCCCGCCAACCCGCTACGCGGGCTGTACAGCGACTCCACCTACATCGCCTCGGTGCTGGACAGCATCAAGGGACCCGTCGTGCTGGTGGGGCACTCGTACGGCGGCGCCCTGATCAGCTCGGCCGCCGCGGGCAACCCCCAAGTGAAGTCCCTGGTATACGTCTCGGCACTGATGCCCGACGTGGGCGAGAACGGCATGTCCCTGGCCGCCAGGTTCCCCAGCGAACTCGACACCGCCACGAAGTCCGTCCCCTACCGCGCCGGCGACGGCCTCAACGGGACCGACCTCTACCTCAAGCCCGACAGACTCCACCAGGTCTTCGCCGCCGACCTGCCGGAGAGCGTCACGAGGGTCATGGCCGTGACCCAACGGCCCGCGGCCACGACCGCGTTCTCGGAGAAGGCCAAGGTCGCCGCCTGGAAACACATCCCCTCATGGTTCCTCGTTGCGAAACAGGACAAGACCATCAACCCCGACCAGGAACGCTTCGAGGCGAAGCGCGCGGGTTCACACACGGTGGAGATCGACTCCTCCCACGTGGCCATGATCTCCCACCCCGAAGCGGTCACCGACCTCGTCCTCCAAGCCGCCACAGCGGCCGATTCCGCCCGGCCCGGACTGGCCGCCACAGGGTCCACCCACGACGGCCGGGCCAAGACCACACTCACCGGCATCGCCGCCGCCTCACTGATCGCGGGCGCCGGAACCGTCCTCCTGGGCCGCCGGCTGAGGCGCCCCGCACCCTGACGGCGCCCCAGGGCGGCGTCCCCTCCGGCGCCACCTGCGACGTAAGAGGCGTACGGCCGGCTTCACGACCCACACTTCGCGTGGCACGAACTGGTGGAGCGTATATCGCCGGCCTCCCTGGGCGCATGTGCATCCGCAGGTGTTCATGGAGAACCTTCTGGGCCCCAACACGCATGCGCGTGAGGATTACTACCTGTCCGCCGATCTCCTCAACGGCGCCGAGCTGGGCACGGACGGACTCGGCGGTGGGGCCGCTCCAACTTGAAACCGATCGGCTGAGGTTGCGCTTGTGGACCGAGCCTGAGATCGACGCTCATCGCGCGCTCTCGCCGAACGGGCTGATGGCATGCTGGAAGCGGGAGTTCGCCCGTCATCCTGGAAGGGGCGCTCGTGAGCGTTGGGTGCGTACAGCGGCCTGAACGTGTTGCCGTCATCGGAGTGGGCATTCTCGGAGCCAGCGTGGGCTGGAACCTGTCGCGGCACGGGGCCGAGGTGGTCTTCATCGACGCGGGTCAGCCAGGCGAAGGGGTCACCAACTGGTCTTTCTCGTGGGTCAACGCCAGCAACAAGACCGAGCGCAGGTCCTACTTCGACCTGAACGTTGCGAGCATGGCGGCGTACCGCGAGCTTGCAGAGACCATCGGGTCAGACTCTTGGTGGCATCCCAGCGGCCACCTGCGCTGGGCTGACGCTCCCGCAGCGGAGGCGAAGCTCCTGGAAACAGCCGACCTGCTGGCTAGTTGGGACTACAGGGTCGAGGTGTGCACGGGGGCCGAGGTGCGCCGTCGCCTCGAACCTGCTCTCACGGTGCCCGGCAAGACGCCGGTCCTGTTCTACCCCGACGAAGCATGGGTGCACGGACGGCACCTCGTCGGCCGCCTGGTCGGCCGAGCCATTGAGTCCGGCGCCGAACACCGGTCCGGCACCGCGGTCTGCGAGATCGGTACCGGCGCCGACGGGGGCATCCGGACAGTGACTCTGTCGGATGGGAGCCGTCTCGACGTCGACGCCGTCGTGAACGCGGCAGGACCCAGCGCCTCCCAGGTCGCCGGGCTCATCGCACGGCATTTGCCGATGCGTCGAGAACCCGGCGTCGTCACCCGGATCGACTGTGCTCGGGTCCCGGTTCACCGGGCCATGCACGCGCCGCACATCGAGATCCGTCCTGACGGAGATGCGTCAGTGGTCCTCCACAGCCGCGAGATCGACGCACTGATCGACACAGGTGAAGATCCAGCGGAACTCGCACGGCTGCTCCACGAATCGGCGCAGCACGTCGTTCCGGAACTCGGCGACTCCCGCATCTCACAGACACGGGTGGCCCACCGGCCCATCCCGGCCGACGGATTCCCCTCGGTGGGAGCGGTGCCTTCAGTGCCTGGCTACTACGAGGCTGTCTCCCACAGCGGCATCACGCTCGGGCCGGTGATCGGCAGGCTGCTTGGTTCGGAGATCCTCAGCGGGAAGAGGGACGAGATGCTTGCGGACTTCCGCCCGGAGCGTTTCCCCGAGTGACAGTGTCGTGAGGCGCCGGTACCGAACAGGCAGGTGCGTCTGGGTCCGCCTCGGCGCCCCGCTCCGGCAAGGCCCGGACGGAGTCCGCGTGGCGCATCGCGGTCTTCTCATCCCGTCCTGAACCGATCATGGAGCTCACTGCCGCTCTTGCCGCGGCCACAAAAGCGGCGATCGCCGGATGGGTGCCGCCGCCCGCGCGGAAGGCGACCTTCGATCGACGGAACAACGGCAACTTGGTCAACACCACACCTGCGGGGCTGTGCGCAGTGGCCATTTCCGGCACAAAGCCGGCTCCTTGCCCGGTGGCGGCCAGCGCGAGCACTGTGCGGAAGTCATTGACCTGGTGGCGAATTCTGGGCTGGAACCCGGCCGACTGGCAGGCGCGCACGGCCATCGCGTGCCCGGTCGTGCCGTCCCGTGCGGTGATCCACGGGACCTCGGCATAGGGGCTGAGCAGCTCTGCCAGCGTGTCGCTGCGGCCGGTGTTCTTGGTCGCGGTGTTGGTGACGAGGTACATCGGCTCATCCAGCAGGGGCACCTCGTCCACCGTGGTGTCCGGTGAGGCGGGTACGAAGTCGTAGTCGTGGACAAGGGCCACGTCGAGTTCGCCGGCTCGCAGGCCGTCGGAGACGCGGGCAGAGTCGATTTCTTGCACCATCGGTTCCAGCGCGGGATGCCACTGGGCCAGCTCTGCCAGTGCGGCGGGCACGATGGTGTGGCCGCCGGAGGGGAAGGTCCCGATACGTAGTGGCCCGCCGATGCCGTCCCGCGCGCCGGCCAGCTCGGCTACCGCCAGCTCGAGGCGTTGCAGCACGGCGTCGGCGTGTGCGACGAGGGACCGGCCTGCGGGCGTGAGGATCACACGCCTGCCGCTGCGTTCCAGCAAGGCCACGCCTGCCTCGCGTTCCAGCACACCCAGCTGCTGGGAGACGGCGGATGCGGTGAAGGTGAGAGCCTCGGCCACGGCCGCGATAGTGCCCCGCCGGTCCAGTTCGCGAAGCAGGTGGAGACGACGAACATCAAGCATAAGTTCAGCTTAGGCATAAAGGTAGAAATCAGAAATGGATCTACCGGGTCAGTGTGAGCCAGGGTGGGACCATGAAGCCCGATCCGATCTTCAACGGCCTGTACGTCCCCTTGGTGACTCCGTTCACCAACGACCTGCGCTTCGCCCCCGATGCACTGGCCCGACTCGCCGACGAGGCGCTGTCGGCCGACGCCTCCGGACTCGTCGCCCTCGGCACCACGGCGGAATCGGCCACGTTGAGCGCGGAGGAGAAGCAGACTGTGGTGCGGATCTGCTCCGCCGCCTGCCGCGCTCACGGCGCCCCGCTGATCGTCGGGGTCGGCACCAATGACACCGCCACCGCCATCAAGTCGCTGCGCGAGCTGGCGGCCACCGGCGACGTCGCCGCGGCGCTGGTTCCCGCGCCGCCCTACATCCGGCCCGGTGAAGCGGGGACACTCGCGCATTTCACCGCGCTGGCCGAACACGGCGGCATACCGCTGATCGTGTACGACATCCCCTACCGCACGGGACAGACTCTCAGCGCCGGCACGATCGCAGCACTCAGCCGACTACCAGGGATCGTCGGGATCAAGCACGCGACCGGCGCGATCGACGCGACCACAGTGGAGTTGCTCGGAAGCCCCTCGCCCGGCTTCGCCGTGCTCGGCGGCGACGACGTCGTCCTGTCACCGCTCGTCGCGGCGGGCGCCCACGGCGGAATCGTCGCATCGGCCAATGTGCGCACCGCCGACTACGCCGAACTGATCTCGTTGTGGCGGCGCGGCTCCGCTGCACCCGCCCGCAGGCTCGGAGCCGAGCTGGCCCGGTTGTCCGCTGCCCTCTTCGCCGAACCGAACCCGACAGTGATCAAGGGAGTGCTGCACGCCCAAGAACGCATTCCCAGCCCGGCCGTCCGGATGCCGTTGCTGGCCGCCTCCACCAGCACGGTCCGCCGAGCGACGCTCCTGACCAGCAGCCGTGCACGCCACGCGTCCCCCGCCTGACCGCAAGCCAAGGAGCGCATGCAACTGGGGCAGCCTGACCGGTCACTCCGGCGAGTCCACCGACACGGTCCAGTTGAGGGCTCGTCCGCGTCGGCCTGGGCCATCAGCGCGGTGAACACTCGCTCCCTTGCCGTCGATGGCCCACATCCGCAGCCGGCCGTAGGCGCCTCGCCAGTTGCCGTATTTCTCCGGCAGGTGGACCCACTGCATTCCGGTCTGGAACTTGAAGGCGATCGCGTCGATCACCTCGCGGTGGTCACGCCAGCGTCCACCCCGCTTCGGCGTCCGGCCCGGAAGCAACGGCTCAATTCGCGCCCA
The DNA here is from genome assembly GCF_053611685.1 of Streptomyces sp. NPDC054786. NCBI lineage: Bacteria > Bacillati > Actinomycetota > Actinomycetes > Kitasatosporales > Streptomycetaceae > Streptomyces > Streptomyces sp. NPDC054786. The sequence continues at coordinate 100,012 of NZ_JBSHAW010000024.1, read as the reverse complement.
CTGCACATCTGTTAACGGCACACCCGGACCAACGAGCAGCTGATCCAAACAAAACTGTCTAGGCTTCCGGACCAAACATTCGGCGCTGCCCCCATGGCCACAGTCCCGACCGTCGGAGCCTCGCCCCCACCCGACTACCACCAGCACTCGGCCACATCGACTGCGACGCGCCCACCTGATAGGCCATCAGGAAAGTCGGCATCAGGTCAGCAAGAACCCTGCCAGAGCAGGTTTCACTCGACCACACCTGCACACGGCAGGAGGGCCCGAAAAGCGCTCCTGCCCAGCATATTTGCCGCCCTGTCAGGCTTGAACGCAAGGTCGTTCACCGAGGCGTAGGAGACCTGGACGGCGGCCGCGTCGCTGCGCACCCATCCGGACCCGTCCCACCGGTTGTTCGGTGCCGAGGTATTGCGGCTGACCCATCTCTTCGACGACAGCGACGAGGACGCGTTCGCCGGCCCGGCCCTGGACATCTTCGCCGACTGGTCGGCCGAGGAGGCGGACCTCGATGTGCTCACCGAGTCGTGGCCTTGCTCATCCCGTCTTGAACTGAAAAGTCCAAGATTCGTTAGACTGGAGACGTGACCGACGCCGCCAGCGCCCCGAACCGCTCTCCGGACCAGAACCCGGTCCCCGGGCTGCCGCTGCGCGACCTCGCGGGCTTCACCCACCGCTGGGTCGACGCGGAAGGAATCCGGCTTCACGCCGTGGAAGGCGGTCGGTCGAGCGGCCCCACCGTCGTGCTGCTCGCCGGATTCCCGCAGACCTGGTGGGCTTGGCGCAAGGCGATGCCGCGCCTTGTCGAGCGCTGCCACGTGATCGCGATGGACCTGCCGGGACAGGGCCACTCCGATCGCCCCCAAGGGAGCTACGACACTCACACCGTCGCTTCGCGCGTCCAGGCCGCGCTGACCGCGCTCAACGTGCCGAAGTACTGGCTCGTCGCCCACGACATCGGAGCCTGCGTCGCCTTCTCGCTCGCCCTGAGGTACCAAGACCGCCTGCACGGCGTCGCCCTGCTCGACGCCGGCATTCCCGGAATCACCCTCCCGGACACCATCCCCACGGATCCCGAACGGGCCTGGAAGACCTGGCACTTGGCATTCCACCTGGTGCCCGAACTGCCCGAGACGCTGATCACCGGCCGCGAGCGTGACTACGTGGGCTGGTTCTTGAGGGTCAAGGCACTGTCCCCGAACACCTTCGCCAGCGCCGATATCGACCACTACGCCGCCGCCATCGCGGCCGACGGAGGGCTCCGAGCGTCTCTCGCCTACTTCCGCGACGCCGCAGAATCAGCGCGCAAAAACCATGATGCTCTCGCTCCCGGACGAGGGCACTTGACCATCCCGGTCCTGGGAATCTCCAGCTCCCACGGCTCGATCCCCGACATGGCCACCTCCCTCAGCCCCTGGGCAGAGAACGTGACCGGCGTCGTCATCCCGGAAGCCGGGCACTTCATTCCCGACGAGCAGCCCGACGCCACTGTGGACGCGTTGACCGCGTTCATCGATCACGCGCGTGCCGGGTAGAGCGTGTCAGGGAGAGCGGATGTCTCCCCCACCTGCCCGCTGCTCGTGGGCTCGCAGCATCCGCCCGAACGATCCGCCGTACGCCTGTATCGCTGAGAGATGCGGCAGAGCCCGGGAGGGGCTCGGCTCAGAGCGGGAAGTCGCCGAGCAGGGGGTCGGGGAAGGCCGCCCAGCCGTCCCGGCCCAGCGACAACTCCCTGTCGTCCAGCAGGGCCGCGTCGAGGGCGGAGCACAGCCGGTCCCGGTCGAGGTCGGCGCCGGTGAACGTGAGGGTGTTACGGCGTTCGCCGTAGTAGTCGTGCCAGAACCACGAGGCGAGGGTGCGGCGTTGTGGGGATGCGCCCCGCCAGGCGCTCTCGTCTCCGGGTTCCAGCCAGCGATCCGCTTCGTGCAGTTCCATGTGCGGTCCGGCCGACCGCCAGGTCACCACGGCTGCGGGCCGGCTGGACAGCCACAGATGGCCTCGACTGCGCACCACGCCGGCCATGACGGTGGGCAGTGCGTCCGCGAGCCGCTCCGGGTGCAGCGGTCGCCGGGCCCGCCACACCACCGACGTCACACCCAGGTCGGTACCGGGGCGTGAGGGCGCCACGGTCACCGGTTCCAGCCGGGCCCTCCACTCTTCAAGAGCGTCCGGTACGGGCCGTAGGAGTGGCGGCGGCAACTCCGCCGTAGTTGGCGACTGTTGTATGATCTGGACGAGCGTGGCGGAGGGGTTGAGGTGGTGCGCCAGGGCGGCTACCCCGTCCGTTCGACGGTCGGTGGGGCTCGGCGGGGCCGGCACGAGCACGCCGTGGGCGGCTTCCCCCCTGCGGGCGGCTGTCTCGGCCGGTGTCAGGGGGCTGGTGTGATCGGTACCGTCCCACAGACGGGCGGCCCGGTGGACGCATCCGAGCTCGGCCAGGAGCACGGCCGGGTCAAGCCCGGCCACGATAGGGGCCGGGACGTAGTGGTCGCCCAGCGCGCCGGCGCCGATCCGCGGTCGCCACAACTCCACCAGGAGCGGGAGGAGATCCAGCTCGTCGGGGAGGGCGAGGACCAGGTGAGGGGGCCGTGCGGTGCGCCGGATGGCCAGCAGGTCCTGCCGGAGGATCACCACCGGGTCGCCGGTGGCCACCGACGCCATGGGCTGCGAGACGGACTGCGGCACTCCGGGACCGGTGATGAAGCGTTGTACGGCTGGGTACCCGGTGTCCCGGCAGTGGACGGATGCGGCCAGCACCACGGCGCTGGGCGAGCTGCGCACCAGCGTGTCCACCGCGAGCCCGCGGGCGGCCGGAGTGTTCCCGACCACGGTGCTCAACAGCCCTTTGGGCACTGGGCTTCCTCTCGGTTGAGGTGGGCGATGTGGCGGGGCACGGGTGCCGCGCGCTGTCTGTGGGGAAGAGTGCCGTCGTCCGGCATGCCTGCCAGGAGCCATGCGCCGACAAGGTCTGCGTCGGCTTGGGTGGCGAGGGGGCCCAGGCGGGTGACGGGGCCGGCGGGAGTGCGGGCCTTCGCGCACGGCTGCGCTGCGGCGTGCAGGCCCGCAGCCGGGGCACAGCGCAGCAGGCCGCCCAGACACCCGGTGGCGACGAGGATGCCGTGCGGGCAGGTACGGACGGCCTCGCGCAGCCGGTCCATCAGCGGTTCGCCGCCGGCGCTTGGGCAGTTGGTGCAGGTGACCAGCGTGAAGGGGCGACTCGGGCCGCCCGGCGTTGCGCGGTTCATCGATACGCCCTTCCAACGGGTTTGACCGGGGCGGACGCCGCGACCTGGGCAGGGGCCCAGGCCGCAGCGCCGCCCACCGTGGCGGTCGCCGGACATCACCAGGACGACTTGGTGACTCCGGGGAGGAATCCGGCGTGGGCCTGCTCGCGCATCCGCACCCGGGACATGCCGAACTTGCGCAGGTGGCCGCGGGGGCGGCCGTCCACGCTGTCCCGGTTACGCACCCGGGTCGCGCTGGCATCGCGCGGCTGGCGCCGCAACTCGACCTGTGCGGCGGCGCGTTCGTCGTCGGTGGAGGAAGGCCGCCGGATGATCTCCTTCAGCTCGGCGCGCCGGGCCGCGTACCGCTCGACGATCACCTTGCGCTGCTCGTTCTTCGCGATCTTGCTCTGCTTGGCCATCAGACCTTCACCCCTCGTGCGCGGATGCGTGCCACCGCGGCCTCGATACCGATGGAATCGACCGTCTTGATCCCCTTGGTGCTGAGGGTGAGGCGGACGTGCCGACCCTCGCTCGCCAGCCAGTAGCGCTTGTGCTGGATGTTCGGGTCGAACCGGCGGGACGTACGGCGGTGCGAGTGGGAGATGGTCTTGCCGAAGCCCGGCTTGGCGCCGGTCAGCTGGCAGTGGGCGGACATGGTGTGGGTCACCTCTCGTCAGAGACGTTATCGACAATGGAAATCATTCCCATATAGTAGCGCCCATGGCACGCAACGAACTCCGCCCGGTCATCAAGCTCCGCTCCACCGCGGGAACGGGCTACACCTACGTCACCCGCAAGAACCGGCGTAATGACCCTGACCGGATGGTCCTGCGCAAGTACGACCCGGTGGTCGGCCGGCACGTCGACTTCCGAGAAGAACGCTGACTCACAAGCCGACTTAGCAGACAGGAACACCGTCATGAAGCCTGGGATCCACCCCGCCTACGAGCTCGTCATCTTCCGCGACAAGGCAGCCGAGTTCGCCTTCCTCACGCGGTCGACCGCGACCAGCGACAAGACGGTCGAGTGGGAGGACGGCAACACCTACCCCGTCATCGACGTGGAGATCTCATCGCAGAGCCACCCCTTCTACACCGGCACCGCCCGGGTCCTCGACACGGCCGGCCGCGTCGAGCGCTTCGAGCGGCGCTACGGCCGGCGCGGGACACAGTGATGGCGGAGAACGGCAGGCTCGCCGTCGTCCTCGTCGGCGGGCTGCACTCCGAAGCCCGCGAGCAGGTCGTGCTGCGACTGCTGCACACCGTGCGCGGCAGTGTCGCGCTCCACCACGACCTCTCCACGGCAGCGGACGGAACGGTACGTCGCACGGTGCGGGATGCCTCGGGCGAGCTGTCCTCCGGCCAGGCACCCCTCGTCAACGACTGTGCGTGCTGCGCCCTGCGCGAGGACCTGGTGCCCGAGCTCCAGCGACTGGCCGAGAGCGGTCTGCACCGGCTGGCGGTGGTCGAACTCTGGGACTCCGTCGAGCCGCGGGCGATGGCCGAGGTCATCGCCGCGCACGGCGGCGAATCGCTGACGCTCTCCAATGTGATGACCGCGGTCGACCCCGCCCTCGTACTGCCGTACCTCGCCAACGGGGACGACCTGGCGGAAGCCGGACTCGCGGCGGCCGCAACCGATCAGCGGACCATCGGGGACACCTGGGCGCGTCAGCTGGAGTACGCCCCCGTGCTCGCGCTCGTCGACGGAGAGGAGGCGGACGACGAGGATCGTGCGGTCCTCGCCCAGCTGCACCCGACCGCACGCCACGTGCCCGTCACTTCCCGGCAGCTCGCCGAGGTCGCCTTCGCCGGGTTCGATGTCGAGGCGGCGGCAGCCGCCCAGCACCCGGCCTGCGCGCTGCTCCCACAGGAAGCGGAGGAGTCGGGAGTCGCCACCCTCGTGTGGCACCGGCGGCGTCCCTTCCATCCGGAACGGCTCTACCAGGCACTGGAAGACCTGGCGTGCGCGGCCGTTCGCAGCCGTGGCCGGTTCTGGCTCGCCGACCGCCCCGACACCCTGCTGTCCTGGGACGCCGCGGGCGGCGCGCTGTGCGTGGAGAACGCCGGCCCGTGGCTCGCCTCGCTCCCGGACGCCGCCTGGGACATGGTTCCCCCGATGCGACGAGCGGCCGCCGCCCTCGACTGGCATCCCGAACACGGCGACTGCTGCCAGCACCTGGTCTTCACCGCACCCGGCCTGGACCGCGAAGGGCTGGAGCGGCTGCTCGACTCCTGCCTGCTGACAAAGGACGAGTTCGCCGCCGGTCGTGAGGCATGGAAGCGCCTCCCGGCGTCCTTCGACACACTCCTCGACCCCGTCTCCTGAGCACCCGACCGCCTCCAGTTCTTCACGCGCACCGCCCCGACCCCGCCCAGACAAGGAAGTGCCATGCCCCGCCGCCACGATCCCCGCAAGCCCGTCAAGTCGCGCCCCAACCCGTTGGACCAGGCCGGTATCACGTACATCGACTACAAGGACACCGATCTGCTGCGGAAGTTCCTCTCGGACCGCGGCAAGATCCGCAGCCGCCGCGTCACCCGCGTCACCGCCCAGCAGCAGCGGCAGCTGGCTCGCGCGATCAAGAATGCCCGGGAGATGGCACTGCTGCCGTACGCCTCCAAGTAGTGCGGGCCCCGCTGCCGTACGGATCTACCCCGGATAGCGGCCGTCGCGTCCAGCGGCGGCGCTCCCGGGGTCGCGTCATGCCCGAGGTCGTGTCAGTCGCGGGGAGAACTCCCCGCCGAGGGACCGCAGTCGGGGCAGATGCCGGTGAGTTCGACGGTGTGCCGGACGGCGGTGAAGCCGCTCGTCCGGGCCACTTTGGCGGCCCAGTTCTCCACCAACACGGAGTCCAGCGTCACACTGACACCGCATTCGGTGCAGATCAGATAGTGCCGGTGGTCGGAGCCGGGGCGGTAGCGGAACAGCCGCTCCCCGTGCATGTCCCGTACGACGTCGGCGCGCCCCACTTCGGCCAGGGCGCTGAGCGTGCGGTAGACCGTGGACAGGCCGACCGGTGACCCGGCGGCCAGCAGCCAGGTGTGCAGGGACTGGGCGCTGACAAACCCCTCCGACTCCTCCGCTTCGACCAATGCCTCCAGCACCGTGGCGCGTTGCTGGGTGAAGCGACCCAGGAGGGAGATCTCCTGCGTCGCGGTGGCCTGAGGGTTGGTGCCTGCCGTCATCGTGTCCTGAGACCTCATACCCCGGTGGAAACGGTGGTCGGATGAAGACGCCCACGGGCCGCCGGGCGCCGGACCAGGAAGGTGGCGGCGCAGACGGCGGTGGCCGCGGCCATGATGGCGAAGCTGGGCGGTACCTGCGGTATCACGCAGGAGATGGCGAGGCCGACCCACATGTCGAGGACTGCCAGGAGCGCGGAGAGCGCAAGTGCTGTGTACGGGCGGTCGGTCAGCCGGGCGGCTGCTCCGGCGGGGGCCGCCGGCAGGCCGAGCAGCAGCAGCGAGCCGACCGCCTGGGTGGCCTCGGCCGCGCAGATGCCGGGGAGCGCGAGGAAGGCGAAGCCCGGTGTCCGTACCGGCACACCGCGGGCCGCCGCCACGGCCTCGTCCAGCGTCGCGAAGAGCAGCGGGCGGGCGATGAGCAGCATCAGCAGGCAGATTCCAGGCAGCGACAGGCTACCCAGCGTGCCGAACCGTCTCACCACCAGACCTTCAGTGGGCATCTGCAAGCCAGTACGACGAAGCACCCCGCCGCCTGCCGAAGCAGGGGCGGAATTGTAGGGCCCAAGCCTCAGAATCCGACGACCTTGCCGGACTTCACCTGCTCCTGGGACTCCATGACTAGGGCTTGTCCGGCGGATCTTGTGACCGTCGTGGCTTCGGGTCGTTGGCATGAGCATGGGGCGGGGAGATTTAACGCATGAGGAGTGGGCCCGGCTGAAGCCGCATCTGCCGAAGTCCGGGCAGCGCGGCGGCCGCTGGGCCGGCCACCGCAGGGTCATCAACGGGATCCTGTACCGACTGCGCACGGGGGTGCCGTGGCGGGATCTAGCTGCGCGTTTCGGCCCTTGGAAGACGGTGTACGAACGGCACAGACGCTGGTCGGCGGACGGCACCTGGGACAGGATCTTCGCGGCCGTCCTGGCCGACGCCGACGCGGAAGGCCGGATCGACTGGTCGATGGTAAGCGTCGATTCGACCTCCTGCCGGGCCCATCAGCACGCCGCCGGGGCTCGTAGGAAACCGCCACGAGTGCCGGGAAAAGACGCACGCCCCGGCAGCACCGCCCCGACGAGGGACTCGGACGCTCCCGGGGCGGTCTTACCTGCAAGATCCACCTCGCCGGTGAGGGTGGACGCCGCCCCCTGGCCCTGCTGATCACTCCGGGCCAGTGGGGCGACGCTCCGCAGCTCATCCCGGTCATGGACCGCATCCATGTCGCCCGCCTCGGCGGCGGACGCCCGCGCACGCGGCCCGACCATCTCGGCGGCGACAAGACATCCCACGCGGATAAGCGTCAAGCTGCCGCTGCGGTATGTCCGGCTGAGGGCTGTGGGAAGGCGATTGCTTCGTCGTAGGTGTGGCCGTTCTGAAGGCAGTGGAACAGCATGCCCATGAACCGGTTGAAGAGGTTCCGCTGCGCGGCAACGTGACGGTCGCCGGCTGCTCGTCGGCGGTCGTAGTGGGCTCTGGCGCCTGGTGATCTGGTGAGAGAGACGAAGGCCCAGACGTATCCGACGGCAGCCGGTCGCTGATTCTTGACCCTCCGGCTCATGACCATGCAGCTCTTGCCGCTGGCTCTGGTGACCGGGGCGCTTCCTGCGTAGGCCTTCAATGATCCGGCGTTGGCGAATCGGGTCCGGTCATCGCCGATCTCCGCCAGGACTCGGGCACCGGTCAGTGCAGCGAGCCCCGGAAAGCTGCGGATGACCGGTGCATCCGGATGCTCTTCGAAGGCCTGCGTGACGGCTTCTTCGAGCTGATCGGCGTTGTCGCATGCGGTGTTCAGCTGCCTAACCAGAGCAGAAGTCTGGTGCCCGAGAGCCGCCTGAGTAATAGTCAAGACCTGTGGATCGAGATTCTTTAGAGGGTCTTCGTCATGAACGTACTGTTCGGGTCGGGTTGGTAGTCCGCGAACGGTTCGCACTGGATGAAACCGAACTTCCCGTAGAGCTTCCTGGCGGGCAGAAAGAACTCGGCTGCGCCGGTCTCCAGGCTCAGCCGAGTGAACCCCATGGCCTTGGCCTCGGTGATGATGTGCTCCAGCAGCTGGGATGCGATCCCGCTTCGCTTGCGCGTCGGCGTGGTGCGCATCGACTTCAGCTCTGCATGCACCGCGTCCAGCTTCTTGATCGCACCGCAGCCCACCACGGTGTCACCGTCCACGATCGACCAGAACGTGACCTCGGGCTTGCGAAGCTCATCGAGGTCGAGGGCGTGCTTGCTCTCCAGGGGCGTGATGGACCGCATCTGCTGGACGTGCTCGTTGAGGAACCTGGCGATCTCCGAGCCTGACAGGTCATCCACCATGATCTTCATTCTGCTCGCCCTCCGTCGGTCGGGATGTTCGACGAGTTTGCCATCCCTCAGTGATCTACCCGCAGTGAATATCCGCAGGTCGGTCGGTCTCTTCAAGCTACGTGGACTTCGGGGCGTTCGACGAGGTGACCGCGTTCGAAGCGGGCTCCGGCTCGGACGAGAGCGACGAGGTGGGGTGCGTTCACGGCTCGCCAGCGGGCCTGAGCGGACTCCACCAACTTGAACACCATGGCCAGGGCGGCCACGCGGGAGCCGGCGCCCTTGGTGACCTTGGTCCGCAGCCGGACGGTCGCGAAGGTCGACTCGATCGGGTTCGTGGTGCGCAAGTGGATCCAGTGCTCGGCGGGGAAGTCGTAGAACGCCAGCAGTTCGTCTTCGTCATCGGCGACCTTCTTGACGGCCTTGGGGAACTTCGCGCCGTACTGCTTGGCGAACGCCTTCACCGCGGCAGCCGCGTGCTCCTTGTCCTCGGCGTTGTAAATGTCCTGGATGGCCTTCTTCGCCGCGGGCTGGGCCGACTTCGGCAGGCTGTCGAGGCAGTTGGCCGTCTTGTGAACCCAGCACCTCTGATGGCGGGTTTGGGGAAAGACCTCGTTGACCGCGTTCCAGAAGCCGAGAGCGCCGTCGCCGACGGCGAGAACCGGGGCGCGCATGCCGCGCCGCTGGCAGTCCCGCAGCAGACTCGCCCACGACTCCGACGACTCCCGGTAGCCGTCCGCCATCGCGATCAGCTCCTTCGTGCCGTCTGTCCGAACACCCATGATCACCAGGACGGCAGCCTTCGCCTCTTCGAGACGTATCCGCAGGTGAATACCATCGGCCCAGACATAGACGTAGTCCGTGACGGACAGGTCGCGCTCGCCGAACGCCTTGTGATCTGCCTGCCACTGGGCGGTCAGCCGGGTCACGGTGGCGGGTGAGAGGCCGGCCGAGGAGCCGAGGAACTGCTCCAGCGCGGGCACGAAATCGCCCGAGGACAAGCCGTGCAGGTAGAGCAGCGGCAGTACCTCGCTGATCTTCGGGGACTTGCGGGCCCAGGGCGGCAGGATCGCCGAGGAGAACCGCTTGCGCTCGCCGGTGACCTCATCGATGCGCTTGTCGTTGACGCGCGGGGCCTTGACCTCGACGGTCCCGGCAGCGGTAGTCACCGAGCGGGGCTGGTGATGGCCGTTGCGGACCACGAGACGTCGACCGTGATTGTCCTTCTCGTCGGCAAACTCGGCTATGTAGGCATCAACTTCGGCCTCCAGTGCGGCGGCGAGCATCCGCCTCGCGCCCTCCCGGACGATCTCGTCGATGAGCGAGGAGCCATTGGCGGTAGTGCCGTCGGCGTTGACTACGCTGAGCACGGGCGTGCCTTCCCGACCGGTGTTCGCAGCACCGGCCTACTCGATGACCATCAATCGATCACTCGGGAAGGTACGCCCTTCGCGTTCAACCCGAGGCCGATCCACAGGTCTTGAGCATTGCTCGAGCCGCCTCGACCTGCGGGAGCTGGTGGAGGTAGTCGCGTTTGAAGACCTCGTGGAGCCTTTCGGCTTCGGCCTGGATGCCGCGGACCCGGCCGGCCTGCCTGAGCAGTGACTGCAGGCGCCGCCGTGTCAGCTTCTCAGCCATGGTCGGGGTCGGTACTGCGGCCAGGATGGTGCGTGCTTCCCTCGAGCACAGACCGTGCTTGTGCGGGGCGAAGGCGTCGAGGATCGCCGGGTAGAACTCTCTGAGCTGGGAGCGAAGCTTGTTGTGGGCCTGGCCGCGGGCCCAGACGGCATCTTGTTGGGCCCGGGCGAGCACGGCGATGGCCTGCACAAGCTCGGAGTCTGCGGGCAGCGGCCGGTGGGCGGCCATGTCGGTCCGCAGGATGTTGGCCAGGGCCGCGGCGTCGACGGCGTCTGACTTCTTGCGGGCCACGGAGTGGCGGTCCCGGTAGCGGGCAACCGCCAACGGGTTGATCGCGAAGACCGGCCGGCCGGTAGCCCGCAGGCAGGCGACGAGGAGTCCCCGTGACGTTTCGATAGCCACGGGGATCGGGGCATCCTCGCTATCGCCATGCTCGGTCAGCAGGTCCGTGAGCTGGGCAAACCCTGCAGCGTCATCGCCGATCCGCACCTTGGCGAGTTGCTTTCCGCCCGCATCGACCAGTGCAATGTCGTGGTGGTCTTCGGACCAGTCCACGCCACAGAACACTGGCGTCGGTAACCCGGTGATCTCCATCCGGCCCTCTTTCGTCGCGACTCCTTTTCCAGGCCAGAGCCTGTGCAGGGTGCGCGTGCTCCCTAATGGAAGTGCTCAAGGCACGTCATCCCACCAGCCGTTCGCAACCCCAGCGAGTCATACGGCCCTCGGTCCGCGTCAGAGCTGGAAGCTCAAGGCAGAGCTGAGAGGTGATCCGCACAACCGGCTCGGACCACGGACAGCAAACCGCCCAGCGGCCACAGATGGACCGGCCCGCACCAACCGGACCGCTTCGATGCCGATGCAGACTGAGCTGCACCCGGTCTTGCACATTTCCGCCCACACTGCTGGGCGCGAGCCAACCTCGTCTTGTCAACAGGGCTCTCAGGCCCGGGCATACTCAAAGGCTCGGCTCGCGCCCCAGAACGTCGGCTCCCGCCGACCTTCACTTCCCATTAGGCGTACTCCTCCCGCCGTAACCGCCGCTACCTGCGACGACGCCAGATCAAGCACACCATTCCCGAACCGAAGAACCAGCGGGCCAACCGCCAACGAAGAGGCAGCAAGGGTGGCCGGCCCGCAGGCTTCGACAAGGCGATCTACAAGCGCAGGAACGAAGTCGAGCGGACGATCAACGCGTTGAAGAACTTCCGGGCCGTGGCGACGAGGTTCGACAAGCGCGGCTACGTCTTCCAAGGCACCGTCACCGTCGCCTCGATCCGACTCTGGCTTCGCCCGTGATCTCTGCCGGATCTAGTCGCCGGTCTGGCCGTCGAGCATCTCGCGCAGGATGTCCAGGTGGCCGTTGTGGCGGGCTGTCTCCTCGGTGAGGTGGAGGAGGATCCAGCGCAGGTCGACATGGAGGCCGTCGCGGACGGCTCGCTGGGCCTGCTTGTCCAGGCCGTTCCCGGCGACCAGTTCGCGGTAGCGGACGCTCTGTTCGGCGTATTCGTCGAGCAACTGCGTGAGCGGGAAGTCGACGGCGATACGCATCTCGCGGTCGGGGTCCTCATCGGTCCAGGGGCCCTGGTCTTCCTCGCCGAGGAAGACCACCTGGAACCAGTAGTACTCGACCCAGCGGAGATGGTTGATCAATCCGCTCATGGTCATCAGCGGTGAGCCCGGCAGGAGCGCCTTGCGGGCGTTCTCCACCGAGACGCCATCGCACTTGGCGCGGGCGGTGTCACGTGCGTAGTCGAGAAACGTGGTGAGCTGGGTGCGCTCGTCCCACGCGGGCGGCGTGTCGTCGATTCTTGTCATCGCGCGAAGCGTCCCCGATCACCGCGCCGATGTCGAGGCATTTAGCGGCGGGCCCAACCTGCCCCACCAGCTCCTTGTCCGGTGAGTTGCCATAGCCAGTCAGCGCCGCCAGGCCGCCCGGCAAGATCCGCCGGACAGCACACCTAGGACGTTGCTCGCCGGAACCGTGTAGATCATGCCGGTACCGGCGTGAGTGCCGACCGAGAACGCTGGAGCCCAAGGCCGAGGAGGCCGACATGCTGATGGCTCACCCTGTAGTGCTGCGCAAGCTCGTAGAGGATTACGAGGCCCTGCAGGCTGTACACGCGGAACGCGGTGACACAGAGCCGCGTGGGCGCATGACCGAGGTTGCCTGCGCCCTGTGCATATCCACCGGCACCTCCGACGTGGATGCGGCTCTGACCGCTGCACAGCACCAGCTTCCTGGAGCCCAGGTGTATGACGACTCTCTCCTCTCCTCCTGAGCGCACAAAGACGCTTCCTGCGGTGGCGCCCCACCGCCGGAGGGCGATCGGTCCCTCCCCCTGTCGCTGGCGTACTCCCGTGCCCGCCGGTACCGATTAGGGGCAAACTGGGTAAAACACTCTGGCGAGCGCAATAACTCGAAGGAGACGGCATGAGGGCTTTGACGTGGCACGGTAAGCGCGACGTTCGCATCGACACGGTCCCCGACCCCAAGATCGTGGACCCGACCGACATCATCGTTCGTATCACGTCGACGGGAATCTGCGGGTCTGACCTGCATCTTTACGAGGTGCTCGGGCCGTACCTCGACCCCGGTGACATTCTCGGCCATGAGCCGATGGGTGTCGTTGAGGAGGTCGGGCCGGAGGTCACCGCCGTGTCAGTCGGGGACCGGGTCGTCGTGCCCTTCAACATCTCCTGCGGCACATGCTGGATGTGTGGCCAAGGGCTTCACTCACAGTGCGAGACGACCCAGGTCACCGAACGTGGGATGGGTGCCTCACTCTTCGGCTTCTCCAAGCTCTACGGGCAGGTCCCCGGCGGACAAGCCGAGTTGCTACGCGTTCCCTTCGGGAACACTCTCCCTGTCAAAGTGCCGCACGGCCCGCCGGACCAGCGCTACGTCTACCTCTCCGATGTACTCCCGACCGCGTGGCAGTCCGTCGCTTACGCCGACATCCCGCAGGGCGGGACCGTCACGGTCCTGGGACTGGGACCGATCGGCGACATGGCCGCCCGCATCGCCCTGCACCAGGGCGCGAGCAAGGTCATTGGCGTGGACCTCGTCCCCGAACGTCTGGCGCGGGCACGCGCCCGGGGCGTGCACACCCTGGACTTGAATGAATACGGAAAGAATGTCGGCGACGAAATCCGCAGCCTTACCGCAGGCCGCGGCACCGACGCCGTCATCGACGCGGTGGGTATGGAGGCACACGGCGGACCCTTGGCCAAGGCAGCCCAGCAGTTCGCCGGCCTGCTACCCGACGCGCTGGGAGAGAAGGTGATGGGCCGCGCCGGCGTGGACAGCATGGCTGCCCTCAACACCGCCGTCGATGCCGTACGCCGAGGCGGCACCATCTCGGTCATCGGTGTCTATGGGGGCGCCGTCGATCCCATGCCGATGATGACGATCTTCGACAAGCAGATCCAGCTGCGCATGGGCCAGGCCAACGTCAAGCACTGGGTGCCCGACATCCTCCCGCTCCTCACCGATGCAGACGTCCTCGGGGTCGACGACTTCGCCACCCACACCCTGCCGCTCGAAGAAGGACCGCAGGCGTACAAAACCTTCCAGGCCAAGGAGGACGGCATGATCAAGACCGTCCTCACGCCCTGAACAGCCGGGCACCAGCCGGAACGGAAGCCGCACCAGGCCTCGCAAGGCGAATCAATCCTCGAGGAGCCCTCTGATGACTCGCGCTGTGGCGCTCGTCTGTACCCTCAACGCTTCACCCGCCCGTTCCAGCAGCCAACTCCTCGCGGACCAGATCATGGCCGAGCTCGCTGATCTCGGCGTCAAGGGTGAGACCATCCGTATCGCCGATCATGAAGTCCGACCGGGCATCGCGCGCGACATGGGCGGCGGAGACGCCTGGCCCACCCTGCGGGAGAAGGTCGTGGAGGCCGACATCCTCCTCCTGTCCACCCCGATCTGGCTCGGTCACCCCTCCAGCCTGTGCCAACGAGTCCTGGAGCGGCTCAACGCCGGCATCTCGGAAACCGACGAGCAGGGTCGGCAGCTGACATACGGCAAGGTGGGCCTCGCGGCCGTCGTCGAAAACGAGGACGGCGCGCACAAGGTGAGCGCCGACCTCTTCCAAGGCCTCAATGACCTCGGATTTCCCTTGCGCCGGGTGCCGTCACTTACTGGGTGGGCGAAGCCCAACAGGGGACGGATTACCAGGATCTCGAAGAGACACCGCAATCCGTCACCTCGACGATGCGGACCCTCGCGGCTAACGCGGTGCACCTTGCCCGCCTCTTGAACGACAACCCCTGTCCGCCGAGCTGACCTACACACGGACCCGAGGCGCAGAACCGGCCCCAGGGGCTCCGCCCGGGCCCCGCCCCCTTGCTTCGGTCAAGGGCGCCTCATCTATCTCATGGCAATGAAGGAGACACGAAGTGGCAGGCGACAACCGAGCCGAGCAGAACCCGGTCACCAAGCACCCTCAGCCGGAGTTCGAGCAGCAAGACCAGGCCCACCCTGGCTGGACGGGTCCCATGGACCCTCCGCCTGACCACGGGGAGGAGTCCTACCGGGGCAGCGGTCTCCTGGAAGGACGCAAGGCCGTGGTGACCGGCGGGGACTCCGGCATCGGACGCGCTGTCTGCCTGGCCTTCGCACGCGAGGGCGCGGACGTCCTGTTCACCTACCTCCCGGAAGAAGGCAAGGAAGCCGGTGAGACCTCCCGCCACATCGAGGAAGCCGGACGTACACCGGTGGCGGTGCCCTGCGACGTCCGCGAGGAAGTGCAGTGCGAACGCCTTGTCGAACGCGCGGTGACAGAGTTCGGCAGGATCGACATCCTCGTCAACAACGCCGCCTACCAGATGTCACAGCCCGACGGCATCAGCGCCATCACCACCGAACAGTTCGACCGCGTGGTCCGCACCAATCTCTACAGCATGTTCTGGCTTTCGAAGATGGCCCTGCCGCACATTCCTGAAGGCGGATCGATCATCAACTCCGCCTCTGTGCAGGCATACAAGCCCAGCCCGCACCTGCTCGACTACGCAATGACCAAGGGCGCCATCGTCACCTTCACCCAGGGACTCGCTCAGATGCTGGCCTCCGACGGCATCCGCGTCAACGCAGTCGCCCCCGGGCCGGTGTGGACTCCCCTGATCCCGGCGACGCTCCCGGACACCACGACCTTCGGCAAGCAATCTCCCCTGGGGCGGCCGGCCCAACCTGCGGAGATGGCACCCGCCTACGTCTTCCTCGCCTCACCGCAGGCCAGCTACATCACCGCCGAGATCCTCAATGCCACCGGCGGTACACCACTTCCTTAGGGAGCCGGTGGCCCGCCCCGTGGGACGCCACCACCTGAACCGACAACAGACCACCACATAATTCCGCCCCTGCTGCGAAAGACGACCCCGCGGCCCCGGGCCTCCCAGGCATCACCCGAGGGCACCCGTTGCCCTCACGACTCCTTTGCGTGGCACGCGGGGCGACGGGCCTCAGACACCCGCCCCCTGACGCCCCTTTGTGCGCTGCGGAGCTGCTGGTCAGGCGCATGTGTCAGAAAGGCAGGGGCACACGGAAGCAGCGGGCCGACTCCGCGATCTCATGCCACAGTACGAAAGTCGGCCTGTGCCTGAGCCCCAGTCGGATCGGCCTCTCCGTTGCAGCCAAGGAGTTCTCGCATGAACGAGGTGACCACTCCGCCGACCGCCGACCTCACAGGGCCCGCGCCCGGCGCGGCCGAGCGACGGGGGTATGGGGGGTATAGGAGGCCGAGCCGCCTGGCGAAGGTGTCACCGCCACCCGCACCGAAAGCGGCTGGCGCCTGAACGGCCTCAAGCAGTACTGCTCCGGAGCCCACAGCTGCACCCATGCCCTGATCACCGCCACCGCCGAAGACGGCCGCCGGGTGTTCGCGATCAGCACGGAGGGCCCCGGCTGCCGGCCGTCCCGGTCGGGGAGGTGGAGGCGTACGTGCAGCGCCCGGGATTTCACCACGTCGGCATCGGCGTGGCCGCCTGCTGGCACGGCGGAGCGCTCGTGGTCGGGCGTGCGTGTCGCCGCCGTCCTTCGGGAGCGTGCCGTTACCGTGATTCGGCGCGGCCCCGCGGCCCGACCCAGCACCTGCTGCTCACATCACGGAAGAGGGGAGTGGTGATGCGGGCTACTCCCGATGCGGACAACGGGCAGCCGCGCGTTGTGGTGGGCCTCCTCGTCGATCCGGACACGCCGGCGGAACTGGCGGAGGAGCTGGCCGAGGATCTGCCGCAACTGCTCGCCGAAGACGTGAACCGAGGCATCGAGTGGAGCCTGCGGGTCGTACGTGACCCGCTGACCGCCACGTTGCAGGACAGCGTCGCGATCCTCAACGCGACACGGGAGCACAAGCTTCGGGAGAACTGGGACATCGCCGTCTGCCTCACCGATCTGCCCTTGCGCACCGGCGGGCGACCACTGGTGGTCGATGTGGACACCGAAGATCGGGTGGCGCTGGTGTCGCTGCCCGCGCTCGGTGGGATCTTCCTGCGGCGGCGGCTCCGTCGCTCCGTCGTCCGGCTCCTGAAACATCTGATGCTCACCACGACCGGCGACGGCTCCACGCGGCCGGGCCGACGGATCATCGGACCGATCGTTCCGGAGCGGACCGCCCCCGTGAAGCGCATGGCGACGGATGAAGAGATTGTCGATCTGCGGATCGTGGGGTCTCCGGCGAGAGGACGCCTGCGCCTGCTGCTCGGAATGTTGCGCGCCAACGGCCCTTGGCGGCTGGTCCCCGCCCTCGCCAAGGCGCTCGCTGCCGCGCTGGCCACCAGCGCCATCGCCGTGATGAACGGGACTGTCTGGAACGTGGCCACCGGGATCCCGGCCGAGCGGCTCGCCGTGGTCTCCCTCTTCTCGGTGGCGGCCATGGTGACCTGGCTCATCGTCCACCGGCGTCTGTGGGAGCGGCCCGATTCCCCCTCCCCCCAGGACAGGGAGAAGGCGGCGCTGTACAACGCCTCCACGGTCCTGACCCTGTTCTTGGGCGTCCTGTGCGGTCTCGTCGGCCTCTATGTCGTGGACTTCGTGGTGTCCTTGTTCCTCATTGACGGTGGAGTGCTGGCCAAGCAGGTGGGCCGCTCGGTCGGACTGGGCGACTACGCGCGCCTGGCGTCGCTGGCGAGCGCGGCGGCCATCGTGGGCGGAGCCCTCGGATCCGAATTCGAGAGCGACGAAGCGGTCCGCCGCGCCGCCTACGGCAAACGGGAACGACAGCGCCGCGAGCAAGCGGAGCGTGAACGCCAGGAGGCCGACACCGCGCAGTCCGGGTATGCATCACCGTCGTGATGATTCCCCCGGCATCACCCTGGTCCACTCGCGCGGGGCCGCCCTCAAGGGCAGGCGGACCAAGCCCTCCGCCCGGGCGGCCGACAAGGGGAGAGCGATCGGGCGTCCTTGCCCGCCGGGGGAAGGGACCGCGGAACTCAGCCGGCCTCTGACGCTTGGAGCAGGGCTCCGTCTTCCACCTTCAGGGCGACCTGATCGACCCGGCCCTCCTGAAGACTCGCGCCGACCTGCTCGGTACCACCAGCCCCTCTGTGCTCATCTACGCCGGCCTTGACGGCTGGCGGCGGCAAATGGCTCAGCACGGCCGGGGCCTGTTCGACCGGGCCCTCGGGCTGGCTACCCGTGTGCGGGCGGCGATCGAGGAAATCGAAGGGCTGCACGTACATGACCGTGCAGATTTCTGCGGGCCCGGCCTGGCAGAGGACCTCGATCCGCTTCCCGTCGTCATCGACGTCAGCAGGCTCAATACGACGGGATACCGGGTGGCGGACTGGCTGCGCACACACCGAAGCGTCGATGTACACCTCGCCGACCATCGCCGCATCAACACCCAGCTCACCCACGCCGACGACCATGAGACGACAGGGGCCCTCCTGGAGGCGCTGGACGCTGCTTCGGCGGCCTCGCCGGACCTGCACACCGGCCCCATGGTGGACGTCCCTCCGCCTGCGCTGCTTCGACTCGAACAAACGTGTCTCCCGCGCGATGCCTTCTTCGGCCGCGTGGAGGATGTCGCCGTGCAGGATGCTGTCGGCCGTGTGGCGGCAGAGATGCTCACGCCCTACCCGCCGGGAATCCCCACCGTGCTGCCGGGCGAACTCCTCACCGAGCCCGTGCTGCGGTACCTGCGCCCAGGGATCGAGGCAGGGATGAATGTGCCCGACGCCGTCGACACCCAGCTCAATACGGTGCGGGTCATGCAGTGACGGCGGGAAGCGCGATAACTCCGACGGTCGTGGCCTGTTCAGTCTGTCCTGTCAGGGCGTCAGTGATGGCAGGTAGTACCACCGGTGAAGCCGGCTAGGCCCGTCAAGCAGCAGTGCCGAGCGGTTGTCAGACAGGGGCATCATCAACGGTTCCCGGGCCCTGGAGACGAGAGAACACAGAACGCACTCGACGAGGCCCGACGGCCCGGCCCGCAGAAAAGCCGTTCAGGGCTGGCAGCGTGGGCACCAGACGGTGCGGCGTCCACCGATTCGACTGGAGCACAGCGGCCGACCGCAGCGGGGACACAGCGGCTCGCTGTCGTCCCTGCGTCCCGTGAGCCAGGAACGACGCGGCGGCACGCACCCGGCGCGCACGGAGCTGCGGAGCACCCGGCCCATCGCCGCGTGGAGGCGCCGGTACGCCGTCCCGCCGAGGTCCCGCGCCGGCGTCCGGGGAGCGACGCGGGCCCTCCAGAGGATCTCGTCACACAGCAGATTTCCGAGACCCGCGATCACGGACTGGTCCATCAGCGCGCTCTTGACGGCACCACGCCGTCCGGACAGCAGGTCGGCCAGCTCCCCCCGGTCCACGGCCAGGGCGTCGGGCCCCAGCCGGTCCAGTAGCCGGCCGACGCCCGCCTCGTCGAGCAACTGCACTCCCTGTAGCTTGCGTTGATCGCGGTAGCGCAGGCTACGGGCACCGTCGAGGTTCAGCACGAGACGGTCATGCGCGGCGAACGGTTCGTCGCGGGAACAGCACCACAGTGATCCCGTCATGCCGAAGTGGAAGACGAGGGTGGGGCCACCGTCCAGGGGCGCGAACAACCACTTCCCGTGCCGCCAGGCCCTCCCGAGCCGCCTTCCCTCGCCTTCCTTCCGGAGCCGTTTCGCGGTGACCCCCCGCAGCACCCCCGCGTCACGCACCTCGATGTCCGAGACACACCGCCGGCCGCAGGTGCTCAGCGCCCGACGGAATCCCTCGACATCCGGCAGTTCGGGCATCATTCCCCCGTGGCTCTACCCGGCGCGGGGGCGTGGCGAGCCCGGCCGGAGAGGAGGCGCGGCGTCACCCGACGTCCTTCAGCCGTCTCCGTGCGGCCCGGACCGAGCAGCGATCCGCTGTACGTCCCCCAGGGCAGGCGCAGGCGCCGGGCGATCACATTGATGGTGACGCCGCCGGTGGTACTCGGCCAGGTCCCCATGGTGAGGTCGCGGGAGGGAAACAGCGCCTTGCCCGGCCAGCTGGCCGGCACGGCCCGGCGGGCGACGCGGATGTCGAGAACATTGCTCATTACCGTCCTCCCTTGGGTCCCTCACGGACCGTTCCCCACGGACCACGTTGACAGGACGCTCGTGGTCGCGCAGCCCCAAGAAGCGGGAAGGCCCACAGCCATAACCAGGACACCGTCGTCGGGTGGCCGGGGGGTCCAATAGCCAGCAGGCTGAAGAGGACGCGCGGACCATCCAGATCCTCGTTCTCGGCTTTCGGGGCGGAGGTGCCGTATGAGCACGTGGTCAGCCACACTCCCCGGCCTGCGGCCGCTGGTGACGCTTCCCGGTGTCTACCTGCCGCAGCACGACACGCGGCTCCTGTTGCGCGCCCTGTACCGCGAAGGTGTGGGGGCGGGCACCGAGCTCCTGGATGTCGGTTCGGGCAGTGGGG
Organism: Streptomyces sp. NPDC054786; assembly: GCF_053611685.1. Lineage (NCBI taxonomy): Bacteria > Bacillati > Actinomycetota > Actinomycetes > Kitasatosporales > Streptomycetaceae > Streptomyces > Streptomyces sp. NPDC054786. The sequence goes on along the minus strand of NZ_JBSHAW010000024.1, from coordinate 79,778 downwards.
CCCTCGCGTTGGGAGCGGCGCGATGTGGCGCTCTGGTCACCGCCGTCGACATATCGTGGCAGGCAGTGCTGTCCACGAGGATCAATGCCTGGCTCTCCCGGCAGCGCGTCACCGTGCGTCGCTGCGATCTGGCCGCAGCTGTCGGCGGCCGTTCCTTCGACGTACTCGTCAGTAATCCGCCTTACGTACCCGTACCCGGCAGCAAGATGCCCCGGGGACCGGCGCGAGCCTGGGACGGGGGACGTGACGGGCGGCTGCTCGTCGACCGGATCTGCGACGCCGCGCCGCGCGCGCTCCGGCCCGGGGGCGTGCTCCTCATGGTCCATTCCGGTCTGTGCGGCACCGAGGACACCTTGGAGCGGCTGACATCCGCGGGGCTGCGGGCGACGGTCAGTGACCGCGCGGTCATACCGTTCGGCCCGGTCCTGCGCTCCCGGCTGGCCTGGCTGCGATGCCAAGGCCTGCTGGACGAAGCCCAGGACACAGAGGAATTGGTGATCATCCGTGCCGAGAACCCCTGAGCGGCCACGCCGCATCACCCTCGTCCGAAACGGCCCCCTCCTGGTGGAGGGGCCGGTGGAAGTGGTCGGTGACGACGGTGCGGTAGCCGCCTCCCGACGCTTCACCGTCGCGATCTGCATGTGCCGGCGCAGCCGCAGCTACCCCTGGTGCGACACCAGCCACCGCAATCGTTCGAAGCCCAGGTCAGACCCCGCCGACGGTGCCGGCTGCCCGGCACCGGGCCGGACAGGCGAAGGAGACCGGAGATGAAGGCTGGCCTCGAAGCCGCCCGGCCCGCCAGACCGCAACTTCCGCGAGCGCGCGGCTACCTGTCCGACACGGTGATCTCGTGGCTCCACACCGGCAAGGGGCCCTTGCCCACGCGCGAAGAGGTCCAGCGCGAGGGCCCGTACGGGGCAGATCTCCAGCTCGCCCTGTACGTGCTGTATGAACTGCACTATCAGGGCTTCGACGGCGTGGACGACGACCGCGAATGGGCTCCTGCACCGCTGTCGGCGCGACAACACCTGGAGGAGGCGTTCCTCGGGGCGCTGCGTGCCGACGTCCCGGCGCGCGGCGCGCAGGAGGCGATGGCGGACCTCCTGACCGAGCCCGCCGCCGACGACAGCAGCGTCAGCCACTACTTGAAGCGCGAAGGCCGGCTGTGGCAGCTGAGGGAATACGCGGCCCTCCGCTCGCTGTACCACCTCAAGGAAGCGGACCCGCATGCCTGGGTCCTGCCCCGACTGCGGGGCCGCGCCAAGGCCGGGATGGCCGCCATCGAATTCGATGAGTTCGGCGCCGGACGCGCCGAGGACATCCACGCCCAGCTCTTCGCCGACCTCATGGCAGACCTCGCCCTGGAGACCGCGTACGGGCACTACCTCGACCTGGCACCCGCCGAAACCCTCGCCCTCGTCAATCTCATGTCTCTGCTGGGGCTGCATCGGTCCCTGCGCGGGGCGCTGATCGGCCACTTCGCCACGGTCGAGGTGACCTCGTCGCCAGGCTCACGACGTCTCGCGGAAGCCATGCGTCGCACAGGTGCCGGCCCCGCTGCGGAGAGGTTCTACGACGAGCACGTCGTAGCCGACGCCGTCCATGAACAGGTCGTGCGCACAGAAGTGGTCGACGGTCTGCTGGAGGACGAGCCGGACCTGGAGCCCGATGTCGCCTTCGGAATCGGTGCCACCACACTTCTCGAGGGCCGACTTGCCGCATATCTACTTGCCGTCTGGCGGGAAAACCGCACCGCACTGCCGGCACCGTTGCCGCGCGTCCGCGCCCGCCGGCCCGCACGGAGCGAGACCTGAGAGCCGCGTCTCATCAATAGGACCCGAGGGGACTTCAGGAGGGTGTGATGGACGAGATCACTGAGAGCCTCTGGGATCCGGCGGAGACCACGGTCTTCCAGGAGCCTCCGCCCGCCGTGGCGGCGGCGCGCGAGTCCTTGGCCTCGACCGGCGTCCACCTCATGCCCGCAGCCACCGTGAAAGCACACTTCGGCACCGGAGAGGAGGAGTGGGCGCGCTTCGCCAAGCACTGGGAGGATCTTTCCCAGGACCGGTACGCCTCCGAACGCGGCACCTGCCGGCTGCGCCGCTACGGAAAGTTCTCGCTCACCCCCTCCACCGGTGAGCTGACCCAGTTGCCGGACACCCCGTTCGTGCAGCCGGAGCGGAGCAACCCTCTCTACGTGGACGTCGACCGTCACTTCGATCCGCTGACCGACGCCTTTGTGGCGGAGCCGCTCCTGCGCTCGGTCGTGACGCTGCTCGGGCATGTCGCGGGCGCGCTGGACTCCGCCGCATGCTGGATCGCGAAGGTGCATCCGTTCCGGGTCGTCGCCACGGCCGACGGTGAAGGGCGGCCGACTCCGGAGGGCCGACACCGCGACGGAGTGACGCTGGTCTCCTCGTTGCTGGTCGACCGCAACAATGCGACCGGGGGCCGGAGCACCGTCTTCGCTCCGGACGGGCCCGCACTGCGCTCGGCCACTCTGGACGAACCCGCGAGTCTGCTCCTGTCGGACGATCGCCACACCTTGCACGGCGTGTCACCCATCCGTCCGCTGGATCCGTCCCGGCCCGCGCACCGGGACGTGCTGGTCACCACGCTCGCGCCGGCCTGACGGTGACTCCCGACGGGCGCCCCCCCGATGGCTCTCCTCGTCGGCCAGGCGTCAGCAGCTTGAGGTCGTCCACCACGTCCGCCAGGCGTGCACGACGGCGCCATGCGGTCCGCTGACGCTGAGCGCCGCAGCCCCGCTCGCCGAGCCGGCGCAGGAACCCCATCGCCCGGTCGAGATCCCCGTGCTCCTCCAGGGCGGGACGGACATGTTCGACGAGCCGGGCGGCCTGCACGGCGCAGGGCAGGACCCGGCCCGTCAGTGCATCGACCCCCTGGCCTGCCTCCCCCCGGTCGGGCATGTGCACGTGGATGTGCGCGGCGCAGATGGTGAACCCGTCGAGCAAGGTCCCGAACTGGTCCAGGTCGGCCCGGTAGCGCGGATGGTTTCCAACGATTGCCGGGCCCCTCTCAAGCAGTGTTGCGGCCTTGAGCTGTGCGAACCGAAAAATACGCCAAGCCTAGGCATGCGCGGAGAACCGCTCCCACACGCGGTGCCGGCCGAGAAGCTGGGTGATCTGATTCAGGGTGCCGGTGCCGTCGCTTCCGAGGGCCACGCCGGGGGCGGCAGTCGGCACGCCGGCGGCTTGGAAAACCTCCTCGGCGCCGGCCCAGCCGCCGAGTGCCTTGCCGTGGCGGTATGCCTCGGACAGCATCAGCAGAACCCGGGGGTCGGTCTCGGTCCGGCCCGCCGCGGCGGGGTCACCGGCCTTGGCGTCACGCGCGCCGTAGGCGTCCTTGCCAGACCCAGGGGTTCCGGCAAGCACGAGGGCGTCGAATTCGATGGAGCGGGCTGTGGCGAAGGTGCGCTGCACGGTGATCGGATGGCCCTCGCTGTCGAGCTTGCCGCCGGCCGGGGCGATCACAAGGGGGACCATGTCGGCATCGAGCACGGCCGAACGGAGCGTGCGCACGCCGTCGAGGTCACCATTCTCGTCCGCGACGATGCCGATGATGCGACCGTCCAGCGGCCAGGTCTGGCCGATCTGGGACAGCGCCGGGCTGGGATCGACGGCGGCGAGGGGGCGGTCGGCCTCGGGGGCCGGGAGTCCGAGTCCCGCGGCGACGCGTTCGCAGAGTTCGGGGTCGATGTTGGCGAGGACCCGCAGGGCCCGCTCCTTGATGGCCTGCTCGTAGCACTTGTTGAGCTCGAAGGTGTACGCGCCGATGATGTGCTCGCGTTCGACCGGGGTCATGCTGAGCCAGAAGCGGCGGGGCTGGCTGAAGTGGTCGTCGAAACTCGCGGGTGCCTCCCGGACCTTCTTCGAGGCCGGGATTTCCACCGGTACCTCGATGTAAGCGCCGGTGTCCGCTCCGGCAAGGAACGGGCAGCCGCCGTCGAGGGAATTGGGCCGGTAGGGCGCCACCCCGGTATGCACCGCGTCCTGGTGGAAGCCGTCGCGCAGCATGTCGTTGACGGGGGCGTGGGTGCGGTTGATTGGGATCTGGGCGAAGTTGGGGCCGGCGAGCCGGGTGATCTGGGTGTCGAGGTAGGAGAACAGCCGGCCGGCCAGCAGCGGGTCGTCGGTGACGTCGATGCCGGGCACGAGGTGGCCCGGGTGGAAGGCGACCTGCTCCGTCTCGGCGAAGAAGTTCGTCGGGTTCGCGTTGAGGGTGAGCAGTCCGATCGGCTGGACGGGTGCCAGCTCCTCGGGAACGATGTTGGTCGGGTCGAGCAGGTCGATGCCTTCGAAGGTCTGCTCGGGGTTGTCGGGGAAGGTCTGGACGGCCAGCTCCCACTGCGGGAACGCGCCGGCTTCGATGGCGTCGGCCAGGTCGCGGCGGTGGAAGTCGGGGTCCATGCCGTTGGTGATCTGGGCTTCCTCCCAGACCAGGGAGTGGACGCCCAGCCGTGGCTTCCAGTGGAACTTCACCAGGGTGGTGCCGCCCTCGGCGTTGACCAGTCGGAAGGTGTGGACGCCGAAGCCCTCCATCATCCGGAACGAGCGCGGGATACCGCGGTCGGACATGTTCCACAGTGTGTGGTGGGTCGCCTCGGTGTGCAGGGTGACGAAGTCCCAGAAGGTGTCGTGGGCGCTCTGGGCCTGCGGAATCTCCCGGTCGGGGTGGGGCTTGCCGGCGTGGATGACGTCCGGGAACTTGATGGCGTCCTGGATGAAGAACACCGGGATGTTGTTGCCGACCAGGTCGAAGGTGCCCTCGGCCGTGTAGAACTTCGTGGCGAAGCCGCGGGTGTCGCGGACGGTGTCGGCGGACCCCCTCGATCCCAGAACCGTGGAGAAGCGCACGAACACCGGCGTCTCGACGTCCGCCGCCAGGAACGCCGCCTTGGTGGTCTTCGCGGCGGTGCCATAGGCGCGGAAGACGCCGTGCGCGGCCGCGCCACGGGCGTGGACGACCCGCTCGGGGATCCGCTCGTGGTCGAAGTGAGTGATCTTCTCCCGCAGGTGGTGGTCCTGCAGCAGCACCGGCCCGCGGGGGCCCGCCTTGAGGGAGTGGTTGGTGTCGTGGAGACGGTTGCCCTGGGCGGTGGTCAGGAAGGAGCCGCCCTGGGCCATCCTGGCCCGGTCCGCACCGGTCGCCTGGCCGGTGGCGCTGACGGTCTGCGGCGCGTCCTGGTCCGGCTTGGGAGGGAGTGGGCCGTGCACCTCGGTGGGCTCCTCCACCGTCGGCGGCTTCGGCGTCGGCTTGCCGGGAATCGCCTCGTCGACATCGCCCTGTTTCGCGGCGGCTTTTCCTGAATTCTTACCGGCCATGTCCTCTTCCCTCATTGGAATACGGCTCGAAGCGCGCGGCTCGACCACCCGCACCACATCGATCGTCCCTATGTCCGCCGCCCGGTGCCCGTCGTACGCAAGGACAGTCCGCCATTTGCGTGTCCGAGGGAAGCGTTGAGCAGCACGTCGGGGCGGCGGTAGCGGTCGCCCCACGGGTGCCCGGGCGATGCCGAAGAAAAGGCCGCGCGGACGCAGTCTGTCTCTTCCGCTCGGCCACACGCCCTCGACTGCACCCCCGGGCTTTCGGCCGCGAGTACCCCGGTAACTTCACCAGCCGTACCGCGAGCATTCGTTCGTCGAGGAGCCGTGGGCGGGCAAGATCGCACGGATCTTGCGTAAGCAGCTGAACCTTGACGAGGAGGAGCTCCCTGTGGGGTGCGGGTGCGATTCAGCGCTGCGACGGTGCCGGTGCGCAGGCTTTGTCTTGCGCGTGGGTGGTGGTGCGCCGGGCAACGATCCGGGCGGGCCTCCGCGGTAGGGAGCCCAGTTGCCCGATGGCCTGTCTGCGTGCGCTACAAGAGCAGCTCGATCAAGGCCTGTTGGGGCTCATCGGCCGCGACGGGGGCGCGCCGCAGGCATGTGCCGTCTCAGTTGCCCTGCGGAAACAGTTTCCCCATGGAAGATGTTTTACCTGGGGCCGGCGGGTAGGTGACGGAGCGACGCGGTGACAGGAAACAGAGAGGAGCAGCCAGCCATGGCGACGCCAGCGACGCAGATCCACACATCCGTGACCCGCTCGGAAAGGCAAGTAGCGCCTGAGTCTGCACCGCCTTCTTTGCCCTTGGTGGACAAGGCTCAGCGTATGGCCCCGCCGGATGCGCGTCGCCTGTCGAAGCTGTTCTTCGAGCGGTTGGCGACCCTTGAGGAAGGCACGGCGGAGTACCAGTACACGCGCAACACGCTCATCGAGATGAACCTGTCACTGGTGCGCTACGTCGCGCGCCGCTTCCGCAGCCGCGGGCAGGAGATGGAAGACGTCGTGCAGGTCGGCACGATCGGTCTGATCAAGGCCATCGACCGCTTCGACATATCGCGGGAGAACGAGTTCACCACTTTCTCGATTCCTTACATCACCGGGGAGATCAAGCGGTTCTTTCGCGACACGACCTGGTCCGTGCACGTCCCGCGCCGGCTGCAGGAGCTGCGCGTGGACCTTGCGCGCGCCCGCGAGGAGCTGGAGGGACGCGGCATTCCCGAGCCCTCCATAGCCGACTACGCGGCCCAGCTGGAGCTGGCGGAGGACGAGGTCATCGAGGGCCTGGTCGCCTGCAACGGCTATGACGCCGATTCCATCGACCGGCCCATCGAAGCCGGTGGCAGCCAGCAGCGGACCGGATTCATCGCCGACCTGATCGGCAACGAGGACCCCGCGCTCGCGCTGGCCGAGGATCTCCAGGCTCTCAAGCCGCACGTGGCTCAGCTCGATGAGCGTGAGCGCACTCTCCTTGAGCTCCGTTTCGGGGCGGAGATGACCCAGTCCGAGATCGGCAAGAAGCTGGGACTGTCCCAGATGCACGTCTCCCGCCTCCTCGCCCGTGCATGCGCCACTCTGCGGGCGGGACTCCTCGCCGACGCCTGAGCCAGACTGCCGAAGAGGACCGCCGGGATCGACCTGGTCGTCGCTGCGTGGGGCCCAGGCGGCGGTGGCCCGCACGAGCCCGCCCGCATCTCCCGTCTCTGCCTTCCCGGCGACTCTGCCGCGGGCAATACCAGTCCACGTCCGGCGGGCCGACGTCGCCACCCGGGCAGCGTCGGTGTCGTCAGTCGGTGGAGAGGGCTTCGAGGAGGTCACCGACCTGCGGGTTGGGCAGGGCGCGGGCGACGTCAGCCAGTGCCACCATGCCGACCAGGCGGTGCCCGTGAACTTTCGTTGTGTAGGGGAAGGAGACGGCGTTTACTTGCCGCGGCCGGAGACGTAATCGCGCACCCGGTCCACCATCCCAAGGCCCGGGGCGAGCAGCTTGTTGGCCGGCGGCGTACTCGGGGCGCCGGGATGCGGACGAGTGGGAGCGGTCTTCTTCGCCTGCCGGATCTTGTTGCCCAGCTCTTCGAGGACGTAGGGATGCACGTGGGTGCGCAGCTGGGTGAAGAGGTGGTTCTCCTCGTCATCGACGTGCGCGGTCACCTCGGTGCGCAGCTTCAGCACCAACCGGTCGAAGTCGAGATCATCGGCCTCGCGCTGCTGGAGGTCGTCAAGGAGCTGCTCGACGCGCGCGTGGTCGGCGAGCTCCTTGTCCGCCAGCGTGTCGCCCTCCTCCAGGTGCTCCCGCACCGCCGGGTAGAGGTACTCCTCCTCGGCGACGGAGTGCCGCACCAGCTCGATCGTCAACGCATCCACCAGACGCCTGCGATCCTTACTGCCGGGGGGAGCATCCTCGAACTGTTTGAAGAGGTCATCGACTTCCCGGTGGTCGGTGGTCAGCTCCGCGATCACATCGCCGCCATGCCCCATGGCATGCCGCCTCTCGCTCTGCAGCCGGCACGTCCGGCTCTCGCACCACGGGTTCCCGAACTCGTGGGGGCCTAACACCGCTAGGGACCCAATTGCCCCTCTAGCGGACGAATGGGCGTGGCGACCAGAGACAGCTGCCAGATAGAGGGGGTCTGCACCCAGGCCGCCCGCCACTCGCCGAGAGGACTGACTTCGGCACGGCCCGCGATCGCCGAAGCTGCATGCATCCCTCCTGCGCATGTCTCCGGTCGCGGGGCCAGGCTGCCAGCCATAGACAGGAAACATGAGCGAACCAGCGCAGACCTTCCACCCGGGCGAAACCGTCCCCCAGAGCGGCATCTACGAGTGCGACTGCGGACAGTCCCACCGGTGGAACACCAGCACCAACGTCAAGAACCACACCTTCCCTCCCCTGCCGGAAGACTGCCCCGGCGGTACCTGGGTGATGAAGGACCCCGCCCACCCCGCGGACTGACCCCGCATGGCACGAGCCACGGTCAACCAGCGGGCTACCCCGCAGCGTCCGTCGAGAATGTTGAGAATATGGAGGCACGTTCGCGACGTGTTGCAAAGAGGTCGCCGTGGCAGCCATGCCCCCTCAGCCCGCCCAGCCGGAGCGCGCACCCGTAGCGCTTACCCAGGCTGACGAGCAGCTTGCTGTCCTGACATTCTCCGGTGTCCTGGACGCGCACGCTCTGCCGGAGCTCGAAGAGCTCCTCAACGACCGGAACCTGCGGCAGGCAGGCACCTGGGTATGGGACATGAGCGGCCTTGAGCGCATCGGCCTCGCGTGCGCCTACGCCCTGCTCCGCGCGGTCACACGAGCGCCGGAAACTGTCTCCGTCACCACCCGCGGGGCCCGCCGCGCCGTTCAGCGCACCCTGCGGCATGCCGGCCTCGACACCGTCGTGAGCCTCACGGAGTAGCGGAGCCGGGCGCGGCGCATGCTGCGGCAGGGCTACCCCGCTCGACGAGGGCGACGCCGGTCCAGATGCCGCCTCCCGCCGCCGCTCCCGCGCCTGGGTCTATGCGAGTGAACCGGTTGACCCGCGACCTGCAGGCCTCTCAGGGCTTCTACGCGGCGGCGTCGGGCTGGAGCTTTCGCTCCGGGAGCCTGTGCGGAGACTGCTCCGTCTGGCCGGATGGCGTTCTGTTCCATCACCGACTCTGTTTCCTCGGCCGGTCAGCGGGCACCTGACCAGTGATCGGCCGTGCAGCGGCAAGTCCGATCCGGCGCACTGTGCTGGAAAAGTACGGAGGTTCACCGTGTTGAGGGCAATCGCAGATGTTCTTCGGTCCATCGGCGGGGCCATCGCCACCGTCGTCACCCTGCCATTCCGAGCCGTGGCCCGGCTGCTCGGCGGTGCCTCAAGCTCCGCTCACGGACACCACTGATAGATCAGCCGCACATCGACGCGCGGACGCCCCCAAACTGCCCGGCTGGTACCCCCGTCCAGCCGGGCTTGCGCTTGCCCGACCTACCCGGAAGCCAGTAACGCGCGCGCCGTGTGGCTCCCGCTGCCGCTACGAAATGCGCTCGCCGCGACGTGGGCACCTCCATCTCGTGCCGGCCCCTCCGCAACTCTTCGACGCGGTCCTGCGGTTGCCGTTGCCGGACTCCACACGAGGCCGCACCGAGGCTGGAGTGGACCCGGCAGTACAGCGCGATCGAGGCCTCACCAAGTTCCTGCACGGGCTGCAAGAGATCGCCGGAGCGGACACCGTTCCCCTGGCCGCCCGGCTGCCCGGTGGGCGGGCCAGGGATCTGCCACGCCCGGACCGCCTCCCAGCCCGCCCTGAGCCGGCCCCGGTCCCGGTCCCGGTCCCGGTCCCGGTCCCGACGCCACCGCCCTCTCCCGAACCGGTTCCACCACCACAGGCTCCTGAGCCCTTGCCCCGCAACGCAGGACGGAGCACGAGGCCAGGCCGGCACGAGCGGCACAGGCCCTACGGGCCCGTGGTCCTCTCGCTTCGCAGGCGTCGGATGACGACCACGAGATCCAGCACCGCGGCGATGGCGAGCACGCCACACACCACCGCCAGCACCAACAGCACGGTGGGACTGGGGGAATCGTGTGGTCCGGCGGAGCGCACTCCCATCGCGAGGCCCACGGCTGCCGCGACGAAGATCACCACCGCGGCGGAAGCCAGGATGAGCCGCAGCCGCAAGGGGCTACGGGCCGTTACCGGTTCGGTCCCAGTGCGTGGACGTCTCATGGCTGCGCTCCTCGCAGATGCAGTACTGCCCAGCAACTGTCACATCCCGCTCCTGCGATGCACAGCGCCCGTGAGGTGTGAAGACCACCCCAGCGCCCCTTGGATGTGGGGGTGGCCTCGCCCAAGGCGTCGGGGCCAGGAGGAGCCTTGCACCAGGCAGGATCAGCCTGAACGCGAAACGCTACTGGACGCGATCACGGACCGACGACAACGACGCGGTCCACCCCTCCGGCCCGGCGGGCGGACCGCTCGGCACGGCCACCCGGCCGCCGGATTCTGGTGGATGGGCGCACCCGGCGCTCTGGGGCACTGGCACTCCTACGCGGCGCCGGGAGCACATCTCTAGTCCATGCCCGAAGGAGAACTCCCGCCACCTGGCAAGCCCGCAGGGCTCCAGACGGTCTGCTGTCGCGTCGGTTCAGCCTGTGGAGAGGGCTTCAAGGAGCTGGTCGACCTGGGGTCGGGCAGGGCGCGGGCGATGTCGGCCAGTCCACCATGCCGACCAAGCGGTGGCCGTCGATGACGGGCAGAGGCAGGATCTCGTGGCGTGCCATCGTTGCGGAGACCTCGTCCGCATCGCCGCTGAGGCGGTGGCGGCCGAGCTACGCGCCGACTAATCTCGACGCCGCCGAGGCCGACCAGAGGGCATCGATTGACCAGCAACAGGACCGGGCCCAAGTGGCCCGCGGCGGACCGCAGCAAACACTCGGTGCGCTGCGCCGACTGAAGACGGGACCTTCGGCATCTGCGTCGTGCGCGGTGCTCCGATCAGCAAGGAGCGGACGGTGGCTCTGTCCGCACTGAGATGTGCGTCGACTGCCGGCGCCGTCACGAACACCACCGGTGACGACAGTGGACTGGCCTGGCCCGGCCCGCCCTGCCGGTGGTCTGAGCCGAGGAGGACCAGGAACGGCTGGCCTGGTGGCTGGCTGCTGAGCTGTGCCCGGTGGAGCTGTCGCGGGACCGGCTGGCGGCCGCGGTGGTGGCCCGCTGCCGGAACCACTGCATCGAGCCGCCGGCCCGGGGCAGGTGAAGCGGTCGGTCGGCAAGGCGATCAGTGACTTCGAGGCGCAGTTTTGCCGCAGCACGTGGATCAGGGTCTCGCCGCGCGGCAAGCAGGAGGAACCGGAGTCCTTGGTCGCCATCAAGGGCGAGATCGAGCGACGCTGGGGCACCATCGACCTGCTGGACATCCTGAAGTACGCCGAGTTCGGCACCGACTTCATCTCCGAGTTCACCTCGGTGGCAACGAGGGAGAACCTGTCCAAGGACGTGCTGCGGCGCCGGCTGCTGCTGCTGTTCGGGCCGGGCACCAACAGCCGAGGCCGAGCAGGTCCTGCGCCGCTTCACCTGCGGCGGCCCCAAGCACCTCACCTACCAGGCGATCGAGGAGCTGGGGCGCGCGGTTCGTACAGCCTTCATCTGTGACTACCTCGCCGACGTCGAACTGCGCCAGGAGATCCACGAGAGCCTGCAGGTCGTGGAGAACTGGAACTCCGCGAACAAGGACCTCTCCTACGGCAGCTGGGGGCTCCGATCGCCTACGAACAGCATCTGGTCACCAGCACCCTCGCCGCATAACGACGCGAACAGGTGTCCACTTCACGGGGGCAAGGCTCGACCCGGACTTCATGGTTCCGCGCCTCACCGCGTCCATGGCAGATACCTCACGTGATCAGGCCGGCGCTGGTCAGCCAGATGTGTTCGCATGTCGCCGACGCCTCTTGGAGCTTCTCGCGGGATTCCTGTGAGGCGTGGTAGAAGGTCCGCTCGATCATCCAGCACAGGGCGCGTGCCATCGCCGAGGCCTCGTCCGGTGCAGCGCCGGCCTGGATGCCGGCGCGTTCCAGGACGGCGGTGATGGCCGCGATGAACAGGTCAGCCGTGTGCTTCCACAGTTCACCGATCTCCGGCACGGTCAACGACAGGTCGATCGCCGTGCGCATGACCGGGCCGTGTTCGTTCCACAGCTCGACCGTGCGCTGCATGGCTGCTGCGATGGCCTGGCGTGGCTCGTCGGTCTGCGCGGTGACCCGGGACCGTTCCCACAGGTGCTCGACGGTCCGGGACACGAGTGCCGTGACCACTTCTTGCTTGGAGCCGAAGTAGAAGTACAGGGCGCCGCGTGTGATGCCGGCGCCCTGGGCGATGTCGCCGACGGTCATGGCGTCGTAGCCCCTGTGCGCCAGCAGGGCTTCGCAGGTGTCGAGGATGGCCCGCTCCCGGACATCCCCCTTGCGCTCGGTGGTGCGACGGCCGCGCGCGGAATGGTGGCCGGGCATCAGAGCTGAGCGCCCTCGGCGAAGTCGGTCGTACGCGAGAGTGTCTCCCACGCGCGGATGTCCTCGTCCACGGCCGTGCGGGCGGCGGTGACCAGCCGCAGCGCGTCCGAGCCCAGGACGAGGTGGGCAGGCGGCTGATCCACCGTCGTGATGTGCACGACGGCTTCCCCGGCCTTGGCCGGGTTGCCCAGTTGGTTCCCGCTTGCCTTCTGCCGCGCTTCGCGGATGGGGGTGAACAGCTCGTCGTAGTCGTCGATGGACTGCGCGGTGCGTGTCATGGACCGTCCGGCCCAGTCGGTGCGGAAGGAGCCGGGCTCGATCGCCGTCACATGGATCCCGAACTGCGCGACCTCCTTGCCCAGCGCCTCAAGGATGCCTTCCAGCGCGAACTTGCTGCCGCAGTAGGCGGACATGCCGGGCACGGCCATGAGCCCGCCCATGGAGGTGACGGCCATCAGGTGTCCGCGGCGGCGGCGGCGCATGTGAGGCAGCGCCGCCTGCAGGGTGGCCACCGCTCCGAACACGTTCACCTCAAACTGCCGTCGCACTCGGCCAGCGGGGTTTCCTCGAAGGTGCCCTCCAGGCCGTAGCCGACGTTGGCGACGACGACGTCCAGCGGGCCGACGCTCCGCTCGACCTCCGCGACCGCGCCGGAGCCGGCGTCACCGTCCGTCACATCCAGGAGACGGCCGTGAGCGTGCCCGGGCCTGAGCTCTTCGAAGGCCCGCAGGTCCTTCTCGGAGCGGACGGTGCCGATGACGGTGTGCCCGGCGGCCAGGGCGGCTTGGGCGAAAGCGCGCCCCAGGCCCGTGCTGACGCCGGTGATGAGCCAGTTCCGCTTCTCCATTGTTCCTCCAGAGAGGTCTCGCGAGGAGCCGGGTCGCCCTCTTCAGAAAAAGTCTACACGGTGTCGATTTTTATCGTTACCACGTCGATTCTGGTAGCGCTCACGGAATGGAACCCCAAGGCCATTCGCGTGCCGCGCCGCCCGGATCGGAGCCGTCAAGGCCCAGCAGCCAGGCCGTCAACCAGAACCGCTCCGGCCGGCTGCTGTCGTCCACCGGCCTCGGCGCCACGATCCGTCACCGACTGCACGTGGGCGGCCAGGACGTGGTCATGCGCGAACTCGGCACGGGCTCGGGCGCGACCGGCGACCTCGACACCGAGGTGACGGTCGGATGGTCACCGGAGGAGGCACAGCTGCTCGTACTGGAGTAGTGAGGGGGCCGCGGGGCCGCCGGCCGGGTGTCCTGGTGGATCGCCGTGGCCGCGGCCCGTGCCCGTTGTCGTAGCAACTGCCCGGGAGGCGTTCGGAGTTCACCAGCCGTCCCGCAAGGCCACCGATTTGATCCGTACCCCGTCGGCCGATTTGCCCGGGGGAGCCGCATCGAGCCCGAACCGTAACGCCCAACGGACTTACGGGCGTTCCGACCAGTCGGTATCGTGCGCCGCCGGAACCCCTCCCAGTTCACCTCCACGGATTCGAGCCGTGATGGAAGGCCAGGCGATGACATACGCGGATGACGACCGGTACCCGCCACCAGCACCAACGGCATGGCCGCTGCCGCACACCGAGCCCCAGTCGTACGGATACGGCGCCGCTCCGTACGACTCGTACGGGCAAGCCCCTCGGCACGAGCCGTACGTCCACGCGCCCCCTCGGCGCAGTGCCGACCTCGCCGCCCTCCGCTCGGCCTACCGCCTGCTCCGTCGGGTCTCCACGCTCACCGCGCTCGGCTCCTTCGTGGCGTACGTGGTGCTGTCCTGCTATGTGCCGGACCTGATGGGGGCCAAGATCGCCGGAGAGCTGAGCCTGGGCATGGCCCTGGGGGTCCTCCAACTCGTCGTCACCTTCGCGGCGGTCCTCTGGTACGGCCGCAGCGCACGACGCTCCGTGGACCCGTTGGCGCAGGCGGTCAGGAAGCGGGCCGCCCGGGCGGCTGGGGGCGCCGGGGTGGCGAAATGAACGACTTCAGCTCGGGGACGCAGGTCACCGTCCTGGCTCTGTTCACCGCACTGGTCACTTTCACGTTGTTGATGTGCGTGATGGCGGGACCGGATCGCGACGACCTGACGAACTTCTATACCGGCTACCTCTCGCTCACGCCGCTCAAGAACGGCCTGGCGATCGCGGGTGACTACATTTCCGCTGCCACGGTGCTGAGCACCACCGGGATCATCGCGCTCGCGGGATACGACGGCTACGTGCTGGCGGTCAGCACCGCCATGTCGCTGGTGCTGCTGATGTTCCTGCTGGCCGAACCCCTGCGCAACGCCGGCGAGTTCACCATGGGCGACGTCCTGGCCCGCAACATGCCCGGGCGGGCCGTCCGTGTCGCCTCCTGCGTGGTGACGCTTTCGGCGACCCTTCCCTTCCTGGTCGTCCAGCTCTCCGGGGCCGGGTCGCTGCTCACCTTCATCCTGGGCATCCCGCACATGGCAGGCGCCAAGACGGCCTGCATCGTCATCGTCGGCAGCCTAATGATCATTTACGCGGCGATCGGCGGTATGAGAGGCACCGCGCTCATTCAGATGATCAAGATCGTACTCCTGCTCGGCACCAGCGTCGTCGTCGCCGCCCTGGTACTGAACCGCTTCGACTGGAGCCCGGGCAACGTACTCAGGGCCGCCCAGCACGGGAGCGGCGCGGGCCCTGCCTTCCTCCAGCAGGGCCTTCAGTTGGGCACCTCGGCCGGTAACCGGCTCGACTTCGTCAGTCTCCAGATCACCGTGGTCCTCGGCGTGGCCTGCCTGCCCCACATCACCATGCGTCTGTACTCCGCGCAGGACGTGCCGGCCGTGCGTCGCTCCATGTCGTGGGCGGTCGGTACGGTCACCTCGTTCTGTCTGCTCGTGATCATCATGGGCACGGGCGCCGCGGCGCTGGTGGGATCGCAGAACATCACCGCGGCCGACCCGCAAGGCAGGACGTCGGTGCTCATGCTGTCGCGGGCGCTCGGAGGGGATGCCGCCTCCCCGGGCGCGACGATTCTCTACTCGGCCATGGCGGGCATGGTGTTCCTCACCCTCCTGTCGTCGGTCGCGGGGATGACCCTGGCCGCAGCCTCGTCGCTCGCCCACGACCTGTTCGCCCATGCGGCGCGGCGGGGACGGGCCGAGCCGCGTACGGAGATGACGGTGGCGGTGTGGACGAGTGTGGCCGTGGGCACCCTCGCCATCGGGCTCTCCGTCCTGGTCCAGGAGTGGGACATCGGCGTGCTGACCACTCTGGCAATCTGCATAGGGGCATCGGCGGTGGCACCCGCGCTCACTTACTCCCTGTTCTGGCGAGGGTTCACGCGCACCGGTCTGCTCGCCGCCCTCTACGGCGGCGCGGCCTGCGCGCTGCTGCTGATGGTCTTTTCCCGGGCCGTTTCGGGAACGCCGTCCGCCGTCTTCCCGGACGCCGACTTCGACCTGTTCCCCATGCGCTCCACCGGTCTGGTCTCCGTCCCGTTCGGCTACCTGGCGGGCTGGCTGGGCAGCCTTCTGGACCACCGGCGCCGTGCCACCGACAGCCGCGAGACCCGGCGGCTGTACAAGGAGAACGAGGCACGGCTGCTAGCCGCAGCCGAATGAACCTCACCGCCACCCGTGTCCCAGCCCTGCCCCGAGAACCTGATCACGGCCTGGTCGGCGGCCATGGAACCGGCCCGGCCAGTGGTTGTTCGGTCCACGGTCTTGCCCTCGCAGGCACAGCGGGTACAGCCGCCCGCATCCTTGGGGCAACAGGACCGGCCACAGCCCGATGACACCTCTCACCCAGATTCCGGCACCGGGTGCCGCGCCAGGGCAACAGCGGCCACGGGTGCACGTGTTGCAGGTACGTCTCCTCCAGATCCCGCATATCTGCGACGGCGGCGCCCTCACCGGCCCCGTCCCACCACTGGACGGTCGCCGGATTCTCCCCGAGCGCTCAGCCCCGCAGGGCCCCACTTCAGATCCCGGCTTCGTCTGCGATGCGACGTGCTGTGTCCACGAGCGCATCGACGCGTTCCACGGTGGGCGTGCCTGTCGCGCTCCTGTTCCTCGGTTCGTCGATCGCTCGCCGCATCACGCCCTCGGCGATCACGGCCACCTTCCACAGGCCCAGCACGTGCCAGAATTTCAGGGCCGCCGGGTCCCGGCCTGTTTCGGTCAGGTACACCTGAGCGAGCTCGGCACGGTCCGGGAAGCCTTCGAGGACGGAGGCGGCGAATTCGCCCCCGGTCTCCTCCTCCCCCTGTTCCGGCCAGTACGCCAGCAGGCTGCCCATGTCCGCCAGCGGATCCCCCAGCGTCGACAGCTCCCAGTCGAGCGCCGCGGTCACCTCACCGGTGTCGTAGGAGGTGATGACGTTGCGCAGATGGAAGTCGCCGTGTACGAGGGTCAGTTCGCGCTGCTCGGGGACGGCCGCGAGAAGGCGCCGGGTGAGGTCGTCGAGCGCGGGCAGCTCGCGGGTCCTGGACTTCTCCCACTGGCCCGACCACCGCTTGAGCTGACGCTGTGCATACGGCTTGTGGCTGGCCAGACCGGTCAGCCCGGTCGCCTCCAGATCGACCGCGTGGATCTGGGCAAGCGTCCGCGGCAACGACATCCCGATCGCCCGGCGGCGCTCGGGCGTCAATGACTGCGCGATCGACATCCGGTCGACGACCTGGCCGTCCACGAACTCCATCAGCAGCAGCGGGACGTCGGTCACGGCGGGATCATCGGTCAGCCCGAGCACCCGCGGGGTCGGGACGGCAGTGCCCTCCAGCGCGGTCAGAATCCGCGCCTCGCGGGCCACGTCGTGCGCCGACGCCAGGAGGTGGCCCAGCGGTGGGCGCCGCAGCACCCACCTGTGGTCGTCCTGGTCCCGTACCAGGTAGGTCAGGTTCGACTGGCCCAGCCCGATCCGGTCGAGGACAAGCGGCCCGGCGAAGTCGACGCCGAGGGTTTTGAACCAGCTGCTCACCGCCCCGGCGTCGATTCCGGCGATGTCCGCGCTAGACACCGATGCCGGCTCCTTGCCTGAACGGGAGCGCGTCACCGAGGAGTTGCCCGCCGTCGATCACCATGGCCTCGCCGGTGATCCAACTCGCGGCGTCCGAGACGAGGAAGGCGACCGCCGAGGCAATGTCGGCGGGCTCCCCTATGCGCCCAAGTGCCGTCGAGGCCGACACGGCCTGCTCGTGCTCCTGCCACAGGGCCTCGGCCAGCTTCGTGCGCACCACCCCCGGTGCCACCGCGTTGACGCGAACCTTCGGCGAGAGTTCCAGGGCCAGTTGCTTGGTGAGATGGATGAGCGCGGCCTTCGACGCGTTGTACAACCCGATGTTCGCCTCGAAGGCCATGCCGCCGACCGACGCGGTATTGACGACCGCCCCGCCGTGCTCGCCCATCCAGGCCCGGGTGGCCAGGCCCGTCCACAGGACGGGAGCCCACAGGTTCACGTCGAAGGTCTTGGCGAACCGGCCGTGATCCTGGTCGATGACCGGCCCGAAGGCCGGGTTGGTCCCCGCGTTGTTGACGAGGATGTCCAGGCTGCCGAATCGCTCAAGCGTCAGCTCCACACAGCGCCGGGCCGCGTCTTCGTCGACCGCGTGCGCACCGACGCCGAGGGCTGTGCCCCCGACCCGGGCCGCAGCGGCGTCCGCCGCCTCCTGGGACCGGGAGGTGAGGACGACGTTTCCGCCGGCGGCGGCGATGGCCTGGGCGATCGCCAGCCCGATACCGCGCGAGGCGCCGGTGACGACGGCGGTGCGACCGTTGAGATCCAGTCCTGCCATCTCAGTTCACCGCTGCCCTGTGGTGTCGGCGATGCCCGTGCCGTTCGCCGCCGGGGTGGCCGCGTCGCGGTACTGCCGCAGTTCCTGTCTGGCGATGGCCCGCTTGTGGACCTCGTCGGGACCGTCCGCCAGCCGCAACGTCCGCAGATGCGCGTACATCATCGCCAACGGGAAGTCCTCGGTCACTCCGGCTGCCCCGTGCACCTGGATCGCGCGGTCGATGATCTTCAACGCGATGTTCGGGGCGGCCACCTTGATGGCCGCGATCTCGGTGCGCGCTTCCTTGTTCCCGACCGTGTCCATCAGGTACGCGGCCTTGAGCGTGAGCAGGCGGATCATCTCGATGTCGATACGCGCTTCCGCGATCCAGTCCTGGATGTTGGCCCGGTCGGCAACCGGACTGCCGAACGTCACCCGGGACTGCGCGCGTCGGCACATCAGCTCCAGCGCCCGCTCGGACGCACCGATCGCCCGCATGCAGTGGTGGATACGTCCGGGCCCGAGCCGGGCCTGGCTGATCGCGAAACCCTCACCCTCGCCCTTGAGTACGTCCGTGGCCGGCACCCGGACGTCGGCGAAATCGATCTCGGCGTGCCCCTCACGGTCCTGGTAACCGAACACCGGCAGCCCGCGCATCACCGTGATCCCGGGGGCGTCGATCGGGACGACCATCATCGACTGCTGCCGGTGCGGGGCAGCGAGGGGATCCGTCTTGCCCATGACGATGAGCACCTTGCAATTACGGTGCAGAGCATTGGACGCGAACCACTTACGCCCGTTGAGCACGTAAGTGTCACCGTCGCGCTCCATCCGCAACTCGATATTGGTGGCGTCGGAACTGGCGACACGCGGCTCGGTCATGGCGAAGGCCGAGGCCATCGTCCCGTCGAGCAGGGGCTTGAGGTACTTCTCCTTGTGCTCGTCGCTGCCGAACAGCGTGAGCACCTCCATGTTGCCGGTGTCGGGAGCGTTGCAGTTGCACGCCTCGGAGGCGAGGTGACTGCGGCCCATGATTTCCGCCAGCGGCGCGTACTCGAGATTCGTCAGCCCCGGGCCCCACTCCGGGTGCGGGTGGAAGAGGTTCCACAGTCCGCGCTGACGCGCCTCCGCCTTGAGTTCCTCGATGATCGGCGGCTGGAAGTGCGGGTCACCCGACGCGCGCATCTGCTCGTCGTAGACCGTCTCAGCGGGGTAGATGTGCGAATCCATGAACTCGAGCAGATCCGCCTGGTATTTCTTGGCGCGGTCCGACATCTCAAACAGGGACATCTGAACTCCTGACAGGTAGGGAAGGAAAACTCGGTGGGCGCTTGTCGAGGTGACTGGCCACGCCTTCGACGAAATCGGCCCCGCGGAAGGACTGGAGCATGGCGCCTTCCGCCCGGGTCACGGAATAGGCGTAGGTGCCGTCCGCGTCGCCCTGCAGCTGGCTCTTGATGGTGGCCATGGATGCCGGGGAGCAGCGCGTCGCCAGATCGGCGGCGTAGGCGACAGCGGCGTCGACCACACTGCCGGTGGGGACCAGATGGTCCAGGAGTCCGATACGGAGTGCCTCCTCGGCGTCCACCATGCGACTCGACAGCAACAGGTCCGTTGCCCGGCTGTGCCCCACCAGCCGGGGCAACAGCCAGGAGATCCCGTACTCGGCGATCAGCCCGCGCTGTGCGAACGCCGTGGTGAACCGCGCAGCGGGCGAGCCGAAGCGGATGTCGCAGTAGAGCGCCTCCACCATGCCCAGGCCCGCGGCCACCCCGCCCACCGCACCGATCAGCGGTTTGCGCAGGGCCAGCGGCACATCGCGTGGCCGGCGCCGCGCCCTGTCCGCCTCGGACACCTCGCCGACCGCCTGCAGCCGCTGGAGGTCGGCGCCGGCGCAGAATCCGCGTCCAGCGCCGGTGACCACGACCGCGCGTACGCCCGGGTCGTCTTCGGCGGCGTCGAGCAGTGTGAAGTAGCGGTCTTCGAGTTCGTCGGTCCAGGCGTTCAGCTTGGCGGGCCGGTTGAACGTGAGCACCAGCACGGGCCCCCGGTGTTCGGCGAGGACGAGCTCGCCCGGCGCGCCGGTCATGCCTGCGCCAACAGGGAGCTCTGATACCGGCGCATCCCGCGCAGCCACCGGTCGTAGTCCGCGCCCTTCTGCCGGTACATCTCCAGAACGTCTTCGTGCGGCAGGATCAGGAAGCGCTCGTCCTCGATTGCGGCGAGCACGGCGTCGGCGACCTCGGCCGGCTCCAGGACGTCACCCGCGGACGTGACGGCCTGTGTGGCCGCTCTCCCCAGGGCGTCCCCGGAGTCCTTCCCAGAGGTCAGCATCCTGGTGTTCACCCCCATCGGGCACAGACAGCTGACATGGACCCCGCGATCGCCATAGGTGACACTCAGCCATTCGGCGAATCCGACGGCCGCGTGCTTGGTGACGGCGTACGTGGCGGAGCCGATCTGGGTGAGCAGCCCGGCCGCCGAGGCGGTGCTGACGAAGTAGCCCTCGCCGCGATCGAGCCACTGCGGCACGAGCAGTTGTGCCGCACGGATGTGGGCTCGCAGGTTCACGTCGATGGACAGGTCCCAGGCCTTCTCGCTCGCGTCGAGGCCGGTCGCTCCGCCGATGCCCGCGTTCGCGAAGTAGAGATCGACCGGACCGAACGCGCTGTCCGCCAGGTCGACCAGCCGTTGGATCTGGGCGGTGTCCGACACGTCCGCTTCGGCGCTGACGGTACTGCCCGGATGGTCGGCGTTGACTCTCTCCGACACCGCCCGCGCGGTGTCCGCGTCGAGGTCAGCGACGACGACCCGGGCGCCCTCGCGAACGAGCCGCGCGACCAGCGCGCCGCCGATGCCGCCACCGCCACCGGTGACGATGGCAACTCTTTGTGCAACGTTCACAGCGAACCCTCTCTGTGGCGGGGCGTGCGGTCCAGGGACACAGACCCGAGGACCGCGGACTCCCCCACCTGTATAGTTGAATCCGGCGTCAAGTTCAACTGTTGGGTAATGAGGCGCCCCGACGCAAAGCAAAAACGAGTCAACGCCTTCGCCAGACGCGAGAGATGGCCATTCGGCCGCGAGCGCCCGGCCCCGAGGCCGCTGACGGGCGCCATCGCGCACGCCAGAGACGGCACCGGCGGATCAGGGTGAATGAGTCAGGGATCGCGCGTGAAGGCTCGCGCAGGCCGGTCCCCGTCGCCGAGGCGAGCGTCAGGATCCAGGATCGCCGAACGGCCGTAGGCGGCAGGCTCCACCCCGGCCGGCGCTACTGCGGATCAGCGGTGGCCGGGGAATCGCAGGGCGTTCGCCCAGAGCCGGGTGACCGTGGACACGAGTTCCTCGAAGGCCACCGGCGTACCTTCTCCTTGCCTTTCGCCGAGCACGAAGGCGTTGTTGGCCATGACGCTGACCATGCCCGACAGCGCACGGGAGGCCATCATCGGATCGACCTCACCGTCTGCGACACCACGCGCCTGCAGGTCGGCGATGCCACGGGCGTTGCGGCGGATGAACGCATCCGCGCGCCGCCTTCGGAACTCACGGAACTCCGGCTCCACTTGTGCGACCTGCTCAAGCAGGCCCATCAGCTTCGCGTTCCGTTTGTAGGCCTCGAGATACGCGCGATTGCTCGCCTCGAGTACCGCATACGGATCATCGGTATCCTGCACCCGGCCCATGCCGGGGTGCATCATGTCCTCCTGCGCCTCCAGGAGGACGGCGGCAAGCACCTCTTCCTTGTTGGCGAAGTAGGTGTAGAAAGAACCCGTCGCGCAGCGAGCCTCTTTGGCGATGTCGGCCAGGCGGGCGTCAAGGTAGCCGTCCCGCTCGAACACCGTCCGCGCGGCCTTCACCAAAGCGGCGCGTGTACGCGCTCCGCGCTGCGTCGTCGGCGGCTCGCGCAGTGGCGAGAAAGGCGCCACCGGCGGTGCCTTCTCGCTGTAATTCTCCTCGGGCGCAGTAATGTCCATCCCCAAAAGGTTACTTGAATCCGACGCCAGAGTCATAAATGCGCACGGTGCGCGCGGGGCTCGCTGACAACCGCACTCAGTTGTCCGGTGCGGCTGCGGCACTCCCGCTGTAGCCGGCCCTTCGCCGCGGCGTACTCACCGGAATTCAGTACCGGCGGGCGGGTACGTCGCCGAGTGCGGGATCGCGGGTCAGCTCCGTACGGTCGATGGAACGCTTGAGGATCTTCCCGCTCGGGCCCTTGGGCAGCGCGTCGACGAAGCGGATGATGCGCGGGACCTTGTAGGCGGACAGTCGCTCTCGTGCCCAGCTCGACACCTCAGCGGCACCCAGCGCCGCCCCTGGCCGAGCGGCGATGAGCGCGGCGACCTCCTCGCCGTAGTGGTCGTCGGGAACGCCGATCACGGCTGCCTCGATGATGTCCGGATGCTCGTAGAGAACCTCCTCGACCTCACCGGGGTAGACGTTGTAGCCGCCGCGGATGATCAGGTCCTTGATCCGGTCGACGATGCGCAGGTCGCCGTCCGTATCGGTTTCGCCCAGGTCGCCGGTCCGGAACCAGCCGTCGGACGAGATCGCCGCGGCGGTGTCCGCGGGACGGTTCCAGTAGCCGCTCATCACCGTGGGTCCCTTGATGTGAACCTCGCCGACAGTGCCGGGCGGGCACTCGTTACTGTCGATGTCACGCACCTGGACCTGCAGCCGCGGAACCGCCCGGCCCGTGTACCCGGTCTTGCCGCCGCGGTCGACGTCGTTGAAGGTGCCGAACGCGGTGGTCTCGGTGAGCCCATAGCCTTCGAGGATGGTGCAGCCGAACCGGGTCTCGAAGGCTCGGGCGATCTCCCCGGGCAGTGACGCTCCGCCGGAGACGGCGATACGGAGCCCGGCGAAGTCCGCCGGGTTCGCCTCATCTGACGCGTGCAGCATCGCGTTCCACATGGTCGGTACGCCGGCCATGATGGTGAGTTGGTCGCGGCGCAGCATCTCCAGCATCGACGCCGGGTCGAAGCGGGCCAGCAACGACATCGAGCCGCCCACGGTCAAGGTCGCCATCATGACCGACGCCTGGCCGAACACGTGGAACAGCGGGAGTCCGGTGCCGGTGCGGTCGGCGCTCGATCCGCGGCTGCACGCGGCGCCGATCTCCCCGGCGGACAACAGGTTCCCGACAGTGAGTTGGGCCCCCTTCGGCCGCCCTGTGGTGCCGGACGTGTACAGGATGGCTGCGGTCTCGTCGCGGTCGCGGTCGACGACGGAGGCGGGGGCGGCATCGGTGACCATCGCGCCGGGGGACAGCGTCCAGGAGGGCACCTTGAGCGTCGTGGCCGCCTCCGCGACAGCGGGACCGAGGGCGTGCCATGCGATCGCCAGCGAGCACCCGGCGTCGCCGAGGACGTACGCGACCTCAGCCCGGGTGGACATCGTGTTGACCGGCACCACGACACAGCCCGCGGCCTGGATCCCCAGGTAGGCCACCACGAACTCGGGCACCGACGGCGCTGCGAGCAGCACCCGGTCCCCGGGGGACAGGCCCGCGGCGGCCACAGCGCCCGCGTACCGTACGGCCGCGTCGTGCAGCTGCCGGTAGGTCCACTGATCCGCGCCGCCGCGCAGCGCGATGTTGTCGGGGGTGGCGGCCGCGTGGCGGCAGACCGGATCGAAAACACTGGCCATGGACGGTGCCTCCGGGGATGTGAGCAGGTGATGCGTGCGGGTGTCACCCTCGCCCGTCAGTAGAATTGAATCCGGCCTCGACTTCAAGTCGTTCGACGGCGAAAGTGTCCGGAGGTGCGTATCGCCCGGTCTGGCGGTGACGATCCAGGGCACGACCGTTCTCCCGCGGCTGGTCAATCGGCCGATCGGTCAGGTGGTGATCCGGAAGCGTTCGGCGAGTTGGCGGCGGGTGTCGGCGGCGCCGGTGTGCAGCACGCCCCCGATTCCGATCCGCGCCGCTCCGTCGAGGTTCTGCTGCAGATCGTCGATCATGACTGCCTCCTCCGGAAGGATGCCGAGGCGTTCACAGGCGATCGCGTAAATCCGCCGGGAAGGCTTGCGGATCCCGACCTCGGCGGAGATGACGACCGCATCGGCCACGGCGGCGAGGTCGACGCCCTCGTAGGTTCCGGTTCCGAACGAATTGGAGACCAGCGCAACGGGATGGCCGGCGGCACGAAGATCGCCGAGCAGAGCGAGCATGTCCTGGTCGATCGACAGTCCCGCTTGCATCCGGGCCGTGAGCCCCTCAGCCGGGACGTCGGCGCCGTGCGCGCGGAGACGCTCGGCGAATCCTCGCTCGAAGGCTTCGGCGTCGATTCGGCCGCACTCGTGGTCGGCCAGCAGCGTGCGCGATGGCTGGTCCCGGCCGAGGAGGTCCAGCGGCAGGCGCGGGTTACCGCCGAGCGAGGCGCCGAATTCGGTGAACGCCCGCAACACACTGGAGGTGATGACGCCGCCGAAGTCCACGAGGACCGCGGTTCGGGCCTTTCCCACCACGTTCGACACAGTATCCACACCCTCTCGCGGCCGGCTTCCCACCGGCCCATTCCTGACGACAACCACGTTCCGCCGGCTCGCAGTTAGGCAACCTCGAACAGCCCGGCCGCGCCCATTCCGCCGCCGACGCACATCGAGATCACCACATACCTGACGCCGCGGCGCTTGCCCTCGATCAGCGCATGCCCCACCAAGCGGGCACCGGTCATTCCGTACGGATGGCCGACGGAGATTCCACCGCCATTGACGTTGAACCGCTCCGGGTCGATGTTCAATTCGTCGCGGCAGTACAGCGCCTGGGAAGCGAACGCCTCGTTGAGTTCCCAGAGACCGATGTCGTCGATGGTGAGGTCGTGCTGCTTCAGCAGTTTCGGAATGGCGACCACCGGACCGATCCCCATCTCGTCCGGCCCGCAACCGGCAACGGCCATACCCCGGTACACACCCAGCGGCTCCAGTCCGCGGCGCTCGGCTTCCTTCGCCTCCATCAACACCGACGCCGAAGCACCGTCCGACAACTGCGAGGAGTTGCCCGCCGTCACGCTGGAACGCGCGGTCACCTGACCGTCCGGCAGCACCGGCGCCAACCCGGCCAGGCCCTCGAAGGTGGTCGACGCGCGGTTGCCCTCGTCCCGGGTCAGGGTCACGGCCTCGTCCCGCGTCTCCCCCGACTGCTTGTCCAGGACCTTCTTGACGCTCTGGAACGCGACGATCTCCTGGTCGAACCGCCCGGCCTCTTGCGCCGCCGCGGTGCGCTGCTGTGACGCCAGCGCGAACTCGTCCTGGCGCTCCCGGCTCACGCCGTAGCGTTCGGCGACGATCTCCGCCGTCTGCAACATCGGCAGGTAGATGCTCGGCTTGTGCTCGACCAGCCAGGGATCCGCCGCGCGGTGGGTGTTCATGTGATCGTTCTGCACCAGCGAGATCGACTCGACGCCGCCGCCGACAGCGACCTGCATGCCGTCCGCGACGATCTGCTTGGCCGCCGTCGCGACGGCCATCAGGCCCGACGAGCACTGCCGGTCGATCGTCATCCCCGACACGGTGTCCGGAAGTCCGGCACGGAGAGTGGCCTGGCGCGCGACGTTGAAACCGGAGGCCCCCTGCTGCGCGGCGCAGCCGAAGATCACGTCCTCGACCTCACCTCCTTCGAGCCCGGCGCGCTGCACCGCGTGCGAGAGCGCATGGCCGGCAAGTTCCTGCGCCTGGGTGTCGTTGAACGCGCCGCGGTACGCCTTCCCGATCGGCGTCCGTGCCGTCGAAACGATGACTGCTTCCCTCATGTCGCCTCACTGCTTTCTGTCGGTCCGGGTCATCCGGGAGCTTCAGGGCTGGAATCGCGAGCTCCGTGAGCCGGGCTCGATGCCGGTAGGCAGTGCCGCACGCCAACTGGGGCGCTGCGAGCAGTCGTTGGCCGTCTCCTCCGTTTGCAATGAGAGGTGCCACGGCCCCTGAGGTGACCGGGGCCAGCCTCTCGACCGGTTATAGTTGAATTCGGCGTCAGGTTCAACCTGCCTCCCGGACGCTCGGAAGCGTAGGGTCACGTTGCGGCACCGAGGGTGACGGGAGCCCGCCCTTGAGGCTTTGCTCGTGGCGCGGCTCAGACAAGCGCCCCGCGGGCCGGAACCCGCTCGCCTGGCGCGGCGCCTGGCCAAAAAGGCGGCGCGCGGCTGCCGTTGCGAGAAGCCGCGCGCCTTCGACCTTGACAATCCACTTGCACGGCTGAAGGCTGACCAACCAGTCGGTATGAAGGGGTGGATCGTGACCGAGCTGAGCATCTCCACCGCCGCGGGCGTCTTCGACGCGATCGTGGCGGGCCCGCGCGAGGGCCGCCCGGTGCTGTTGTTGCACGGCTTCCCGCAGACGAGTCGGGTGTGGCAACGGCAGATCGCGGCGTTGGCCGCGCACGGCTACCGGGTGGTGGCGCCCGACCAGCGTGGCTACTCCCCCGGGGCCCGCCCCGAACGGCCCGAGGACTACCGCATCAGCGCCCTGGCCCACGATGTGGTCGCGATCACGGAGGAACTGGGCTGGGCGGCGTTCGACCTGGTGGGGCATGACTGGGGCGGCGCCGTGGCGTGGTGGACCGCCGATGCCCACCCGGGCCGCGTACGTACCCTGACCATCGTCTCAACCCCGCACCCCGGCGCTCTGGCCAGCACGCTGCGCACCGACCAGGACCAGCGCGAACGATCGCGCTACATGATCGACTGGCGTGAAACGCCCGCGACCGAAGAGCGCATGCTCGCAGGCGATGCCAAGGAGCTTCGCGCCGCTTACGCCGGGAAGATCCCGCAGGCCAGTGCCGAGGCCTACGTGCGGCAACTGTCCCAGCCGGGCGCTCTCACCGCCGCGCTGAACTGGTACCGGGCCGGCCGCCCCGACGGCGTGATCGGCGTCATCGACGTGCCCACGCTGTACGTCTGGAGCACGGAGGACAGCGCGTTCGGCCCGGCGGCGGCGCAGGAGACCGGCCAGTGGATCAACGGACCGTACCGGTTCGAAACCCTCCAGGGCGTCAGCCACTGGGTCCCCGAGGAGGCGCCCGAGACGCTGAACCGCCTGCTGCTCGAACATCTGCGAACGCACGGCGAGTACGGAACCACAGCGCATACCCCGCCCATGGACTCTCCGAAGAGGTGACCGCATGAAGACAGCGCGAGCAGCCTGGCGCCGACTCGAACCCGTTCACGCCATGATCTATTTCGCCCCCGAGGGAAGGCGACGGTACGCGGACCTCGGGCTGAGCGCTCGCGCCGGGTACTTCGCCTCCCGGAGCGCCGCATTCGGTCGAGCATCCTCTGAGCTGGTCATCTCGACCTTCTACAACTTCAACCCTGATCTCGTGCGGAAGGCGATCGACGGGGCCTGGGACACGGCGACGCCGCAGCAGGTGCTGGACGCGCGGCACGCCGCCGCGAGCGAGGCCCTGCAACGGGCCGGGGTCCATGAACTCCCCGCTTTGGACGAGGTCCTGGCGCTGACCCGCAGGGCCGCCGAGGCGGCCCGCGAACACGCGCAGGGCCGCCCGCTGTTCGCCGCGCATGCCGCGCTGCCCTGGCCGGAGGAACCGGTACTGCGACTGTGGCACGCCCAGACGCTGCTCCGGGAGTTCCGTGGTGACGGCCATGTCGCGTGTTTGCTGAGCGAGGGCATCGGGGGCTTGGAGTCCCTGATTCTGCATGCCGCCACCGGTGAGGTCCCCGTCGACTTCCTCAAGGCAAGCCGCGCCTGGCCCGAGGAGGAGTGGGTCGACACCGAGGAACGCCTGCGCACCCGAGGTCTCCTCGACGGCGACTCCTTGAGCGCGGAAGGCGTACGCCTGCGCCGGCACATCGAGGACCGCACCGACCGCTTGGCCCTTCCCGCCTACGCAGCCCTGGGTGACGCGGACTGCGAACGTCTCGCCGAACTCGCGAGCCCCTTCGGTCGCGCCGTCGTCGACGCCGTCCTCCTCAAGCTCGACTGACCCTCGCACCCCTCCGCTTCGTCGGCGAGACCTGGGAACGCTCGGCCGCCCGACACAGCGGCCCTCCATCCTCGACGACGCAGCGGGCCGGACGCAGCCGTCAGGTCTCGGTCAGAGGTGCATTACGGTGAGGCACGAGGGCCTTTCCGGTCGCCGGTGCAGATGTCGCAATCCACACCAGGCCAGAAGGCCCTCACCCAGTGCCCCTGAGGGCGGCTTCGATGACCTGACGGCAGCACTCAGGTCATGTCGTGGGGTCAACGACCTCGACCGGTACCCCGAGGTCGCGGATGGCCGCGATCTCGCTTTCGGGAGTGGCGGAGTCCGTGATGACCGTCTCGTAGGCGCTGATCGCTCCGAACGCGTGGGTGGCGGTCTTGCCGAATTTGGAGTGGTCGGCGAGCAGCAGGGCGCGGTCGGAACAGGCGATCATGGACTCCTTGACGTCCGCGTATTCCCGCAAGGGGTGGTAGAGCCGCCCTTCGAGAATGGCGGTGGCGGACATCAGGGCGATGTTGGCCTGGATCCGGGACAGTGCGCGGGCGACCTCGGGTCCGGTGCACGAGTTGAACTCGCCGCGGTACTGGCCGCCCAGGAGAGTGACCGTCATGTCCGGTGCGGTGCCAAGGAGTTGGGCGATACCGACCGAGTTGGTGACCACCGTGAGCTGCTCGATGCCCACGAGGTGGGCAGCCAGCGGGTACAGCGTGGTGGAGTCGTCCATCACCACCGTGCTGCCGGGCTGGATCCACGCTGCCGCGGTCGCACAGATGGCTTTCTTGGCCGACAGGTTTTCGCCCTCACGGAAGCGGGTGGCGGTCTCCATGGTCAGGGCGGGGAAAGCGACGGCCCGGCCGCGCTTCTTGCGGAGCAGATGACGGCCGGCCAGGTCGTCGAGGTCGCGGTGCATCGTCATCAGACTGACCTGGAAGCGGTCCGCCAGTTCGTCGATACGGCTCTCGCCGTGCTCGACGACGTAGCGCAGGATGCTCTGGCGTCGCTGATCGACGGTGGCCTGCGACGACCGTGCCTTGTTGGGCACGTATGTCTCCCTTCCCGGCCCTGCCGACAGGGCGGTCAGTTCTCCTGCGGACGCACGACGGACTTGATCGCGGTCCGGTCGAGGGCACCCGCGGTGAGTGCTCGTTCGGTGTCCTCCAGCCGGTGACGGTGGGTTACCAGCCGGTCGAGTGCAACCTCGCCGGAGGCAGCCAGTGAGACCGCCGTCGGCCAGGTGTTGGCGTAGCGGAATGTGCCGGTGACCTCGATCTCGAAGTTTTGCACATGTGCCAAGGGGAGCGGGATCGTGTCGCCGCCCATGCCGATCAGGACGGCCTGCCCGGCGCGGCCCACCGCGCGTATCGCCTCGTCCGCGGCTGCCGGGGCTCCGGAGCACTCCAGAAGTACGTCGGGCTCGAATCCGGTCTCGGCGATCCGGGTGGTGCGGGCGTCCACGGTGTGCGAGGCGCCCAGCTCGCGGGCCAGGTCGAGGCGGTGCGGCGCGATGTCTGTGACCATCACCTCGGCGGCGCCGAAGGCGCGGGCGGTCTGGGCGGCAATCAGGCCGATGGGCCCGGCACCGGTGACCAGCACCCGCGACCCCGGGGAGACGCGGGCCTTGCGGCAGGCCGATACGCCGACGGACAAGGGCTCCAGCAGAGCGGCGGCATCCGCGCTCAGGCTGTCGGGGACGGGGTGCGCGAAGTCCTCGTCCACGGCCACGTATTCGCACAGGGCGCCGTCGACGGGCGGCGTGGCGTAGAAGGAAACCTCGGGACAGAGGTTGTAGCGGCCCGTCCGGCACTGGGCGCAGCGCGCGCACGGGATGCCGGGTTCGAGGGACACGCGTCCGCCGACGGGGTGAAAGCCGGCGCCCGGTCCGCGGGCGACGACCGTGCCGCTGGGCTCGTGGCCGAGCACCATGGGGGCGCGTACGACGAAGTCTCCTATCCGGCCGTGTTCGTAGTAGTGGACGTCGGAGCCGCAGATGCCGACCGCTTCGACGCGGACGAGTACCTGGCCGGGTCCCGGGACCGGTACCCGCCGCTCCTCGATGACGAGGTCCTTGGGCGCGCGGAGCACGGCGGCGCGCATGGTGGCGGGGATGTGCGAGGGCAGAGGATTCACGGTCGTCCTTCGTGCGGGGTCGGCAGGTCGGGGCCGGCGGGTGCGGGCCCGGTCATGCGCGCTGGATGGTCCGGGCCGGAGAGGTCGGCCGCTCACTTGACAGCGCCCAGGGACAGCCCCTGGACGAGCTTGTCCTGGGCCGCGAAGCCGGCGGCGAGCACGGGGAGGGAGATGAGGGTGGCTGCGGCGCAGACCTGGGCGAGGAACAGCCCTTCGCTGGTGACGAAGCCGGTCAGGAAGACGGGCGAGGTGGCCGCCGTCACGCCCGTGAGGACACGGGCGAACAGCATCTCGTTCCAGCTGAAGATGAAACAGATGAGCGCGGTCGCGGCGATGCCCGGAGCTGCTATCGGTGCCACGATGCGGCGCAGAGTGGTGAGCAGACCGGCGCCGTCGATCTGGGCGGCCTCCAGGATCGCGATCGGCACCTCGGCGAGGAAGGACCGCATCATCCACACGGCGATCGGCAGGTTCATGGACGTGTAGAGGATGACGAGCAGCCAGATGTTGTCCAGCAGCCCGATGTTCTTGGCGAACAGGTAAATGGGCAGCAGGCACGCCACCGTCGGCAGCATCTTGGTGGACAGGAAGAAGAACAGCACATCCCGCCACTTGTGTACCGGCTTGATGGCCAGGGCGTAGGCCGCCGGTACCGCCAGCAGGAGCACGAGAGCGGTGGAGCCGATACTGGCGGTCGCCGAGTTGATCAGCGCGGGCAGCGGGCTCTGGCCGGTGGTGCTGCCGAAGAATTCCCGGTAGCCGGACAGCGTCAGGTGGGCCGCGATCGACGGGGGATTGGTCGCGGCGTCCGTCTCGGAGTGGAAGGAGGTGAGCACCATCCACGCCACCGGGAGGAAGAAGAAGAGCCCGGTGACCCAGGCGGTCAGCCCCCAGACTTTGTGCCATCCCTTTCTCCGTCGGGCCGACGGGGGCTGTGGCAGGCGGTGGCGTGCGGTCCTGGTGGGCGACGGCGCGCTGCTACCGGTGTGGAGCTGGGTGGTCATCGTTGGATCTCCTCGCGGAACAGCGACGACACCACGCGCAGGGCGAAGGTCGCGATGATGATCGTGGCGACGAGGACGACCACGGCGTTGGCCGATGCCTGGCCGTACTCGTGCGCCTGATAGAAGGTCTCGTAGATCGAATACGGCAGGTTGGCGGAGCCGAGTCCACCGGACGTGATGGTGAAGACGGCGTCGAAGTTCTGCACGATGTAGATGGACCCGAGCAGCGTGCCCAGCTCCAGGTATCGGCGCAGATGGGGCAGGGTGAGGTGGCGGAAGATCTGCCAGGGGTTCGCGCCGTCGACCCGGGCGGCCTCGATGGCGTCGGCGGGCTGGCTCTGCAGGCCGGCCAGCAGGATCAGCATCATGAACGGCGTCCACTGCCAGATCAGGGATGTCTCCACCGCGGTCTTGGGCATGGTGGAGAGCCAGTCCGGCTGCGCCGGGTGGTGACTGCCGAAGAGCTGGCCGACCCAGGTAAGAAGCCCGTTGAGCAGGCCGTAGTTGGGGTTGTAGAGGGCGTCTTTCCACAGCAGTGCCGCGGCCACCGGCACGAGCAGGAACGGTGCGATGAACAGGGTCCGCACGATGCCGCGGCCGAGGAATGCCCGGTTGAGCAGCAGCGCGATGGCCAGGCCGAGCACCAGGGAGACGGCGACGATGGACACGGTCATGACGACGGTCGTGCCTACCGCGGCGCGCAACTCGCCGTCGGTGAACACCCGCGCGTAGTTGGACACCCCGGTGAAGTGACGGGACGTGGGGTCGAGGGAGTTCCAGCTGAACGAGGAGATCACCAGGGTCACGACGAAGGGCAGCTGCGTGACGACGACCAGGAAGATCATCGCGGGGAGCAGCGGAGCGCGCCGCGCCCAGGCGCCCGTTCTGGCCAGTCGGGTGCGCGGTTCGGGGCCGGGTGACCGGCTGCCCGCGGCCACCCGCGCGGTCGTGCTGGTGGCGCGGTTGATCAGGCTCATGTCTGTCTCTCATCCGGGGCTGAAGGGGTTCCGAGGGATGTCCGGCCCGGCCCGGCCCGGGCCGGGCCGGGCCGGACGCCCTTGGGTCAGCGGTATTTCCTGGCGACCTGTTCGGTGAGCTGCTGGCCCTTGTTGAGCGCAGCCGGAACCGTCGTATGACCGGCTATGGCCGAGCTGACGCCCTGTGAGACCTGGGTGCCCAGGCTGGTGAACTCCGGGATGCCGACGAATTGGATGCCGGCGGTCGGCCGGGGTTGCACACCCGGGTGGCGCGGGTCTGCCGTGCTGATGGCGTTCAACGTCGGTTCCGCGAAAGCGGAAGCGGATGTGCGGTAGTCCACGTTCGTGTATGTCGAGGCGCGCTTGCCGGCGGGGATGCGGGACCAGCCGAGCTTGTCCCCGGCCAGCTTCTCGTAGCCCTTGCTCGACGCCCAGGAGATGAACTTCCAGGCGTCGTCCTGGTGCTTGCTCGCCTTCTCGATGCTCCATGCCCAGGTGGCCAGCCAGCCCGAGCTATCGGTCTTCTCGACCGGCGCGGCAACGTATCCGACCTTTCCGGCCACCTTGGACTGCTTGGGGTCTTCCAGAGCGCCCGCGCCGGAGGTGGCGTCGTACCACATGGCGGTCTTGCCCTGGCTCATGTTGTTGAGGCACTCGGTGAAACCGGCCTGTGAAGCGCCGGCCTCGCCGTGCTTGCGCACCAGGTCGACGTAGAACTTCGTGGCCTTCTGGAATGGCTTCGAGTCCACCTGGGCCTGCCAGTCCTTGGTGAACCAGGTGCCGCCGAAGGTGTTGACGACCGTGGTCAGCGGTGCGAACAGCTCACCCCATCCCGGCTGCCCGCGCAGACAGATGCCGCGCATCCCCGGCTTGGCGCCGTCGGCCTTGGCGGCCAGGTCGGCCACCTGCTGCCAGGTCGGGTGGGCGGGCATGGTCAGGTGCTTGGCCGCGAAGACGTCCTTGCGGTACATGAGGAACGACGATTCGCCGTAGAAGGGCTCGGCGTAGAGCTTGCCGTCGGCCGCGGTGAGCGACTCGGCCATGGGCTTGAGGATGTCGCCCTGGTCGAACGCCTGGTCCTTTGCCACCTGGGAGTCGAGGGGGGTGAGCCAGCCGTTCTTGGCGTAGAAGGGCACCTCGTAGTTGGTGAGCGTTGCCACGTCGTACTGGCCGGCCTGGTTGGAGAACTCCTGGCCGGCCTTGTCGCGCAGGTCGTTCTCCGGGAGAACGGTGAAATTGACGTGTATGCCGGTCTGCCGGGTGAAGTTCTGCGCGGTGAGCTTCCGCAGGTCCTCCATCTGGGGGTTGTTCACCATCAGCACGCTGATCGAGCGACCACCGCCGCCGGCCGCGGTGCCGCCGGCGCCGGCACAACCGGTTGCCACCAGCGTCATGCCGGTGAGGACGGCAACCGCGCAGAACGGCTTTGACCTGAATCTGATCACTGCTCCTCCTTGAGAGGTGGGACTGAGTGACGCCTTGAGAGGTGGGACTGAGTGACGCGCGAGCCGCGGGGCCCTGCACGGTGGTGCGCTGATGTGGTCCCGGCACCCGGGGTGGAAGGTGCCGGGACCACTGCCTGACTGGGGCGGTGTGAACCCGCGGTGGACTCGTACGGATCCGCGCAGGCAGGGGTGGGGCGAGCGATCAGCAGACAAGAGGCCGGTGTGGATGACGCCGTACCCGTCACTGCTGGGGAGGGGATCCAGCGGCGCTCTCCGGACGGGGAAGGGAAGGCACCGCTGGACGTCGTTCCTCCAGGGCGCGGTCGGGAGCAGCGATTGCTGACCGAAGGGAGGCGCGCGCCTGGACGAGGTGGGGATGGCCGCATGCGCTCCGGGGGTGGCAGAACGCGAAGGGGCACTGAAGGCATTGTTACCAGAAGAGCTCGACATTGTTAACACTTCTTGCGAGAAATTGCCGCTAGATCTATCGTCATGCCATCGCCCGGAGTCCAGCAGCGCACCGACTCCGACGCGGACCTCGAGCCCTCGGTCACAGCCCCGGAGAACAGATGATCACTGTCGTCGGCGAGGCCCTGGTGGATCTGGTGCAAGCCGCCGGAGCGCCGTCCCCCCGCACCGGACATCCCGGCGGTTCCCCCGCCAACGTCGCCGTGTCTCTGGCCGGACTCGAAGCCCCCGGCACGCTGATCACCCAGCTGGGAAAGCCCGAGGACGCCTCCCGAATGCTTGACGCGGCGACTCGGGTCGCCGCGTTCACCTGTACGCGCCCCGGCGCCGATCCCCCCACGCTTCGGGAGCTGCGCGCCTTCCGGCCCCAAGGACAGCTCGCGACCCCCTGACCCGTACCGCGGGATGCGCCCGCACTGCCCGCACCACCTTCTACTCGGATCGTCCGGCACGTTCCTGCCGGTGAAGGGACCCACCACCATGGCCACTGTCACGTTCGACAAGGCGACCCGTAACTATCCCGGCTCCGACCGGGCGGCCGTCGACGCGCTGGAGCTCGACATCGCGGACGGCGAATTCCTCGTGCTCGTCGGCCCGTCCGGCTGCGGCAAGTCCACCTCCCTTCGGATGCTCGCCGGGCTCGAAGACGTCAACGACGGAGCGATCCGCATCGGGGGCCGCGAGGTGACCCAGCTGCCGCCGAAGGACCGGGACATCGCCATGGTGTTCCAGAACTACGCGCTGTACCCGCACATGACGGTGGCCGACAACATGGGCTTCGCGCTCAAGATCGCCGGGGTGAACAAGGCGGACATCCGCACGCGGGTCGAGGAGGCCGCGAAGATCCTCGACCTGACCGAGTACCTGGACCGCAAGCCGAAGGCGCTCTCCGGAGGCCAGCGCCAGCGTGTGGCCATGGGCCGTGCCATCGTCCGCGAACCCCAGGTCTTCCTCATGGACGAACCGCTGTCGAACCTCGACGCCAAGCTGCGGGTCCAGACGCGTACGCAGATTGCGAGCCTGCAGCGGCGGCTCGGGACGACCACGGTGTATGTCACGCACGATCAGGTCGAGGCGATGACGATGGGTGACCGGGTCGCCGTGCTCAAGGACGGTCTGCTCCAGCAGGTGGACTCACCGCGCAACCTGTACGACCGGCCCGCCAATCTCTTCGTGGCGGGATTCATCGGCTCCCCCGCCATGAACCTGGTCGAGGTGGCGATCACGGACGGCGGGGTGAAGTTCGGCAACAGCGTCGTGCCGGTCAACCGCGAGACACTTGCCGCCGCCGGCAACGCCGAGGGCACGGTGACCGTCGGGGTGCGCCCCGAGCACTTCGACATCGCGGACGGCGACGCCGCCCCGCTCGCCAAGAACGCACCGGCCGGTGTCGCGATCACCGTCAATGTGGTGGAGGAGCTCGGCGCGGACGGGTACGTCCACGGCACCGCTGACATGGGCGGTGAACACAAGGACATCGTGGTCCGCGTCGGCGGCCGCCGGATACCGCGCAAGGGCGACGTCCTGCACGTCGTCCCCCGCCCCGGCGAGACCCACGTCTTCTCCACCTCCACCGGCGAACGCCTCAGCGACTGACGCCATGCCCTCCGGCAGTCCGTTGCGAGCTCCCAGCGACCGGTTGCCGGTCCACCGGTGGACGGAGAAGCGCCGTACGGCGCCCGCGGGCCTGGGGCAGGGGACGGACATGCGGTCCTCGGCCGCGTGTCCGTCCCCTGCGGCAACCGGGGTCATGCGACGATCGCGCAACGAGCGGTCCACGAGCCGCAGTCAGCCTGCCCGACGGATTCGGACCGGTCGCTGCTCAGCCGGCCGGTGCGCGTGCCCGTCGGCGGACAACGCGGCCGGATTCGGCCGGAGTCACGAATCCTGGTGTGCTGCCGCACTTCTGACACCGGTCCCGTCGGCGTGCACCACCGGGGAGGAACCGGCATGTCCCAGCTGATCCGGGCACGGCGGCTGACGGCACCCGCGGCCACCGTCTTCGTGATGAGCCTCCTGGCGGCCGGTTGCACCGGGTTCGGAGCGATCAGCGGTACGTCCGGCGGGACGACCGTCACCGTGGCCATCGTCGCCAATCCGCAGATGCAGGACGTGGAGACCCTCACGCCGGACTTCGAGCGATCTCACCCGGGCGTCCGCGTGCACTACGTGACGCTGCCGGAGAACGAGGCGCGACAGAAGATCACCGAGTCGGTTGCCACCGGTAGCCGTGAGTTCGACGTCGTCATGATCAGCAATTACGAGACGCCCATGTGGGCGCGCAACGGCTGGCTGACCGACCTGCAGCCGCCGGCTGACCGAACCCCCGGCTACGACCCGGCCGACTTCCTCGGCCCGATCCGCAAGGCCCTCTCCTACCGCGGTCACCTCTACTCGGTCCCGTTTTACGGCGAGTCGTCGTTCCTGATGTACCGCAAGGACCTCTTCGCCGCCCGCCACCTGACCATGCCGCCACACCCCACCTGGCGGCAGGTGGCACATTTCGCCGACAGGCTCCATGACCCCCGGCACGGCAGGGCGGGGATCTGTCTGCGCGGCGCCCCCGGCTGGGGCCAGGTGCTCGCCCCGCTGGACACGGTGATCAACACCTTCGGCGGCCGCTGGTACGACATGCGGTGGAACGCCCAGCTCATGTCACCGGCCGTGCGACGGGCCGTGGGCTTCTACGTCGATCTGGTGCGCCGGGACGGCGAGCCCGCGGCGGCCGCCGCGGGCTTCACCGAGTGTGCCACCCACTTCGCGCAGGGCAACGCCGCCATGTGGTACGACGCGACCTCGGCGGCCGGACTGCTGGAGGATCCGGCGAGCAGCAAAGTGGTCGGCAAGGTCGGCTATGTGGCCGCCCCGGTGGAGGCGACGGCGTCGTCGGGCTGGCTTTACTCCTGGTCGTTCGGTATCCCCACCACCACCCTGCACAAGGACGCGGCCTGGCAGTTCATCGCCTGGGCCACCTCGCGGGACTACATCAAGCTGGTGGGGCACAAGTTGGGCTGGTCCAGGCTGCCGCCGGGCAGCCGGGAGTCCACCTACACCCTTCCGCGGTACCGGAAGATCTCCCGGGCGTTCAGCGGGCCGACGCTGGCGGCGATCCGCCAGGCCGACCCGGAACACCCGACCGTGCAGCCCGTGCCGTACACCGGCGTGCAGTTTCTGGACATCCCCGAGTTCCAGGACCTGGGCACCCGGGTGAGCCAGCAGATCAACGCCGCGATCGCCGGGCAGCATTCCGTGCGGGCCGCGCTGGACCAGTCCCAGCAGTACGCGCAGACCGTCGGCCGTGGCTACCAACAGCCGAGTCACCGGGAGGGACACCGTGGTGGGTGACGCCGCCCTGCCCGCCGGCTCCGTAGCAGCGGCCGGACCGATGGCTCCGACGACGTGGCGTCGCAGGTGGCCGCTCCTGCCGGCGCTGCTCTACACGGTCGTCGTCACGCAGGTGCCTTTCGTCTTCACGGTGTTCTACTCGTTCCAGTCCTGGAACCTGGTGCGGCCCGGGTCGGAGCGCTGGGTCGGTCTGGCCAACTATGCGAACGTCTTCACCGACAACGCCTTCCGCAGCGCCCTGTTCACCGAGATCGAGATGACGGTGCTCGCGGTGGCCCTCGCCATGGCACTCGGTGTGCCCCTGGCCGGGCTGCTCGACCGCCGGTTCCCGGGCCGTGGCGTGGCGCGCACCCTGCTGATCTCGCCGTTCCTGATCATGCCGACGGTATCGGGACTGCTGTGGAAGACCACGATGCTCGATCCGGTCTACGGCGTCGTCAGCCATGTGCTGTCGTGGTTCGGCGTGCCGCCCACCGACTTCGTCAGCCGGTTCCCGATGGCGTCCGTGGTGGCCGTACTGGTGTGGCAGTGGACGCCGTTCATGATGCTGATCGTGCTGGCCGGGCTGCAGAGCCAGGAGGCCGATGTCCTGGAGGCCGCTCGGGTGGACGGCGCCGGCCCGTGGACGACGTTCCGGTGGATCACCCTGCCGCACCTGCGCCGCTACATCGAACTGGGCGTGCTGCTGGGCGCGATCTATCTGGTGAACACCTTCGACGTGATCTACATGATGACTCAGGGCGGGCCGGGCACGCGCACCACCAACCTGCCCTACTACGTCTATCAGCGGGCCTTCCTCGGCTTTGACGTCGGCCAGGCGTCCGCGTTGGGCGTGGTCACCGTGGCCGGCACGATCGTGGTCGCCTCGGTGGCCCTGCGCTTGCTGTTCACCGTGTTCTCCGGCACGGAGAGGAGCGCGGGATGACCCCTCCGACACACCGTCCGTCGCGCCGCCGTCGGCTCGGGCGCGGTGCCTGGACCACCGGCGCGTGGTTGGCCGCGATCGTGTTCTTCTTCCCGGTGCTGTGGATGGTACTCACGGCGTTCAAGCCCGAGTCCGCCGCCTACACCCGCACGCCGCACCTCGTCTTCTCCCCGACACTGGCCCAGTTCCGCGCGGTGTTCTCCAGTGGCATCGGCCCGTACCTGGCCAACTCCGCGCTGGCCTCGGTCGTTTCCACGGTTCTCGCGCTGATCCTGGCGGCCCCGGCGGCCTACGCCCTGTCCGTCCGGCCCGTGAAGAAGTGGCGCAACGCGCTGTTCTTCTTCATCTCCACCAAGATGCTCCCGGTCGTGGCCGCGATCATCCCCCTCTACCTGGCCGTGCGCGACCTTGGTGCGCTGGACGGCATCGGCGCGCTGATCATCTTGTACGCGGCCATGAACCTGCCCATCGCGGTGTGGATGCTGCGTTCCTTCTTCCTCGAAGTCCCCCGCGAGGTGCTGGAAGCCGCCCGGGTGGACGGTGCCACCACGCGCCAGGAACTGACCGCGGTGCTGCTCCCCATGGTCCTGCCGGGGATCACCGCGACCTCCCTGATCTGCCTGATCTTCTCCTGGAACGAATTCTTCCTCGCGCTCAACCTGACCTCGTTCCGTGCCGCCACCATCCCGGTGTTCCTCGTCGGCTTCATCACCAGCGAGGGCCTGTACTGGGCGAAGCTGTCCGCCGCCGCCACGCTGGCCTGCCTTCCGGTCCTGCTCGCCGGCTGGACCGCCCAGCGGCAACTCGTGCGCGGCCTGTCCATGGGCGCCGTCAAGTGAGGGCGCCACCCAGCACCCTCGCGGAAGGGACGGCCCCGCCGCGCCGGCCCCCGTCACCGCGATCCGCCGCCCTCCCACAGCCCCGGCGACACCGCGCTCCCACCGGATGCCCCCGCACCCCGGCGCTGCCCGAACATTCAGGAGGTTCCCATGCACACACTCGTCGTCGGTGACCAGTTCGTCCCCGCCGCCCTCTACGTCGACGCGCTGACCGAGGTGTGTGGTCCGCGCTTCGGCCCGGTGCGTACCGTCGACTGGTCCGGCACCAAGGCCGACCAGCACTCGGCTCAGCAGACCATGGAACGCAACGGGCCGGCCGCTGTGCCGGTACCTGGCGAGATCATCGAGGTGCTCGACGACGCGGAAGTGCTCGCCGTCCACTTCGCGCCGGTCTCACGGGCGGTACTTCAGGCCGCGCCGAAACTGCGGGCCGTGTGCGTGGCGCGTACCGGGCTGGAGAACGTCGACATCGCCTGCGCCACCGACCGGGGCATTGCCGTGGTGCCGGTGTTCGGCCGCAATGCCTCAGCCGTCGCCGAACTGGCGCTGGGGCTCATGCTCACCGAAGCCCGCGACATCGCCCGCGCGGACGCGTCGGTCAAGGCCGGTGGCTGGCGCAAGGACTTCGGCGGCCCGGGGCACGAGGTCGGCGGCAGCACCATCGGGCTGGTCGGCATGGGCCACGTAGGGCGTGAACTGGCCCGAATTCTACGGGGTTTCGATGCACGCCTCCTGGTGTACGACCCGTACCTGCCCGACGCGGTGATCGCCGAGCACGGTGCGTCGCGAGCCGATCTGGACACCGTCTTCCTGGAGTCCGACTTCGTGCAGGTCCTCGCCCGGCTGACGCCCGAGACCGAAAGGTTCATCGGACGCCGGCAGTTCGCGCTGATGAAACATACGGCCTTCTTCATCAACACGGCCCGCAGCCGGCTGGTCGACACCGACGCCCTGTACGAGGCGCTGGCCGCGGGCAGCATCGCCGGAGCGGGCCTGGACGTGCATGACCAGGAACCGCTGCCCGCCGACAGCCCCTGGCGTGCGCTGGACAATGTCACGCTCACCACCCACTACGCGGGCGACACCGTGACCACGAACCTGCGCTCGGCACGCCTGGTCGCGCAGGCCGTCGATGAGTTGGCACGCACCGGCCGATGCCTCGAAGCGGTCAACGCGCGCGAGCTGGAATGGGTGTAATCGGACGTGCGGAAGCTGTTGCTCGGTGTGGACGCCGGCCAGACCGTGACCAAGGCGGTGCTGTTCGACGCCGCCGGACGGCAGGTGGCGAAGGGCAGCATCAAGGTCCCGCTGCACACCCCCCGTCCGTGCTGGGTGGAACGCGATATGCAAGAGGTGTGGCTGGCCGCGCAGCAGGCCATCCGGATGTGTCTGGCCGAGGGCGGGGTGACGACAGGGCGGGAGGTCGCGGCGGTCGGCCTTTCGGGCCACAACGACGGGCTGTACGCGGTCGACGAGCGCCACGAACCCGTGCGGGGAGCCATCGTCGCCATGGACACGCGCGCCCACACGGTGCTCGACCGCTGGCGGGACACCCCGGTCTGGCCGCACGCGCTGGCGTGGTCCGGTCAGGTCCCGTTCGCCGCGTCCCCGGCGGCCGTGCTGGCCTGGTTGAAAAGCCACGAACCGGCAGTGCTGGAGCGGTCCAGGTGGCTGATGTTCTGCAAGGACTGGCTACGCCTCAAGCTGACCGGCGAGGTCGCCACCGATCCCACGGAGGCGAGTGCGTCCTTCACCGACGTGCATACCCACGCCTACTCCCCGCAACTGCTGGATCTGTACGGACTCGGTGAATTGGCCGGGAAGCTGCCGCCCGTCCTGCCCTGCGACGCCGTGGCCGGGCGAG
Organism: Streptomyces sp. NPDC054786; assembly: GCF_053611685.1. Taxonomy (NCBI): domain Bacteria; kingdom Bacillati; phylum Actinomycetota; class Actinomycetes; order Kitasatosporales; family Streptomycetaceae; genus Streptomyces; species Streptomyces sp. NPDC054786. The sequence continues at coordinate 38,804 of NZ_JBSHAW010000024.1, read as the reverse complement.
TCACCGCCGAAGCCGCGGCGGCGACCGGACTCACCGTCGGTACACCGGTCGTCACAGGTGCGCACGACGTCGATGCGGCGGCGATCGGCATCGGCGGCATCACGCCCGGAGACCTCTGCTTGATCGCCGGGACGTTCAGCGTCAATCAGGTGGTCAGCGACCGGGTGGTGATCGACCCTCGCTGGCAGGTACGCAATTTCGTCCGTCCGCACCAGTGGATGACCATGTCCACCTCGCCCGCCTCGGTCGCCAGCCTGGAGTGGTTCCTGCGGGTGGTGGATGTGCCCACGGCGTCCGGGGAGAGCGTGTACGACGTGATCACCCGAGAGGTCGGCGCACACCTTGCGGGACCGTCGGAGGTGCTGTTCCACCCCTTCGTCTACGGCTCTCCGCACAGCTGGCCCGCTTCCGGGACGTTCCTGGGCCTGCGTGGCTGGCACACCCGTGGTCACTTGCTGAGGGCGCTCCTGGAGGGCGTCGTGCTCAACCACCGATGGCACGTCGATGCCCTGTCCTCGGCGCTTCCCGTCACCGGGGCGACGCGGCTGACCGGCGGCGCAGCACGCAGCGAGACCTGGTCCCAGATGTTCTCCGACGCGCTGAACCGGCCGATCGAGGTGCCCCGCGTCGAGGAGAGTGCGGCCCGCGGTGCCGCTCTGCTCGCCGGTATCGCCATCGGGCTGCTCTCAGGAATCGATGACGCCCGTGCCCTCACCACGGCCGGCCGCTGCTACGAACCGGAGGCCGGCCGGGTCGCGGTACTGGGCGAGACCTACCAGGTGTATCTGGCGGCCATTGATGCTCTTGGTCCCGTCTGGAGCCGGCTTGCCGCCGACTGAACCCGCTGACGATCAGATGCCGAACCGCCGTACGGGAAGGCGGGCCAGGGCCGTGCATGCACGGATGAGCCCGGTGGCGGCCGGGATCCGGTCCGCGGACTCCATGCTGGTGGTTCCCGGCGGAGGCGCGACAGACTTATCAGAGCTTCGGCAATAGATCACGTAAATTGTGAAATTTATTGCCCGAATATCTTGCTTCTCCGGATGCCGAGGCGTAAACCGGAGCTAATGAGTCTCTAACGGCGGTGAAACCACATGTACGCGGAAGAGCGTCATCAGCTCATCGTGGAGCGGGCCCGGCACGACGGCCGGGTCGAGGTCACCACGCTGGCTGCCGAGCTCGATGTCACCCCGGAGACCATTCGGCGCGACCTGACCACGCTTGAGCGTCACGGTCTGCTCCGCCGGGTACACGGCGGAGCCATCCCGGTCGAGCACTTCGGATTCGAGCCCGCACTCGCCCATCGCGCGACCATGCTGACGGAGGAGAAGCAACGCATCGCCACGGCGGCGCTTGCCGAGGTCCCCGAGGCAGGCGCCATCCTGCTCGATGCCGGCACCACCACCGGACGCCTGGCCGATCTGCTGCCCACCGACCGCGAACTGACCGTCGTGACCAACGGCCTGGCCATCGCGGTTCAATTGGCACCCCGTCCCCACATCAATCTCTTCCTCGTCGGTGGCCATGTGCGCACACGCACGCAGGCCACGGTCGGCGAGTGGACCCGTGCCCCCCTCGCCGTCACCTACGTGGACGTCGCCTTCATCGGCACGAACGGCATCTCGGTGGAACGGGGACTGACGACCCCCGACACCAACGAGGCAGCCGTCAAGCGGTGCATGATGGCCAGCGCCCGGCGCGTCGCCGTCCTCGCCGACCACACGAAGTTCTCCATCGACCACTTCGCCCACTTCGGCCATCTGGACGAGGTCGACGTGGTCATCAGCGACTCGGGGCTGGACTCCGCCCTCGCCGACGAGCTGACCGCTGCCGGTACCCGGGTGGTACGCGCATGACCATCGCACCGCCCACCGGCCAAGCTCGACGGCATGCGGCAGTCCCGGGGAGGGCTTCGGGCCCCGCCCCGAAGCCGGGTTCCCGCTCTCCCTCGTCGGCGCACTGTGAGTCGCCGTCACCCGTGGGCCCACAGCCCGACGGTTCCGGCGCCTTGGCAGCCCCTGACCATGGAAGTGACATCATGTCCGACACCGTGCCCTGCCCCAGGGCCACCGGCACGCAAGGCGCCTCGACACACGGCACGCCGCTGCCCACCCTCGTGCCGCGATCCGCACAGCACGCCGTGCTGACACTGCCTGCGCGGGATGCCGGGGTCCGCAGCGCCCGGCACTTCACCGCCGCCCTGCTCGCCTGGTGGCGCCTGCCCGACGACGAGCAGGACACCGCCGCACTCATCGTGAGCGAACTGACGACCAATGCGGCTCAGCACGGGCACAGCGACATGACGCTCCACCTGGCCCTCGGCCCGGACCTGCTGCACATTGCGGTGGCCGACCACGGAGATGTGGGCCAGCCGCCGGCGTCGCCCGCCGACGATGATCCCGACGAGCACGGCCGCGGCCTTCGCATCGTGCACACCCTCGCGGCCCGGTTCGACATCCACCAGGACAGCTCCGGCTGGCAGGTCCACGCCAGCCTGCGGATCACCCAACCGCAAGCCGCCGCGGACCGCGCCACCCCCCGTAAGACGCCCGAGGGAAGAGGCCAGGCCGGCAATCCACCACCCCGGCCGCGACGCCACGCGTACCAGAGCGGCACGGTCGGTACCGCGGACGGTGACCGCCCGGACAGCAGACGCCGCCGGCCATGGCTCCCGGCGTACAGGCCCGCAACCTCCTGACGGACCTCAACTTGCCGCGCTGATCAACCGGGCCGGTAGCCAATAAGAGGGCGCCGGTAAAAACAGCAGCCAACAGGATTCGGGTAGGGCGGCGGAGCATCGAAGCACTGGGCGAGGCAAGAGAAGGGCGCCTGATCCGGGTTTCTGTCCGTCAGGCGCCTTTCGCTCGCCCCCAGCGCATTCCCCCGGGTCCACACCGGAGTACAGCCAGCACGCGATCCCGGCATCTCGCAGGTCGTAGGGCCGCGTTGGCCAAGCGGGACGTGAGCTCGTGAGAAGCCGCCGCGGGGGCAGACGCGGGGGGGCGACCTCAGCCTTTCGTCTGCGCCTCGATTCCATCGAGCAGAAACTCCAACCCGACCGCGAAGTTGGCGTCCCAGTCGTCATCGGCGAGGTAATTGTTCGCGACAACGGTCGGGTATTGGTCGCGCTGGCTCTCCAGGTATGCCTGGCCCAGCCGTGTTTCCTCAGCGGAGAGCTGCAAGCTGGACTGGGTGGCCGTGGCACCCATCACGTGGTTGTACAGCGCCCACGTCGCGGCGTTGAGACGCTTGTCTGTCAGTCCCGCGCGCAGCAGCGCGGATTGCAGGCATTCCATCCAGGTCAGGAAGTTGGGTCCCATCAGCGGCCGTTGACGCGACGGCACGGTGGCTGCCCAGGGGTGTCGCAGCATCGCCTGTCGCCAGCCGTTGACCAGGGTCGCGATGTCGTCCCGCGGATTCCGGGCGTGGTGAGCCGGGACCGGGGTCTCCCCGAAGATCGCGTCGACCGCGAGATCGATGACGTCGCCCTTGGTCGCCACGTGCCAGTACAGAGTTGTCGCACCCACCTGGAGGCGTTCGGCCAGACGCCGCATCGTAAGCCGGTCCATCCCCTCCTCGTCCAACAGGGCGACGGCCGCATGGACGATGCGGTCCCGGGTGAGCGGTGGTTCCCCTTTTCTGCCACGTGAGGGCCGAAGCCAGACGTTGCCGGTGCCCCCGCCGGACTGGCTCCTCGTGCGCTCTTTGTCTGCGATGACGTTCGCCTCCAGAATCACGCGACTCACCCCCAGGGCGCACTACGCGTTACCGATTGTTCGCGGTTGAGTTTGGCATGGCCGGGCAGCCGGTCCGAGCCCTTCAAGTGCCCATGACGACCTACGGCGCGCACTCGGCCGGACGGCGTCCGACCGGTCGCGCCCGTCCGGATGCCGTGTGCCCGCCCGCGGCGGCCCTTCCTCCGGTCCGTGTCCGCAACTAGTGCGGGAAACCCACAACTCCGCTGCTCACACGCCTGCTCAGCGCTCCCGGGCCGCTCCGCAAACGGCGTCCCGCAGCCACCTTCTGTCATGGCCCGCTGCACAGAGTTGTAGTAGCGTCACCGCCACTAGACCAACGTTCGAGTCACCCGACCACTGTGCGAGAGTTGTTGTGACAGACATTCAGCAAGAAACTTCGACGCCCCCAACTCAGCCCGCGAAGCGCTGGTGGACCCTTCCTGTAGTGAGCCTTGCCCAGCTGATGGTCGTGCTGGACGCGACCATCGTGAACATCGCGCTCCCCTCGGCACAGCAGGACCTGGGGATGACGGACGCCGGCCGGCACTGGGTGATCACGGCGTACGCCCTCGCCTTCGGCGGCTTACTGCTCGTGGGCGGGCGCGCGTGCAGCGCTCTGGGCCACCGGCGGTCCTTCGCCATCGGCCTGGTCGGCTTCGCGTCGGCCTCGGCGCTCGGCGGCGCGGCGAACAACGCGAGCACGCTGTTCGCCGCCCGTGCGGCACAAGGCGTCTTCGCCGCGCTTCTGGCCCCGGCGGTACTGTCCTTGCTGATCCTGACCTTCACCGATGGGCGTGAGCGCGGAAAAGCCTTCGGTGTCTTCGCAGGCGTCGGCGCGGGCGGGGCGGCGCTCGGCGTGGTGGCGGGCGGACTGCTCACCGAGTACGCAAACTGGCGCTGGTGCCTTTACATCAACGTCCCGATGGCCGCGATCGCCCTGATCGGGCTCCCGCTCATCCTGCGGGACCGCCCGAGCGGCAACCTGCGCCACCTCGACGTCCCCGGAGTGCTGCTCAGCGCGGCGGGTCTCGTCTCGCTGGTCTACGGCTTCACCCAGGCCGAACCACAAGGATGGGACGACCCGAAGGTGCTCGCCCTGCTCATCGGCGGCGTTGTCCTGCTCGGCCTGTTCGTCTTGGTGGAGGCCAAGTCTCAGCATCCGCTGCTGCCGCTGCACCTTCTCGTCCACCGGGCCCGGGGCGCCGCGTTCGTGTCCGTCTGCGTGATGTTCATCGCTATGTTCGGCTTCTACCTCTTCGTGAGCTACTACACGCAGACGATCCTCGCCTACTCACCCGTCAAGGCGGGCATGACACTGCTGGTGAACGCCGTCAGCACAACTGTCGGCGCGATGGTGATCGCCGGGAAACTGCACCGCCGGGTCGCCCCGAACATCCTGATCGCGGGCAGTTTGCTGTCCTCCGCAGCCGGGATGCTGATCCTCACGCAGCTGGAAGTGGACAGCTCACACGTGTTCCTGGCGTACCTGACCCCGTCGATGATTCTGACCGGAATCGGTCTCGGCTGCCTGCTGGCGACGGCGACGAACATGGCGACGGTGGAGCTGAACCCGGCTGAGGCGGGTGTCGCCTCGGCGGCGTACAACACGGTGCAGCAGGTGGGCGCCGCGTTCGGTACCGCGCTGCTCAACTCCCTCGCGACGAGCGTCACCACGTTGTACCTCAAGGACCACGCGAACCGTCCGGAAGCCGGCAACGTCGGGACCGTACATGGCTACACGGTGGCGCTCTGGGCGGCATTCGGCATTCTCCTGGGTGGCGCGCTGATCGTCGGCCTGTTCTCCCGGGGTGGTCAACGAACCACCCCGTCAGCTGCGGTGCTCAACACGTCGAACTAGTGCCGCATCAGGCAACGTTCGCCCTGTTGCGGCCTGAGAAGTCGAGCGGTGGGCGGCGATCCGGGGTGGGCGTAAGCAGGCGCTGCGCCCGCGTCAGGTTGTCTTCGTCCAGGTCCTCCTCGAGTTCGCCCCCACTCGATGAGATGGACTTCCGGTCAGGCGGTATGCAGAACATGCTGGCCTCGCAGGCGGCCGTGCTCGCCGAGCTCATGTGCGGCCGCCGCCTGCTCCAGCGGCACCCGCTGAAGCTCGGTGCGCACCGTTCCGGTGGCGAGGAGACCCGCGGCCTGCCGTGACACACCGCCCGGCTTACTCCGCCGCGCCCCGGCGCCCGTCCCGCGGCAGCGTCAGCGTCGCGCCAGCCGTCAGTACGAGCCCGGCCGCCGCGATCAGCATGCTCCACCGCATGCCGGCCAGGAACGTGTCCGCCCCTGCCAGCAGCGCCCCGAAGACCGCCACCGCGATCGCTCCGCCGACCTGGCGGCCGGTGTTGAGCACGGCGGACGCGGTGCCTGCCCGGTCTGCGGGTACCGCGTCGAGCAGCATGGCGGTCAGCGCCGGCACCGTCAGCGCCCCGCCGAGGCCGACCGGCACCATCAGCGCCGCCACCACCCACACGCTGGTGTGCGGGCCGACGGTCAGCAGGGCCAGCAGTCCGGCTGTCCCGGTCAGTTGTCCCGCCATCATCGGCACCCGCGGGCCGAACAGCGAGGCCAGTTTCGCTGAGGCCAGGTTCACCACGGCGACCAGTGCCGTCATCGGTATGAACATCAGGCCCGCGTGCAGGGCGGACTGCCCGCGCTCCTGCTGCAGGTACAGGCTGAAGATGAACACCCCGCCGTAGTAGGCGGCGTTGAGCATGAAGCCGACCACCAAGGACACCGCCACCACCCGCGAGCGGAACAGCGGCAGCGGGAGCATCGGGTGCGCGCCCTTGGCCTGCGCGGCGAGGAAGGCGGCGGCCGCGGCCGCGGCCACCAGCAGCGATACCACCACGAGCGGCCGGCTGAAGCCCTTGTCGCCGCCCTCGATCACGCCGTACGTCAGCGCGCCCATTGCGACTACCGCCGCCACCTGCCCGATCACGTCCAGTCGCGCGGGCAGCCGTGGGGAGGCGGGCACGCGGGTGAGCAGGGCGAGCGCCAGCAGGCCCGCCGGGAGGTTGACGAAGAAGATCCACCGCCAGCCCACGGATGCGGTGAGCGCCCCGCCGAGCACCGGCCCGGCCGCCACCGCGACCGCGCCGCCCACGGTCCAGATGGCGATCGCCCGGGCCCGCTTCGCCTGGTCGGGAAAGCCCTGCCGGACCAGCGCCAGGGACGCCGGCATCATCACCGCCGCCGCACCCCCCTGCACCAGCCGCGCCGCCACCAGCACGCCGAGACTGGGCGCCAGTCCGCACGCGGCCGAGGCCAGCCCGAAGAGCACGAGACCGCCGCCATACGCCTGCCGGGCCCCGATGCGGTCGGACAGGGCGCCCGCGGAGAGCATCAGGGCGGCGAAGATCAGCGTGTATCCGTCCACCACCCACTGCAGGCCAGACATGCCGCCGCCAAGACCGCGGCCGATGTCGGGCAGCGCGACGGTGACGATCAACGCGTCCAGCGAGATGAGGAAGAAGCCCAGCAGGGCGGCGCCGAGCACCGTGGAGGATCCGCCCCGGGCCGCCTCCGGAGCCGAGCCCGCGGTGCGGGCGGCCAGGGAGGACTTGAGCAGCGATTTCATCAGAACACTCCTGAGACGTTCTTGAAGGTATGCGACCGAGACCGGAAGCCAGGAGGCGACCACGGACAGACCGGCCGGCAGCGGAGAGCCACGTGCCGGGTGCGACAGGACCCTGCCGCCCGGCGTAGCGGTGCGTGCGGTCAGCCTGCTGCCTGTGCGGGCAGGCCCTTATTGCCGTCACCCCAGGTCGCTGTCATCACTGGGGCGGAATGCGCTGGTCGGAGCGCGTGGCGACGATCGCAGCCGGAAGCTGCGCGTCCCCGACCGCGGCGCCCTGTACGGTCAGCACACCGCCCGCAGCGCCCGCCGCCTGGGTTTCCCGCCGCGCCTGCGTGGAGACGGTGGGCGGGAAGAGGGGCGGAGGCGGCTGGAGGTGTCAGTCGTCGAAGTCGGTGGAGCGGGTGAGCTTTTCCCAGGAGCGGAGTTCGGTGCGGGCGCGGTCGAGGTGGTCGGTGACCGCGTCGGCGGCGTCGTTGCCGAGCGGCAGACGCAGCGGCGGTTCGTCGGCGTCCAGAGCGGTGAGGATGGCGGCCGCGGCCTTGGCCGGGTCCCCGGGTTCCTGGCCGCTTCCGCCCGGCAGCCCGGAACGGACGGGGCCCACGGTGTCCTGGTAGGCGTCCAGGGCCGGGGAGGGCTGCAGTGCTGCGGCGCCGGCGAAGCCGGTACGGAACGCGCCGGGTTCGACGATCAGCACCCGAATGCCGTGCGGGACGACCTCGGCGGCCAATGCCTCGGAGAGCCCCTCCAGGGCGAACTTGGTGGCGCAGTAGGCGCCGACTCCGGCGAAGGCGAACCGCCCACCCATGCTGGTCAGCTGCACGATGGCGCCCGAGCCCCGGCGGCGCATGTGCGGCAGCGCGGCCCGGGTGAGTGCGGCCGGGCCGAAGAAGTGCAGGTCCATCAGGTCCCGCAGCTCCGCGTCGGTGGTCTCCTCGACTGCTCCCACCATGCCTCGTCCGGCGTTGTTGACCAGGACGTCGATCCGGCCGTGCCGGGCTGCCACGCCGTCGACTGCGGCTTGGATGCCCGCGATGTCGGTGACGTCCAGCGGTAGCGCCTCGACCTGGTCCGGGTGCGCGGTGACCAGGTCGTCGAGCAGCGCAGTGCGGCGGGCGGCGGCGACCACGATGTCGCCCGCAGCCACCGCCGCTTCGGTGATCGCCCGGCCGAACCCGCTGCTCGCCCCGGTGACCAGCCATACCTTGTTCATATTCTTCTCCTTGTGCCGGGTGATCCGCTGTTCTCGGCGGTCCGTGTGTGAACTACCTTGCAAGGCACACCGGTTGCCCGTCCAAGATCCGCTGTGATAGCCGATGGTTATGGACGTTCACGGACGGGACCTGAGGTACTTCGCCGCAGTGGCCGAGGAGCTGCACTTCACGCGCGCAGCCGAGCGGCTGTACGTCTCGCAGCCCGCGCTGAGCAAGCAGATCAGGATGCTGGAGAAACAAGTGGGGGCCGCGTTGTTCGAGCGCGACCGGCGCGAAGTGCGCCTCAGCGCGGTCGGGGCAGCGCTGCTGCCGCATGCTCAGCGCATTCTCGCCGAGTGGGAGGCAGCCCAGGAGGCCCTCGCCCGGGTCGTGGCCGACCAGGCGGCCGTCCTCGTCGTGGGGATGAGTACCAGCCCGGGGCGCGGGGGCGTGCTGCCGGCGATCCGCTCCCGCTTCACCGCCGCGCACCCTGGTGCCCGCCTCAGACTTCGCCAGGTCCCCTGGCACGACTCGACCGCCGGGCTCGCCGACGGAACGTGCGACGCAGCGTTCGTCTGGCTACCGCTGCCCGATCCGGACCGCTACCGGTGGGTGGTGGTCGCCGAGGAACCCCGCCTGGTCGCCATGGCCGATACTCACCCGCTCGCCGACAGGGAGATCATCGACTTCACCGACCTGCTGGACGAGCCGTTCCTCGCGCTGCCCGACAGCGCCGGGCCGCTGCGGGACTACTGGCTCGCCACCGACGCCCGCGCCGGGAAGCCGGCACTCATCGGCGCGGAGGTGGCAAGCACCGAGGAGACGTACGAGGCGCTCGTCGCGGGTCTCGGCGTGGTCCTGCTGGCGGCCGGGAACACCCCGCTGATCACCCTCGGCGGAGTCGTCACCCGTGCGGTGAGGGGCGTCTCGCCCAGCCGCTTCGCCCTGGCCTGGCGCGCCGACGACCGCCGCCCGCTGGTGCAGGAGTACGTGCGCGCGTGTGAGCTGGCGACCGAGACAACGGACTGAGGCGGGGCGCAGCCGCGAGAAGTGCAGGGATCCGCTCCCGACGGCGGGAGTAGGGCCGAAGCTCCCCGTGGCCGACTCCCGGGGTCGGGAAACACGATTGCCGATGCTCAGCGCATACGTCCCGTTCGACGACGCACCGCCCGCGAGCCCTGTGAGGGCTGCGCCTACCTCGTCGCCGCGGCCCTGGAGCTGACGGATCTCCTCGGCCCGGTGGCGCCCGGCACACCGTCGAACGGCGCTCGGGGGTGGAGCGCCAGCCAGTTTTGTTCGCGGGCGGCGCGCGGCCGTCAGGCTGTGCGGGTGGCAGAACGCGTACGCGTCCGTGAGATCGACGATGATGAGGGCAGATGGCTGCTGCGGATCATCCGCAGGGGCACCGGGTCGGTGGTGACCTGGCGGCGGGCCCAGATGGTGCTGCTGTCCGCGCAGGGGATGCCGGTGGCGAAGATCGCCGAGGTGACGTTCACCAGCCCCGACCGGGTCCGGGATGTGATCCACAACTTCAACGCCGACGGCTTCGACTCCCTTTACCCGAAGTACAGGGGCGGGCGCCCGAAGACCTTCACCCTCTCCGAGCGACGGGAGATCAAGAAGATCGCCAAGTCCAAGCCGGCCGAGCACGGCCTGCCGTTCTCGACCTGGAGCCTGGCCAAGCTGGCTGACTTCCTGGTCGCCGAGGGGGTGGTCGACGACATCAGCCACGAGGGCCTTCGGGTCCTGCTCCGCGAGGAGGGCGTCTCCTTTCAACGCGTGAAGACCTGGAAGACCTCCCGCGGCCCCGACTACGCCACGAAGAAAGCCCGCGTCGAGCACCTCTACGCGATCGCCGACGGCGAGGTCATACCCGAGGACGGCGAGCCAGAAGCCGTCTTCTGCATGGACGAGTTCGGCCCGCTCAACCTCCAGCCCCACCCCGGGCGGCAGTGGGCCGAGCGCGGCGGGAAGCACAAGGCCCCCGACCGGCAGCCGAGGCCCCGCCGACGGGCGACCTACACCCGCCCGCACGGAGTCCGGCACCTGTTCGCCGCCTTGGACCTGGGCAAGAACAAGCTCTACGGCCACATCAAGCCGAGAAAGCACCGTACAAGGTTCCTGGAGTTCTGCCGCTACCTCCGCAGCCTCTACCCGCCCGAGATCCGCATTGCGGTCGTGCTCGACAACTTCTCCCCGCACCTGACCACGAAGAAAGACACCCGGGTCGTCGACTGGGCAGCAGCCAACAACGTCGAGCTCGCCTACACACCGACCAACAGTTCCTGGCTCAACCGCATCGAGGCCCAGTTCACCGCCCTGCGCTACTTCACCCTGGACGGCACCGACCACGCCAGCCACAAGGAGCAGGGCAGCATGATCCGCCGCTACATCATCTGGCGGAACACGCACGCCGCCGACGAACGGCTCCGCGAGGTGACCGAAAGGGCGAACGTTGCCTGATACAGCGTTAGCGCCCGGTCGTCCCGTCGATCTGTTCCCGCAGGATATCGCCATGGCCAGCATGCCTTGCGGTCTCGCTGGTCATGTGAGCAACGACCCACCGCACCGAGAGGAACGTGCCCTCGACCGGTATCGCGACAGACTCTCCCAGGTCGCCGACGGAACGAATCGCGGCGTCGCTGGCCGCGATCGCCGCGTGGTAATCGGCCAACACCTGCCCGGCACTGCGACCGGCCGGCACCTGCATGCCGACATCCCCAGGATCGTCCGACTCCCGACCGGCCACGTGATACCCGAACCAGAACCGCTCCGCCAGAGTCAGGTGATGGACCAGACCCAACAGCGTGGTCCCCGACTCCACCAGGACCCGGCGTAGCTGCTCCTCCGTCAGACCGTCGGCCTTCTTCACCACGCATTGCCTGGCGAACGATAAGAAAGCCATTGCGGTGTCCAGTTCACCACCGTCATTGCGGGGCACCTGGCGGCGCTGAGCCTCAGCCATGCAGGTGACTCTAGCGGCACCCGTCCCACACCGCGCCGCGAATTACAGGGCGAACGTTGCCTGGTACGGCACTAGGCCGAGAAGCAGCCGAACAGGAGAGATGAGTCATGCCGGGTAAGCAGGTGGCCGCCACCGCTGCTTGCGGTTTCGCACCGGTCATCGACTTGTCTTCAACGGAAACAGTTCTCACAGGCTTGCGAAGGTGGGCGTCACCGCAGTCGAGGCGGGTCCGCGCCTCCTTCAGGCCCGTGCCGTCGAGGACGGCCGTCTTGGGGCCTTGCGAACGCACCCCATAACTGTGGGTAAGTGATCAGTTTCACTCGGCACGGAGCCTCGCCCGGAGTCCATGCCGGTCGCCTGGCTGCGATCATCCCTACCGATGCGGGTTCAGTTGACTCCGTACGGAGCTAAATGACGGCTGAGGCAGGGGTGTTGGCGTGAGATTAGCGTGGTCGCGGTGGGTTGGGCCGAGGCGGGCGGGCAGCGGTGCGGGGCCCGGTCCGAGTGGGCCGGGGGTGGCCCGTCGGTGGTTGACGGGGAGGCGTTTCGCGGCGGTCGGCGCGGTCGTCGTGCTCCTGGGCCAGCTCCTCGGTGGGCTCCCCGCCGCGGCGCAGAGCAGCGCCTTGCCGGGATCGGCGTTCCCCCTCGTCCTCGACGTGGACTTGACGCCGAATCCGGTGTGCAGCGGGGCCGTGCACGGTCGGGTGGAGGTCTACGACCCCGCCGCGGCGAAGGCCGGGGCCACCGTGGAGTGGCGCGTCCGCGCCGGCGACGAGCAGTTGGCCGGCGGGCGCCTCGACATGGCCGCCCAGGTCGGCACGGCCGAGTTCAGCATCCCCTTCGACCGGGTGCCCGCAACCGAGACCGCCTTGCAGGTCGATGCCCGCATCGCCGCCTCGTCCGGCGGCCATGCACCCGGCCGCTACGGCAAGGTCTGGCGGGACACGGTACGCCGGGGGTGCCACCCGGTGCGGGTGGCGTCCGTCGGTGACTCCGTGGTCTGGGGTCAGGGTCTGGACCACGACCAGAAGTTCCCTTATCTGACAGGGGAGTTGCTCGGGCGGGAGACCGGCCGGGGCCATCAGCACATGGACTACTCGATCTCCGGCGCGGTGCTCGACGCGCCCGAGCTGCCCGGGGGCAACGATGACGCGGCCTGTCTGCACACGACGGAGAAGCAGGACCCGGACGGAGACGGGGAGATGGAGTTCGGCGAAGTCACCCAGCAAATGCCGGACGTGTTCTGCCAATTGGAGAAGGCGGGCGCACAGGCACGGGCGGGCGGCTACGGTCTCGATCTGGTCGTGATCAACGGATGCATCAACGACCTCGATCCCTTCTTCGGCATCGGCGTCGGCATCACCCCCGGCTCGGAGAACCTGCCCAAGGCCGTGAAGCGCGAGTGCTCCGGTATCGGCGCGGCAGCGGAGAACCCGGCCAAGGACGTGCCCTACTTCAGCGGCGCGAAGGTCGGATACGGCGGACGCGGGATGCAGGAAGCGATCGAGAAAGCCCACTCCCTGCCGGGGCGGCCGAAGGTGGTCGTGGCCGACTTCTACTACGCGCTGAGCCGCAGCAGCTCTCCGATCCCGGTGAAGAACTGTTCGTCCCCCGGAGTCGCCGGGGCGCGGCTGTCGTCCTGCAAGAGCGCCCTCGGCAGCGTGGCCGAGCGTTACGAGCAATACACACAACTGGCCAATGCCGCCTACCATCAGGCGGCGGCCTCGGCCAACAAGGCGTCCACGGACGGTCCGTACGCGGTTGCCGCCGATGGACTGTTCACCGTGGACAATGCCCTTCTCACCCGGGACTCCAAGGTCTGGAACACTCCGGTGTCCGACCCGGCGTTCCCGCTGCGCACGCGGGCCTGCCCCGAGCTCAGCCCGACTCCGGCGCAGTGTTTGACCGCGGCCGTCGCTCACCCCGACATCGAGGGCGCCCGGCAGTACGCCGACGCCTTTCTCCTCAACCCGAGTGTGCGCGAGTGGTTCCATCTCCCCCGGCAGGGGCCCCGGGCGCAGCTGAACGTCCCGGAGAACGCGCACGTCGGCAGTGAGGTGCGCATGTCGGTGACGGTGAACGGAAAGCCGCCCGCCGTCGGGTACCGCTACCACTGGTACTTCGGCGACGGTACGCAGCGGGAGACCGGCGAGGCAGCCGTCACCCATGTCTTCGACCGTAAGGGACCCTGGCTGCCGCGTCTCGTGATGACCGGTCGGGATGGAGGGAAGGCCCTGGTCGAGGCCCCCCGGGCCGTCACCGCGGACTGAGGGCTCCGTCCGAGGGGCGGCTCGCAGACGCGGGCCGCCCCTCGGCACGTCCGCGCCGTCACCCGATTTCGCCCATCGGCGACAATCGGGGCGAGGGCCGTTCTGTTGGGTCCGGAACCCTTGGCCGGGGGCGGACCGTCATACGCGCCTTGCGGCGGCTGCGCCGGCAATGACCAGCGCCGACACCGGCCGCCCGGCAATACGCCCCCGCTGTCCGTTCCCACTCCCGGTTCCCACTCTCCGTTCCCGCTCCCGATTCCCGCTCTCCGTCCGGCCCCGCGTCGACGACGCCATGAAGGGCAGTGCGCGCGGGGGCCATCGCGAAGCGGGGTGTCTTCACCCGGTTGTGAACGGCGTGCTTCACGCGCGTGACAGGAAATTCGGAGTGTGAGACGCATCCGGAAGAACCGTTGACGTGGCTTATTTTCGCTGCCAACCTCTCGGGTGTGAGCCAGTCCGAGAAATTCGCCGCACGCCTGCACGTCGATCTGCGACGTCAGGCCAGCGCCATCTGTGCCGCTGGTCGCTAGTCCTGCCGACCGGCGCCGCCTCCTGACTCCTTTCACGGTTGATGTGCACGCCGGGCCACTGATGCGGCCGATGGCGGGTAACGCCTGCTGATCCCGGCTGTCCGCGCCGTCGGACGGCCGTACGGCAGAGCCGTCGGCGCCGCGGTTTTCTCGCCCGCTTCCGTGAATGGCGGGATTTCTCGCAGGCAACTCCCGGCGATTCCCCTTTCCCCCTTTCCCCCTTTCCCCCTTTCCCCCTTTCGGTGTTCGTCCTGCCCGGATGAAAACCCCGGGCGCACCACTTCCGGCCGGGGTGACCCTCATACCGAGGAGCAGGCCTTGGCGTCGGTTCTCCCATGTCGGAAATCCCGTCCGCGGACTTCCGAGCCGCCTTTGTGGCCGACCAGGCGGTGAGCGAGGCGGACGCCGCCGCGCAGCACGTCAGCCCTCCTCTTCTCCAGCAGCTCAGGAACGCACACCAGCCGCTCCACCGATCCCGAACAGGACCCTTCATGACCACGCTGAACGCATCGACCCGACGACAGTTCCTCACTCTGCTCGGTCTTTCGGCGGTCGCGGTGAGCTGCGGCACGACTGCGGCCGGAGCACCCGGCAAGGACCAGACCAAGACGCTCCGGTATCAGGGCTGGGCGGGCCAGGTCACCTTGCCGGAGCTGGCCGAGGATCTCGGCTATCTGGAGGACGTGAAGCTGAAGTGGGTCGGCAACACGATCAGCGGACCGCAGGACATCCAGTCCGCGGCCACGGGCCAGATCGACTTCGGCGGGGCGTTCAACGGCGCGGTCGTCAAACTGGCCGCGAACAAGGCCCCCATCAAGGCGGTCATCAGCTACTACGGCTCCGACAAGGGCGCCTACAACGGCTACTACGTGCTCGACGACAGCCCGATCCGCTCGGCCCACGACCTGGTCGGCAAGAAGGTCGGGATGAACACCCTCGGCGCCCACGCCGAGGCGTTGCTCGACACCTATCTGGAGCGGGGCGGCTTGTCCCAGGGTCAGGTGGGCAAGGTCGAACCCCTGGTGGTGCCGCCCGTCAACACCGAACAGAGCCTGCGCAAGCGCCAGATCGAGGTCGCCGTCCTCGGCGGCATTCTGCGCGACAAGGCCCTGGCAAAGGGCGGTATCCGCCCGCTGTTCACCGACTACCAGCTGCTCGGCGCCTTCAGTGCCGGCACGTATGTGATGACGGACCGCTTCCTCGCGCAGAACCCCGACACCGCGCGGACCTTCGTCACCGGGGTGGGGCGGGCCATCGAGTGGTCGCGGTCCACTCCGCGCAAGGAGGTCATCGCCCGGATGACGGACATCGTGAAGAAGCGGGGCCGCAATGAGGAAGCCGATCCCCTGCGGTACTGGAAGTCGTTCGGCGTCGCCGAGACGGCAGGCCGTATCACCGGCAAGGAACTCCAGCTCTGGATCGACTGGCTGGCCAAGCGCGGCGACATCCAGAAGGACCAGGTGACGCTTTCCGAGCTCTACACCAATGAGTTCAACGCCAACCGTGGCGGTGGCGCACCGTCCGCTTCGCCGTCCTCCTCCGCTGCGAAGAGCGGGAGCTGACCCATGCCGGAATCCACCACACCCAAGATCGCGTTCGAAGGCGTACGGAAGGACTTCACCGTCAAGGAACGGGCGGGGAAGCGCCAGGGCAAGAGCCGGGCGGACAAGAGCCGGGCGGGACAGGACCGTGCGGGGGCACGCTGGGCAACCACCCGGCTCACCGCCCTCGACGGCATCGACCTGGAGATAGCGGCGGGCGAGTTCGTCGTCCTGGTCGGTCCCAGTGGCTGCGGGAAGTCGACTCTGCTGGATCTGCTCGGCGGTCTCGCCCGTCCCACCGCCGGGCGGATCCTCCTGGACGGCGAGCCCGTCACGGGCCCGGGGCTGGACCGCGGAATCGTCTTCCAGCAGTACGCGCTGCTGCCGTGGCGCACGGCGCAGGGCAATGTCGAGTTCGGCCTGGAGGCCACCGGGGTCCCGCGGCGCGAGCGCGCCGCACGGGCCAGGGAGTTTCTGGACCTGGTCGGGCTGTCCGGGTTCGAGAACCGCCATCCGCACGAGCTGTCGGGCGGCATGCGGCAGCGGGTCGCGATCGCTCGCAGCCTCGCCTACGACCCCGATGTGCTGCTGATGGACGAGCCGTTCGCCGCCCTGGACGCCCAGACCAGGGAGTCGCTGCAGGACGAACTGCTCCGGATCTGGCAGCGCACCGGAAAGACGGTCGTCTTCATCACGCACGGGATCGAAGAGGCCGTCTATCTGGGCCGGCGGGTCGCCGTCATGACCTCCCGGCCCGGCCGGATCAAGCAGGTCGTACCGATCGCCTTCGACTCCCGCACGGCGACGGACGACCTGCGCTCCAGTGCCGAGTTCGCACGCTACCGGCACGAAATCTGGTCGCTGCTGCACGACGAGGTGGCCAGGGCCCAGCAGTTGGAGAAGGAGGAGGTTTCCGTATGAGCCCCGCGGTCGGCACGAGCACCGCAACCGGCACGAGCCCCGCGGCCGGCCCGGACCAGGCCGCTCCCGGCCCGGCCCCTGCCCTCCCCGCGCCCACGCCACCCCGGACACCGCCACCGGGCCGGCGCCAAGAACCCGGAGCGGTTGCGGTCCACTTGCGCCAGGCGGCGCGTCGGCTGCCGTCCCTGCTCCTGAAGGGGGCCACCAAGACCGCTGCCATCGCCGCCCTGCTGCTCCTCTGGGAGGCCGCGCCGCGGCTCGGCCTGGTCGACCGGACGTTCCTGCCGCCGTTCAGCGAGGTCACCGGTGCCTGGTGGGAGCTGGCGGCCGACGGCCGGCTGGCCGACAACGCGGGCGCCAGCCTGGCACGGTCGTTCAGCGGATTCGGTCTCGCGGTGGCCGTCGCCGTGCCGCTCGGTCTGCTGATCGGCTGGTACCGGCCGGTCGCCGAGCTGCTCGGTCCGCTGCTGGAGGTGTTCCGCAACACCGCCGCACTCGCCCTGCTACCGGTGTTCGTGCTGCTGCTGGGGATCGGCGAGACATCAAAGATCTCCATCGTGGTGTACGCCTGCGTCTGGCCGATCCTGCTCAACACCATCAGCGCCGTACGCACGGTCGACCCCACGCTGCTCCGCCTCGCCAGGTCGATGGACCTGTCCGCGCGGCGGGTGTTCCAGAAAGTCATCCTGCCGTCCGCGGTGCCGGTCATGTTCACCGGTATCCGGCTGGCCGGAGCGGCCTCGATCCTGGTGCTGGTCGCGGCCGAGATGATCGGTGCCAAGGCCGGTCTGGGCTATCTGATCAACGCCTCGCAGTACAACTTCGCGATCCCGCAGATGTACGCGGGCATCATCACGATCTCCGCCATCGGCGTGGCCTTCAACCAGTTCCTGGTGACCGTGGAACGGCGGCTCAGCTCCTGGCGCGTCCCGACTGCCGGCTGACCCGGCCGGCCCGGCGCCCCGCCCGGCCCACTCACCCCCGCTCCGAGGAGCCCTCATGCCCGCACCCACCCAACGCCGGCTGCATCTCAACGCCTTCCTGATGAACGCCGGCCACCACGACGCCGCCTGGCGCCACCCTCGTCCCCAGCCCGAACGCGTCACGGATCTGCGCTACTTCCAGCAGCTCGCACAGACCGCCGAGCGCGGCCGGCTCGACTCGATCTTCTTCGCCGACGGTCTGGCCCTGTGGGGGAAGGTCCGCCACAACGCCCTCGGTGGCTTCGAACCGCTCACCCTGCTGTCCGCCCTGGCCGCGGTCACCGAGCACATAGGCCTGATCGCCACCGTATCGACCACCTTCAACGAGCCGTTCCACACCGCCCGTAAATTCGCCTCGCTGGACCACATCAGCGGCGGCCGGGCCGGCTGGAACATCGTCACCTCCGGCACCGTGAACGAGGCCCGCAACTTCGGGCAGGACGAGCATCTGGAACACCGGCTGCGCTACGAGCGGGCGCGGGAGTTCGTCGAGGTCGCCACGAAGCTGTGGGACAGCTGGGAGGACGATGCGATCCTGCTCGACCGTGAGCGCGGCGTCTATGCCGACACCGACAAGGTGCGGGCGATCAACCACCGCGGGGCGTACTTCGGGGTGCAGGGCCCGCTGAACGTCCCGCGCACCCCGCCGGGCCATCCGCTGCTGGTGCAGGCCGGTTCGTCGGAGGACGGCAGGGAGTTCGCCGCCGAGTACGCCGAGGCCGTCTTCACCGCCCAGCAGACGCTCGCCGACGGCCAGGGCTTCTACAAGGACCTCAAGTCCCGGCTGGCGCGCCACGGCCGGGCCGAGGACGACCTGAAGATCCTGCCCGGGATCTGCCCGGTCATCGGCTCGACCGAGGCCGAGGCCCGCGCGCTGGAGCAGGAGCTGACCGAGCTGCAGGTCCCGGAGTACGGGCTCGCCCAGCTGTCCGGGATGCTCGGCACCGATCTGACCGGGCTGCCGCTGGACGGGCCGCTGCCCGAGCTGCCCGAGGAGCGGGACATCAACGGGAACAAGAGCCGTTTCACGCTCGTCGCCGAACTCGCCCGCCACGACGGCCTCACCCTGCGGGAACTCATCGCCCGGCTCGGCGGCGGACGCGGTCACCGGGTCTTCGCCGGCACCCCGGAGCAGATCGCCGACCAGCTCCAGGAGTGGTTCACCCAAGGGGCCGCCGACGGCTTCAACGTCATGCCGCCCCATCTGCCGGGCGGCCTGGAGGACTTCGTCGACCAGGTCGTGCCGCTCCTCCAGCGGCGCGGTCTGTTCCGTACCGAGTACACCGGCCGCACCCTGCGGGAACACTACGGCCTGTCCCGCCCGGTCAACCGGCTGGCCGCGG
This sequence comes from Streptomyces sp. NPDC054786, assembly GCF_053611685.1. Lineage (NCBI taxonomy): Bacteria > Bacillati > Actinomycetota > Actinomycetes > Kitasatosporales > Streptomycetaceae > Streptomyces > Streptomyces sp. NPDC054786. The sequence continues at coordinate 19,741 of NZ_JBSHAW010000024.1, read as the reverse complement.
CCGCCTCGGGAGAGGGGCGGCCGGCATGACCGGACTCGACCTCACCACCGAGGTGCTGGTGGTCGGCGGCGGGCCCGCAGCCACCTGGGCCGCGCTCAAGGCGGCCCAGGCCGGGGCGGACGTCGTCCTCGCCGACAAGGGCTACTGCGGCACCAGCGGCGCCACCGCCTCGGGCGGCACGGGCGTCTGGTACGTCCCGCCGGAGCCGACCGCCCGCCGGGCCGCCCTGGAAAGCCGGGAGGCGCTGGGCGGATATCTGGCCGACCGGCGCTGGAAGGAACGCGTACTGGACCAGACGTATGCCGGCATGAACGAGCTGGCCGCGGCGGGCCGTTACCCCTTCCCGGCCGGCCCGGACGGCAAGCCGCTCAGGAACGGGCTGCAGGGCCCGGAGTACATGCGCCGGATGCGTATCCGGGTCCAGCGGGCCGGTGTGCGGATCCTGGACCACAGTCCGGTCACCGAGCTGCTCACCGACCCGTTGGGCGCGGCCGCCGGAGCCGGCGGCCACCGGCGCCAGGCCGGGTACCCCTATCGCGTACGCGCCGGGGCGGTCGTCCTCGCCACCGGCGGCTGCGCGTTCCTCAGCGGCGCGCTGGGCTGCAACGTCGACACCGGGGACGGGGCGCTGTTCGCCGCCGAGGCCGGCGCGGAGCTGTCGGGGATGGAGTTCTCCAACGCGTACGGCATCGCACCCGAAGGCACCTCGGTCACCAAGACCGCCTTCTACTCCTTCGCGACCTTCTACCACGAGGACGGGACGGTCCTGGAGGGCGCGGCGAGCCAGGGCGGCCGGTCGGTGATCGCCAAGGCGCTGCTCGGCGAGAAGGTGTACTGCCGCCTCGACCGGGCCGACGCGGCCGCCCGGCAGGCGATGCGGCTGGCCCAGCCGAACTTCTTCCTCACCTTCGACCGCCTGGGCGTCGACCCCTTCACCGAGCTCTTCGCCGTCACACTGCTCGCCGAGGGCACGGTGCGCGGCACCGGTGGCATCCGCATCACCGGCGACGACTGCGCCACCACCGTCCCCGGGCTGTACGCGGCCGGGGACGCCGCGACCCGTGAGCTGATCTGCGGTGGTTTCACCGGAGGCGGCAGTCACAACGCCGCGTGGGCCATCTCCTCCGGCACCTGGGCGGGCCGGGGCGCGGCCCGTCACGCCCGCTCCCTCGGCGCCCGCGCCGGCACCCGGCCCCTGACGGCCGCGGGCGGGGCCGGGCTCCGGCCGACCGGCACGCCGGGCCCGGCCGACGGCTTCCGAGATGCCGTCACCGCGGTCCAGGGCGAAGTGCTGCCGTACGAGAAGAACTATCTGCGCCACGGCGACCGGCTCGCCGCCTCGCTGCACCTGCTCGACGGCGTCTGGCAGGAGCTGCGCGCCGCCGTCCGGGCCGATGGCGGCGATGCCGTACGGGCCCGGCAGGCCGCAGCGATGGCCGCCCACGCGCGCTGGATGTACGCCTCGGCGCTGGCCCGCACCGAGACCCGCGGCATGGCCAAGCGCCTCGACTTCCCGGAACAGGACCCCGGGCAGCACCACCGCATCGTCAGTGGCGGCCTCGACCGGGTGTGGACCCGGCCCGAACCCCTGACGGCGGTGGTGACCTCACCGACCGCACCACTGGAGGCGGCTTCATGATCGAACTGGTCTCGGCGGAACGCTGTATCGCCTGCGACAAGTGCATCAAGGTCTGCCCCACCGACGTCTTCGACCGCGGCACGGACGGCATCCCGGTGCTCGCGCGCCGCTCCGACTGCCAGACCTGCTTCCAGTGCGAGGCGAACTGCCCGGCCGACGCCCTGTATGTCGCACCCCAGACCCGGCCCCTGCCCGACGATCCGGCGGTGCGCGATGAGGAGCACCTGGACCGTACGGGCCTCCTCGGCAGCTACCGCCGCGCCATCGGCTGGGGAGAAGGCCGCACCCCCGGCGCTCTGCGCGCCATCGGCCCGGCGCTCAACCCGCCGGGTTCCAAAGCCACCTCACTACCCATCACCTCTTGAAGGGATCACCACCCATGTCCAGCAGCAGCACCAGCTTCGACATCCGCAGGATCGGGGGACGCATCGGCGCCGAGATCGTCGGCGTGGACCTCGGCGCCGGCCCCGACCCCGCCCTCGTCACCGAGATCAACTCCGCGCTCCTGCAACACAAGGCGCTGGTCTTCCGCCACCAGCAGCTCGACGACGCCGGCCAGCTCCGCTTCGCCTCCCTCTTCGGCGAGCTCACCACCGCGCACCCCACCGTCCCCTCCGTCGACGGGCAGCCCAACATCCTGCCGGTCGACGGCGACGAGGGCATCCGCGCCAACCGGTGGCACACCGATGTCACCTTCGTCCGCACTCCCCCGAAGGCGTCCACCCTGCGCAGCATCGTGGTCCCGCCTTACGGCGGCAACACGCTCATCGCCAACACGGCCGCCGCGTACCGGGATCTGCCCGAGCCGCTGCGCGAGCTGGCCGACAAGCTGTGGGCGGTCCACACCAACGACTACGACTATGCCGCCCCGAAGAACGAGAAGGCCGCCGAGCACCGCAAGAAGTTCGTCTCGCGGAAGTACCGCACCGCACACCCCGTGGTACGCGTTCACCCCGAGTCCGGGGAGCGGGGGCTGTTCATCGGCGGCTTCGCCCAGAGCATCGTCGGCCTCGGCCCGTCCGATTCCCGCGATCTCCTGCGCCTGTTCCAGTCCTATGTCACCCGCCCCGAGAACATCGTGCGGGTGTCCTGGACTCCCGGCGACCTCGTCCTGTTCGACAACCGCATCACCCAGCACTACGCCCCCGACGACTACGGCGATCTGCCGCGTCTGCTCCACCGGGTGACCGTCGCCGGCGATGTACCGGCCGGCATCGACGGCAGGCTCAGCCACGCCATCGAAGGCGACGACGCCACCCACTACACACCCGCCGCTGCCTGAGTCCGTCCGCCGGGGCGGAAACCGGAGATCCGGTTTCCGCCCCGGCCGCATGCCGTCCACCGGACTGGAAGGTGATGGCCTCGTCCGGCGGCGGACCCCGGGCCGTCAGTCCGTGCCCCGGCACCGTCACCGCGGCCGCTCGCCCCATCCGGCTCCGCTCGTGACGGGAGTCCACGAGAAGGAAGCGCCACCATGACAACCTCGTGCGCCCTGCCCAGGTTCCCGGTTTCACCGTGACATTCCTCCGCCACCGGATGCCTTCTCGTCACGGTTCTCAGCTGTGCATACTCCACGCCGGCCGTGCCTCAACCCGCCTAGGTGTGCTGTCCGGAGAGGTTGGTGACGCGGCTGGCTGGGGTGTGGCCGCTGATTCCGGTGTGGGGTCGGTGGTAGTTGTACCAGTCCAGCCAGTCGGGAAACGCTGCCTGTCGTTCGGCGTCTGAGGTGTAGGGCTGGTGGTAGGCCCATTCCTCGAGCAGGGTGCGGTGGAAGCGTTCGACCTTGCCGTTGGTCTGCGGGCGCCAGGGCCGGGTCCAGCGTGGCTGGATGCCCAGCTCGCGGCAGGTCTGGCGCCAGGTGTTCTTGGTGTAGGCCCAGGCGTTGTCGGTCAGCACCCGTTCGACGGTGACACCGCACTGCGTGAACCAGGCCGTGGCGCGGGTCAGGAAGCCCGCGCAGGTGTCTGCCTTCTCGTCGGGGAGGTCTTCGGTGTAGGCGAGTCGGGTGTGGTCGTCCAGGGCGGTGTGCAGGTAGGCGAGCCCGGCTCCGTTGCGGTTCTTGCGTCCGGCCGCGCGGCCGAGGGCCTTGTGGCCGCCGCCATCAGGGATGCGGCCGAGTTTCTTGACGTCGATGTGGACCAGTTCGCCGGGGCGGGCTCGTTCGTAGCGGCGCACGGGTTCGCCGGTGGCCCGGTCGGTGGCGGCCAGCGGTGGCAGGCCGTTGCGGGTGAGGATCCGGTGGGCGGTGGAAGCGGCGACACCAGTACGGGCAGCCAGTCGCAGCGGGCCGATCCGGTGCTCATGTCGCAGACGGAGCACCTGTTTCTCGACCGCGGCGGACGTGCGGCGAGGCTGGTGACAGGGGCGGCTGGAGCAGTCTTCCATCCCTGCGTGGCCGTGCAGCCGGTAGCGGCCGGCCCAGCGGAAGGCGGTGGTGTGGCTGACCTGGAACCGTTCCGCGGCACGGCGCAGAGGCCAGCCGTCGTCGACGACGCACCGGGCCAGACGCAGGCTGCCGGTCGGCGTCAGCGGGGCGTTACGGTGGATCACGAGGGCCTCCTGCACTCGGCGGTAGATGTCGCAATCCCCACCGAGCCAGAAGGCCCTCACCTCGTTCAAGCACCCAGCACGCGTGTCACCAACGTGCCGGGACAGCACACCTAGGGGCGCGGGCTGTTCAGAAGGAGCTGAGGGAAGTCATGACGTCGGACACCATCTGCGCAGGGGCCGGGGGTACCTGGCTGCTCGGAGACCTCACGGTCAACCGGATCGGCCTCGGCGCCATGCGCCTGACCGGCAGCGCCGCCTTCCAGGACGGCACACCCAGCAACCGCGGTCGGGTGACCGACCTACTGCGCCGCGCGGTCGAACTCGGCGTCAATCACCTCGACACCGCCGCGTTCTACTTCTCCCGGCTGCGCTCCGCCAACGAGCTGATCAACTCGGCGCTGGCCCCGTACCCCGACGACCTGGTCATCGCCACCAAAGTCGGCCCCGCACGGGACGCGTCCGGCGAGTGGACCGCGCCGGCCCGACCCGACCAACTGCGCGGCCAGGTCGAGGAGAACCTGCGCCAGCTCGGCCGAGACCACCTCGATGTGGTCAACCTGCGCATCATGGGCCAGGACTCGGTCAGCGAGCACTTCGGGGTCCTCGCCGAGCTGCGCCACGCCGGCCTCATCCGCCACCTCGGCATCTCCAACGCCCGCCCCGCCCATCTGGCCGAAGCCCTGGCGATCGCACCGGTGGTGTGCGTCCAGAACCGCTATGGCCTGGACGCGCGCGGCGGCGAACAGATGCTCCGGGAATGCGCAGCACACGGCATCGCGTTCGTGCCCTACTTTTCCCTCGCCGGCGACGGGCGGGAGGCAGGAGCCGTGCGCACCGAACACGAACAGACCCTCCGGGTCGCCCGTGCGCACGACGTATCACCGGCACAGGTACGCCTGGCATGGACCCTGCACCAGGGCAAGCACGTACTGGCCATTCCAGGGACGGGCAACCCGGACCACCTCATCGACAATCTGGCGGCAGGCGCACTGCAACTGGCACCGGAAGAGCTCGGGCTCCTCGATGCGGTCGGCGCCACCGCAGACTGAGGCCGACCACCGGCAGCGCCCTTGAGCAGGTCCAGGAACGGCGGCGCGCCGCGTGGCGACGCACCGCCCAGCGGGCAGCGGCTACGCCGCCTCTTCCTTGATGTAGTCCTCGTACTCGGCGGCGGTCAGCAGGCCGTCGAGCTCCTTCGGGTCGGACATCGTGATCACCATCAGCCAGCCGTCCCCGTACGGGTCGGTGTTGACATTCTCCGGCTCGTCGTTCAGCGCCTCGTTCCGCTTGGTGATCTTGCCGCTCACCGGCATATAGACCTCGGTCACGGCTTTGACCGACTCGATGCTCCCGAACGGCTCGCTCGCCGTGAGGTCATCGTCACCGCTGGGAAGCTCCACGTAGACGATGTCACCGAGCTGCCGCTGCGCGAAGTCCGTGATGCCCGTGGTCACCTTCTTCCCCTCGACCCGGACCCACTCATGATCCTTGGTGTACTTGAGGTCCTGCACCACGTTCGTCACGTCGTCTCCTCTATGTCGTGGCTGCCAACCCTGATCAGGAGGTGCGTACTGAAGAGGTCGGACGGACGTTCAGGTACCGCACCGGGGCTCAGGGGCGGGCCGTCCAGTACCGCTTGAACACCTCCAGCTGGAGGGAGCACTCCAGGGAGGTGACTTCCTCGCTGCCCTCGAAACCGCCGGTGAGGAAGTCGGCGAGGTGCTCCTCGTCGCGAAAGACGCCGCCGTAGGTGAAGACCGAAGCGGCCGCCGTGAGCGCGAGGAATCGCGTCGCGGGGTGGTCCGCGAGGGAGGCGGCGAGGCGCTTCACGGCTCCCGGGCGGCAGCCGATGCTCAGCACCGCCTCGACCGCGTAGCCGATGTCCCGTGGATCGACCTCGACACGGGGACGCAACAGGCCGGAGTCGAGCAAGGCGGCGACGGTGCGGCGGGCGCGGGACTCGGTGATGCCGAGGGTGCGGGCAAGGGCGGAGAACGGCATCCGGGCGTCGTTGCGCAGTACGGCGACGGTGTCGCGTTCCAGGCCGCTCAGCGGGGTGTCACGCGGGTGGGCGGCAGGCCGGCTGGTGTTCTGCCCTGCGAGCGCGGCGATCTGACCGGACGTCAGGCGAGGGAGGCGCCAGGCCGACGTACTGGTGAGCCGGCGCAGCATCCACTCGGTGCGCAGGGTGCGGATTCCCGGCACCGCGGGCAGTTCGGTGGTGAGGGCGCGGGTCGTGTCGGCCCGGGTGGGGCCGTGCAGCATGCAGAAGACGTCTGCGGCTCCGGACGCGAGCGACACGAACGGGGTGTCGGCGCGCGCGGCGAGGGCTCGCGCCACCTCGGGTGCCCGCCCGGGTTCGGTGCCGATCCACACGGTGGCGGGCAGGCCCTCGGCCAGCAGCGACCACTCGATTTCGCAGATCACCCGCATCGCCCCGTCGTCAACGAGGCGTGCATAGCGGCGGGCGACGGTGCGGGCCGAGCTGTCGAGGACGCGGGCCAGCACGTCGAAGGACGCCCGGGGAGCTGTCTGCAATGCGGCGATCAAGTCGAGATCGATGTCGTCGATCACGGTGTCCTCCATGGCTCCTGGCGCCTCGCCTTCCGTAGCTCGCGTCGGCTGTCGACCCTAGCCGAGTGCCTGCCGGAATCGGGCATCAGGAGGGGCCTAACGCGGGGATACGGCATCGGCAGCACGGTCTGCGCCCGATCGCGACACCTTGACGCCTGGATCCAGCATGCCGCGTGTTAGGGTGCAGGAATTCGGCGCACACAGCAGGATGCGTGCATGAAAACGGCACGCACATCGCATCCGCAGCTATCGCGTCCGCAGCCATCGCGCCTGCGGCAAGCGTGGCGGCTGCGTCCCGCATCTGCCACCACCCGCCCGTGAGGAGAACTCATGAATTCGCTCGCCCTTGGAGACGTCTCGGTACTACGGACGGTGGAGTACGAGGGCACGACCCGGCTGCCGGAGGAGATGTTCGGCGACATCCCGGGCGAGGTCTGGGAGGCCAACCGGCACTGGCTCGCTCCCGATTTCTGGGACGTGCGGACGGGACTGCTGAGGTCCTGCGTGCAGACCTGGGTGCTGCGCAGCGCCGGCCGGACGATCCTCATCGACACCGGGGTGGGCGACGCCAAGGAACGTCCCAGCATGCCGGCCTTCCACCAGCTGAACACGGGATACCTCGCGCGCCTCGCGGCCGCCGGGGTGAAGCCGGAGGATGTCGACGTCGTGGTCAACACGCACCTCCATGCCGACCACGTCGGCTGGAACACCCGCCGGGTGGACGGGGAATGGGTGCCGACCTTCCCGAATGCCCAGTACCTCTTCCCGCGTGCCGACCACGACTTCTGGAATCCGGCCAACCACCACCCCCGCCGTATGGAAGCAGCCAACCGCAACGTCTTCGAGGACAGCGTCGAGCCGGTCGTCCGCGCCGGCCTGGCGACACTGTGGGAGGAGTCGTTCGTGATCGACGAGAACCTGACCCTGGCCCCGGCGCCCGGCCACACCCCGGGCTCCTGTGTCGTGGTCCTCTCCTCCGGCCAGGACCGTGCCGTCTTCGTGGGAGACCTGCTGCACAATCCTGTGCAGGTGGTGGAGCCCCACTGCAACAGCTGCTTCTGCGAGGACCCCGCGGGCGCACGCGACTCGCGCCACCGGGTCCTCGGCGAGGCGGCCGACGCGGGGCGGATCGTCTTCCCCGCCCACCTGCGCGGCGAGCGACCGGGGATGCGGGTCGAACGGTCCGGCAGCCGGTTCGCCATCCGCTCCTGGACGTCGCTGACGGCCACGGCATGACCGGCGCTCACCGCGGGGCCGGCCACCCGGACATGACCCGCCGGAGCACCACGCAGCAGCGCGACGCAGGGCCCGGTCCCGTCGTGCGCACGACCGGCGGACGGGTACGCGGCCTGCACCAGGACGGCGTGCAGGTGTTCCACGGGATCCCCTATGCCGCCGCACCCGTCGGTGCGGCCCGCTTCGCGGCGCCGGGCGCCGCCCCCACCTGGCACGGCGTCCGTGACGCCACACGGCCCGGCCCCACCGCGCCGGCCCCGGTCCGCCAGGGATTCGGCGGCATGGACCTCAGCCCGGTCACCGGCCCGCCACCGATACCGGGCGGCGCATACCTCAGCGTCACCGTGACCACGCCGGACCCGGGCGCGGGCGGACTGCCCGTGCTGGTCTTCGTGCACGGCGGCGGCTTCCTCTCCGGCACCGGCCAGGCAGCCCTCTACGACGGAGGACCGTTCGCACGCAACGGAGTCGTCCTCGTCACCCTCAACTACCGTCTGGGCATCCCGGGTTGGCTCACCCTGCCCGGCGCCCCGGAGAACCGGGGCCTGCTCGACGTGATCGCCGCCCTGCGCTGGGTGGCGGACAACGCCGCGGCCTTCGGCGGCGATCCGCACCGTGTGACGGTGGCGGGCCAGTCCGCCGGCGCGATGATCGTGGCCGCCCTCCTGACCGCTCCCCCGGCCACCGGACTCTTCCGCCGGGCCATCAGCCAGAGCGGCAACGGCCTGTGCGCCGTACCGACCGGCCACAGCCTCGCGATCACCTACCAGATGTGTGCGACGCTCGGCCTGCCGCCCCGCGCCGAGGCGTTCCACGGCGTGGACGACGCCCGTCTGGCCGCCGCCCTGCAAGAACTCCCGCCCACCGGTCCCGCACTCTCCGGCCACCTCGATCCGTCACTGGGCAACAGCCCCCTCAAACCGGTGATCGACGGCGTCCTGCTGGAACAACAGCCCGCACTCGCCCTCCGCACAGCAGGCCAAGACGGCACGGGCCCGGTGACGGCACGAGAGCTCCTGATCGGCACCAACGCGGACGAAGCCGCTCTCTACACCGTCCCCGGCGGCGCGGTCAGCTCGATGACCACCCGCACACTGGCCGCCACCGCGGCACGGCGCTCCGCCCGGCCGGAGGCCCTGCTGGCCCACTACCGCACCCGGCTCCCCGATGCCGGGCCGGGCGAGTTGGCGACCCGCCTGATGACCGATCTGTACCTCGCCGGCAGCCGGGCACTCGCGGACGCCCACAGCACGCTCCCGGGCACCCGGACCTTCGCCTACCACTTCACCTGGCGGTCCACCGCCTTCGACGGCCGGCTCGGCGCCTGCCACTGCGTCGAGCTGCCCTTCGTCTTCGATCGCACGGACCTCCCCGCGCTGCACGGCAAACACAACCTCCTCGGCCCCGACCTGCCGGACCGTGGCGTCGCGGACCTCGCGTCCCGCACACACGCCGCCTGGGTCGCCTTCGCCACCCACGGCGACCCCGGCTGGCAGCCCTACGACACCGGCCAGCAGGCCACCATGCACATCGACCACACCTGGCGCCTGCACCACGGCACCCCCACCTCGGCCACCACAGGAGAACCGGCATGATCCAGACCTCCCGCACACCGCACGGCCGCCTCCGGCCTCGCCACAGGGAACGCGGACGCACCGCCGGCGGCACCGGCATTCCCACCCTCCGCACGCAGGGGCCCCGTTGTTCCGGCGTGGTCGAGCGGGGCTCCCCCACCCGCCGCCCGGCCGCGCCGGAGGCGAGCTCCCTCCGGGTCGGGACGTCCTTCTGCGCCGCGTCGCGCCCCGTCCCGGATCAGGCGCGCATGCCGCCGTCCACCCGGAGGACCGTGCCGGTCACGTAGGAGGAGCGATCGCTGAGGAGCCAGGCAGCGGCCTGGGCGATTTCGTCCGGGTCGGCGGCGCGACGCAGCGGGGTCTGCGCGTTGAGCCGCTCGACGATGCCGGGAGAGCTCTCGTTCCACCGGCGCACCATCTCGGTGAGGGTGGTGCCGGGCGCGATGGCATTGACCCGGATGCCCTCCGGGCCGTAGGTGACGGCGGCTGACGCGGTGAGGCTGTTGACCGCCCGCTTCATCGCGCCGTACGCGGGCAGCTCGGGGTTGCCCATCAGGCTGCCGACGCTGGAGGTGTTGACGATGGCGCCCCTCCCGGCGGTGGCGCGGATGGCCGCGACCTCGGCGCTCATCGCCAGCCAGGGGCCCTTGAGGTTGACGGCGTAGACGTGGTCGAAGTCGGCCTCCCGCACCTGGTCCATCGGGCCCGGTGGCACGATCGTCGCGCCGTTGTTGAAGGCGGCGTCCAGTCGGCCGTACAGGTCCACGGCCCGGTCGACGGCGGCGCGGACGCCTGCCGGGTCGGCCAGGTCGCACACCACGTGGTCCGCGATGCCGCCCGCCGCCCGGATCTCCTCGGCCACCGCCTTCAGCTGTGCCTCCGTCCGGGCCGCGAGCAGCACCCGGGCGCCCTCCCGGGCGAACAGCCGAGCCGCCGCGGCGCCGATCCCGCGCCCGGCACCGGTGACGAAGGCGACCTTGCCGGCCAGCAGCCCCACGGCCGCGCCGGCCTCGGCGTCCGCCGTGGCGACAGCCGGTGCGGAGGGTGCGGAAGTCTGAGTGGTGGGTGTGTTGTCCATGCGGTCAGCCTGTGTCCGGCCGCACCGCCCATCCAGGCACCGGCGGTACCTGGATGGGAGCGGTGGCGCCGCGCACACTGGCGGTGTGGACAGACGAGAACTGGCGGCCTTCCTGCGCAGCAGACGTGAGCGGATCACCCCCGCCGACGTGGGGCTGCCCGCCGGGCCGCGCCGCCGCACCCCGGGGCTGCGCCGCGAGGAGGCGGCCCAGCTGGCGTTCATCTCGACCGAGTACTACACGCGGCTGGAACAGGCCCGTGCCCCGCGCCCGTCCCGCCAGGTGCTGGCCGGCCTCGCCCGCGCACTGCGTCTGTCGGACGCCGAGCGCGACCACCTCCACCACCTCGCCGGCGCCCCGCCCGGCCCGCCCGCGACCGGCCCCTCACGCGAGGTACGGCAGAGCATCATCGATCTGCTCCACCGGCTGCCGCAGGCCGCGGCGATCGTGATGTCCGCGACGTTCGAGGTGATCGCCTGGAACGATCTGGCGGCCGCCCTCATGGAGGATTTCTCCGCCCTGTCGCGCCCCGACCGCAACCTTGTCCGTCGTGTCTTCCTCGGGCCGCACCCGGAGGGACGACGGCTGTACGGCCTCTCGGACGCGGGCGCGTTCGCCCGGACCGCTGCCCAGCGCCTGCGCGCCGTCGCCGCCCGCTACCCCGACGATCCCGAGGTGGCCGGGCTGGTGGACGAACTCCTCGCCGGCAGCGACGAGTTCGCCCGGCTATGGGCCTCCCACGACGTGTGCGCCGAGCCCACCCTGTGCAAGACCCTCCAGCACCCCGTCGTCGGCCCCGTCACCGTCAACTGCGACGTACTGGACATCGCCGACCGGGACCAGCGACTCGTCATCTACACCGCTACCCCCGGCTCACCGGACGAGGAAGCGCTGCGACTGCTGTCCGTCGTGGGCACGCAGCGCATGGATGTGCCCGGCTGAGCCTCGCGGACCGGTCCACGGGCACCGGCATGGTGGCTCTGCTCCCGCGCCTGCGCGGGCAGGACCGGTTGCGGCGGGACTCGCAGACGGTGTCGGCACGTACTCGGTCCGGGCGCTCGCGGGGTCTGCGCGACCGACCCGGCAGCTCTTCCCGCAGGCCCCCTTTTCGCCGTGGGCCCTGGACGAGGACGACGGCGAACAGCGCGAAGGCGTGCACGATGACGCCCGCGCGGACGTAGTGGAACCGGTCCCACCGCCCCACCTGCTGCTTCCAGTCCGCGGACTGCTGCTTCCAGTCCGCGGACGTGCTGACCCGGCCAAACACCAGGCCGCCGTGCCCGCCACTCTCACCCGGCGCCGCCCCTCACGCTCGCGTTTTGGGCTGCCTCAGGGGAGGTATAGGCTGCGGACAAGAGGTACAAATGCGGCATATTCGACATGCCTGGAGGGCGGCCATGCTCAGTGGCCTGCCTAGTAGGGGCAGCACCCGAACCTCTCGTTCTCGCCTGCTGTGGGGACATCTCACCGGGTGCGGGCCGCCAGATTCCTAGAGCTAAGAAGGTGTGGACCTATGTCCACCAATCGTTTGAAGCGAGCCATCGCTGTGACCGCGGGAGGTCTCCTGCTCGCCGGTGGTGCCGCCGTCGCCACCGCCGGAACGGTTTCCGCTACCCCGACGCATGCGCCGTCCAGCTACTCCAGCCACAACGGCGGCCATGACTGGGGCGACCATGACGGCTTCAACCGTGGTGGCCACGGCGACTACTTCGGCTTCGACCATGGCGGTTACTACGGCTATGGCGACTTCGGCTACGGCGACTTCGGCTATGGCGACTTCGGCTACGGCGGATACGGCGGCGGCTACTGACCATCGCTTCCTGACCGTCCAAGCATGCAGGTGCCCTGGAGCTCGCCTCCCGGGCACCACGCCGCTTGCACCTCTCCCTCGCCACGAGGGCCCGTGCCACCGACGTGAAAGAACAGCGACGTCACAGCGCCCATCCTGCTCATCCGATCGTGCCCGGCGAGGCCGAGCGCGTCGCGCAACTGCTGCGCGGCATGCGCGAAGTGGTCGGGCTGACCTGGGACCTCGGCGTCCCGGCACCGCCGCCAGGCGCGATACGCGCCGACGTCCGCCTCGGCCTCCTCCAACTCGCTTGCAGCATCATCTGCTGACGACGCCTTGGAACCTCATTCTGAAACGATCAGTCAGGACCCTAAAGCTGCCGCAGGTAATCGCGGAGTGTGCGGGCGACCTGTGCCATGACGGCATCGGCATCGGGTTGGGTGCCGGCAGGTACGAGTGACTCGGTGAGGACGGCGATAGCGAAGGCCTGGCCGTCGGAGTGCTCGACGACACCGATTTCGTGCCGGAGGTTGAGGAGGGTGCCGGTCTTGGACGACCAGGTGGAGGCGTCGGAGCTGAAGTCCGGGGCGAGTCGGTGCCGCAGCAGGTTGTCGGCCATGAGGCTGCGCACGCGCCCGGCCACCTCCGGGTGGATCGCCGACGGTGTCCACAGGGCCTGCAGCAGCTCGACGTACGAGCGCGCGCTGCCGGTGTTCGCGCGGGTCACGTCGAGCTGCGGCACCCGGTGTCCGCGGCCGCTGGTGCCGGCGTCTATGGCGAGAGCGTGGGCGAGGTGTACCTCTGCGGCATCGAAGCGTTCCACGGGGGTGTCGGTCAGCTCTCGGATGGTGTGCCGGACGGAGATGCCCTGGAGGCCGAGTTCTCGGAGGATGTCGGCCACCTGAGCGGGCGGGGTGAGTGCGAACAGCGCGTCGGCGGCCGTCCCGTCGCTCACGCCGGTGCTCAGGTAGAGCAGGTCGTCGACCGCGATGTGGGCGGGATGGCGGAACCGGCTCAGCCCGGTCGGACCGGGCGAGGTGAGGCGCCCGGGTTCCACCGTGAGCATCGTCGATCCGTTGATCTCGCCCCGCCGGATGCGCTCCACGGTCGCCAGTGCCAGTGGGACCTTCACCAGGGAAGCGGCGGGCAGTTGGGTGTCCGGCTCGATGCCCAGCTCCTCTCCCGTATGCAGGTCACGTACGAGAAGGCAACCGTGCAGGCCGCCGTCGCACAGTCGTTGGCGCATCTCGCGAAGCAGTGCCTCCGTGCTCACGTCAGCACCGCACTCTCCGTGCCCACGCCCTCGTCGGCGCCGAGGCAGCGGGCGATGTCCTCGCCCAGACGCGCGCGGATGTGGTCCGGGTTGCCGGCCGCGGCTGCGGCAAGGACGAACCCCCGGGTGAGGGTGATCTCGCCGATGGGGCGCCAGCACAGTGCGAGTTCCTCGGCCTGTGCGGGTGAGCACAGCAGCACATCGCGCGAGCACAACGCCTCTGCCGCAGCGGTCGTGTGGTCGGCCGCGACAGCGAGCTGGGCGGGCCGCAGGCCAACGGCGTCACGCAGCCGCGTCAGCGGGTCACGGATGTGCGGCACATCGTCCTCCGGCTGGATCCAGATACGGCGGGGCCGGCCGAGTGAGGCACGCCCCATGCGAAGTGTCTCGACGTAGAGGCGCTTCACTCCGGGATCCTGCGCGCCGGCAAGTCCGAGCGGAACGGACCATGTCGCCTCGTCCCGCGGCACGGCGAGCAATGCGGCACGCACCTGCTGGGAGTGGAGGAGCTCCGTCCGCTCCGCCGGCGCCGCGGCGCGGAGATCGAGGGTGACACCGTGGCCTCGTGCATCGGCGATGAGGCGGGCGAGACTCGCCGTGGAGCAGATGTCGGGAACCGCGAGCCGCCAGGGCTTGAGCTTGGCCACCTCGGCCTCGTGGTGCAGCACATCGGCCGCGAGTACGAGCCGTCTGGCTGCCGGCAGCAGGTCCCGGCCGAATGGGGTGAGAACGGCCCGCCGCGACGTCCGTTCGAACAGTGGTTCACCGAAGCGTTCCTCAAGGGCGGCGACGCGACGGCTCGCCACTGACTGCGACATTCGCGCAGCAGCCGCTCCGACGGTGAAACTGCCGCGCTCGCTCACGCTGACGAACGCACGACACGCTCCCACCAGATCCACGGCACGCACCCTATGCCATTTCGGCATGGAAACGCCCATGAGCGCATTGGACTGCATAGACGCTGGAACGCAAGGGTGATCACGGAAGCCGGGCCACCTCCCGCAGGGGCCGGCCACGACCCCTACCTCCGTACGCGCCGCGTGCCGGGGAGTCCCTGGAGGCATTGACATGCAATACACCCGAGCCCGGCGCCTCGTTCTTGCGGCGCTTGCCGCACTCGGCCTCGTACCGCTCGCAGCCTGCGGCCACGGCGGCGCCCCGGTCTCTTCGTCTCCGTCCACGGAAGCGGCCCGCTCCGGTGCGCAACCGAAGTCTTCCGCCCGCGCATTCAAGGAACTTGAGCGCAAGTTCGATGCGCGGCTCGGCGTCTACGCCGTCAATACCGGCACCGGGCGCGAGGTCACCTACCACGACGGTCAACGCTTCGCCTATGCCTCCACCTTCAAGGCCCTGGCAGCCGGTGCCGTGCTGCGAAAGTACTCACTGCACGGAATGGACAAGGTGATCAAATACTCCCGCGGCGATCTGGTCTCCTACTCCCCCGTGACCGAAAAGCACGTCGGCACCGGCATGAGCCTGCGCGAGCTGTGTGACGCCGCCCTCCGCTACAGCGACAACACCGCGGCCAATCTGCTGTTCGACGCGATCGGCGGGCCCAAGGGCCTGGACGCCGTACTCGAAGAGCTGGGTGACGACGTCACACGGATGGACCGCCGCGAGCCACAGCTGAACCAGTGGTCACCGCGCGACACACGTGACACGAGCACACCCAGGGCGCTCGCCAAGGACCTTCGCACCTTCGTACTCGGCGACGTCCTCCCTCAGCGCGAACGCGCGCAGCTCGCGAAGTGGCTGCAGACCAACACCACCGGAGCGGAACTCATCAATGCCGGGATGCCCCACGACTGGGTTGTCGGCGACAAGACCGGAGCCGGCAGCACCTACGGCACTCGCAACGACATCGCCGTGGTGTGGCCACCCCACGCCGCCCCCATCGTCGTGGTGATCACGTCTAACCGCAGCAGCAAAGACGCGGACTACGACAACGCACTGATCTCGAAAGCGGCATCGGTGGTCGCAGAGACGCTGTCGTAGCTGTCGTAGCTGTCGTTGACCTCTCCACGGCTGTCCGCAGTCCCTCGTGACCCCGGTGACCCCGAGGCCCGGCCGCCTGTTTGAGGGGTGATTGCCGTGCCGGGCGGTGTGCCGGCAGCGCGCTCCTGCGGAAATCGCAGGTCAGGCGTTCTCGTTCGCCCCGGCGGCTTCCCCGGAAGGCGGCTTCGACTCCGGCCCGTCGCTGCGCGCTGTCGGCACGGCGGGGCCGCCCCGGGCGGGACGCGTCCACGGGATCAGCGCCGGGACGCGTGCACGGTAGGCGTCGTAGGAAGCACCGAACTGACCGGCCATCAGGCCGTCCTCGGTCCGGACCCGGCGTAGCAGCCAGGGGACGGCAACCACCAGGAAGGCAAGCCAGACGCCGAAGCCGCAGGCCAGCATGCCGCCGACGAGCAGGCCGAGGAGACCGGTGTAGATGGGGTGGCGGACCAGCCGGTAGGGACCGCCGGTTCGCAGCTCGTGGCGCTCGTGGACCATCGGAACGCCGGCCCACATCGTGCCCAGAACCCAGCGGGCCCACAGCAGCAAAGCGGTGGAAGCGACGGCGAGCAGGGCACCCAGCAGCGCGAGCTCAGGCTGCCAGTACTGGAAGTGGCGCCAGAGGGCCGGCGGAGCGTGCCTGACCAGCGTGAAGAACACGGAGGCGGCCACGATCAGCAGAACCCGGCGAAGCATGGTGCGACGCAGTCCACGCAGCCAGCCGCCCAGACCGGCCTGGCTCTTCACACCGAAGTAGACAGCACCCACGATCCAGGCCACGAGAAAGATCACGACACAGACGCCGGAGAGAGCAACAACTACGGAATGAAGAGAGTCCATGCCCCCACACTGCTCCGCGTGTGGAGCGGGTCACCACCACCCACGGGTTGATTCAGGGTCTCCACCCACGGGCCGAGATCGCCGTCACACCCCGGCACGTCGGTGAGGGCCGAGCCGCCGACCGGACCGATGCTCGCGCCACCGGCAACAACGAGCCCGTGCGGCAGCCGTGGTGACCGCGAAGGCGCCGAACGTCGCCGTTCTGTACGGAGGTTCGGCGCAACGAGCAGGTGGGAGGCGCCCCTCCGGTGCCCACGCGATCGCCACCCACGCGGCTGCCGGGACCGCACGCACGATCCACCACAAGGACCTCCAAAGCGTGTCCAACCCCTCACTACGAGTGAGCGAAATATCCGAATAGCGGGCGTTCGCCTCACACCCGCAACGTGCCCCCCAAACTCGTGAGGCTCACCGAACGTCTCGCTTAATGAACAGGTACGACCATGAGTCGGACAATCACCCAGTCGCCTCAGGGCTCCCCGCAGGCCGTGCCGGACTCCGCGCCCGCGTTGTCGCATGGCCTCAAGCAGCGCCATCTGTCGATGATCGCGCTCGGCGGGGTCATCGGCGCGGGGCTCTTCGTGGGCTCCGGGGTCGGCATCGCCGCGGCGGGACCGGCAATCGTCCTCCTCTTCGCGGGTACCGGCGCGCTGGTCATGCTGATCATGCGGATGCTCGGCGAGATGTCCGCGGCCCGGCCCTCCACCGGCTC
This sequence comes from Streptomyces sp. NPDC054786, assembly GCF_053611685.1. Classification (NCBI taxonomy): domain Bacteria; kingdom Bacillati; phylum Actinomycetota; class Actinomycetes; order Kitasatosporales; family Streptomycetaceae; genus Streptomyces; species Streptomyces sp. NPDC054786. Next base: position 2,483 of record NZ_JBSHAW010000024.1, on the reverse strand, counting down.
CTTCTCGGTGCATGCCGAGGAGGAACTCGGCTCCTGGGCCGGGGCCACCTCGGGCTGGATGTACTGGCTGATGCTCTGCGCCGGCGTGGCCGCCGAGGCCACCGCGGCAGGCGCCATCATGCACACCTGGGTGTCGTTCATCCCTGCCTACGGCTGGGTGGCGATCTTCATGGTGTTCTTCTGCGTCAGCAATCTGACCGCGGTCAAGAACTTCGGCGAGTTCGAGTTCTGGTTCGCCGCCGTCAAGGTCACCATGATTGTCGCCTTTCTGGTGCTGGGCGTGCTCGGCATTCTCGGGGTGTTCGGCAGCGCACCGGGCACAAGCCATCTCACCGGCCACGGCGGCTTCTTCCCGACCGGCGCCGCCGGACTCGCCGCCGGGCTGCTGACCACCATTTCGGGGTTCGCCGGGCTGGAGACCGTCACCATCGCGGCGGCGGAGTCCGACCGGCCGAGCCGGAACGTGGCCCGTGCCGTCCGTACTGCCGTCTGGCGCATCGCCGTTTTCTACCTCGGCTCCATGGCCGTGGTCGTCACCCTGGTGCCGTGGAACGACCCGAAGGTCGCCGCGGACGGCCCGTACGTCACCGTGCTCGCCAGGTTCGGCATCCCGGGAGCCGGCACGATCATGCAGATCGTGGTGCTGGTGGCGCTGCTCTCCGCCATGAACGCGAACATCTACGGCTCATCGCGCATGGCGTACTCCCTCGTCAACCGGGGCCAGGGCCCGCGTTTCCTGAGCAGGGTCACCCGAGGCGTACCGGCGGCGGCGGTGCTGGCGTCCTGTGTGTTCGGCTTCGCGGCCGTGATCGCCGGGATCGTCTGGCCGACCACCGTGTTCGCATGGCTGCTGAACATCGCGGGCTGCTCGGTGCTGGTCGTCTGGTCCGTCGTCTGCCTCACCCAGCTGAAGATGCGCCGTCGCCTGGAGCGCGAGGCACCCGAGCTGCTTTCGGTGCGGATGTGGGGCTTCCCCTATCTCACCTGGCTGGCGTTCGCCGCCATCCTCGGCGTCTTCGCCGTCATGGCCGCCACCGCGGACGGCCGTCATCAGCTCGTCGCCACGGCCGTCGTGGCAGCGGCCCTGGCGGCCGCAGGCCATTTCGCGCAGCGCCGCAACCGACGGGCCGCCGTCACCGGCTGAGTTCGTCGTTTCACCGCGTGGTCCGCGGCGAGAGCCACGGCCCTCGGTCGGGCGGTCGCCATAGGGGGAAGCGGACCGGCCAGGAGGGCCGGCGGGCCGTACCTGTAGCGGCCGGTCCGGGCAGCAGCCGGTCCAGCGCGATCAGCCACAGCACAGACCGGTCCCGCAAGGGCTTGCCGCGCAGCGGAAGGATGCTCTCGCCGCGCCCCGGCGGGACCCCCCCCGCCGGGGTGCCGTGTAGGCCACAGCGGCAGCCAGGCGTCACAGCGCGGACAGCGGTGCCGGCGCAGTCCGCCCCCGGCTCGCCTACCAGCAGTGCGTCCTCGGCCCGCACCCGGGCGGCATCGGTGCCGACCAGATGCTCGGATTCTTCCCGAGGCCCCCTATTGAAGGCGCCTGACCTGGGATGATGCCGGTCGGTGACCCTGCGTACGAGCCGCTCGCCGCTCGCCCGGCTTGCGGTCGTACCTCCCGCCCCCTCACGCCGGGCTCCTGCTCCTGCTCCTGCTCCTGCTCCTGCTCCTGACCAGCGGAACGCACGTCACGACCGCGCCGGCGCCGAGCCGGTCGCTCCGCTCCACCCGATCCGTGGCCGACGTGGACGTGTGCAAAGGTCCTCCGAGCACCCCAGGTACGGGTGCCGAGTTCATGAAGGTCCGCACCGGCCCGGACGAACGCGGACCGGTTCGACGAGCGCTGAAGCAGCCCGCCGGAGCGGATCGGCCGCACGACAGGTCCGCTCCCCACGCCCCGCACTGGGCTGCGTCACGCGAGAGTCACGCCGGATCAACGCCTCGGTCATGCCGGAGCCTCCAGGCTGAGGGGGACCCACGGCCCTCTAGAGGAGGCATCATGACTAACATCCGGAAGCGCATTCCCCACGTGATCGGCGCGTCTGTCCTGGCCGTGACGCTCACCGGAACAGTAGGTGCGATCACCGCCATGGGCGCTGATACAGCGCCCACGAAGGCTGCGACACAAACGTCGAGCCAGGCGCCTGACGTGCGCTGCTTGTCGTTCCACTTCGACAAGCAGACCGGAAAGCTCGTCAAATTCCCGCCGAACTGCACGCTGCGCCGCCTGGGCGGTGGAACCACCGGAGCCACCACCACCGGCGCCACCATCGGCGGACGCACCGGTGGTTCCACAACCGGTGCCACCACAACTGGCGCGACCACCACCACGACCGGCGCCAGCAGCACGACCGGCGCCACCACCACCGGCGCCACCACCACCACGACCGGCGCCAGCAGCACGACCGGCGCCACCACCACCGGCGCCACCACTGGCGGAGGCGGCGGCACCACCGGCGCCACGAGCACCGGCGCCACCACTGGCG
>NZ_JBSHAW010000023.1:0-148333 GCF_053611685.1 Streptomyces sp. NPDC054786 | reverse complement strand
GACCGTGGCGGCGACCGGGGTGGGTTCCGTAGGGATGACCGTCCGTCCGGTGGTGACCGTGGTGGATTCCGCCGTGACGATCGTGCGTCGGGTGGTGACCGCGGTGGGTATCGCGGTGGCGACCGGCGGGATGACCGGGGCGGTGCCCGCGGCGGGTTCCGTCGTGATGATCGTCCGTCGGGTGGTGACCGCGGTGGGTTCCGTGGTGGCGACCGGCGGGATGACCGGGGCGGCGACCGTGGCGGCGACCGGGGTGGGTTCCGTAGGGATGACCGTCCGTCCGGTGGTGACCGTGGTGGATTCCGCCGTGACGATCGTGCGTCGGGTGGCGACCGCGGTGGGTATCGCGGTGGCGACCGGCGGGATGACCGCGGGGGCGATCGCGGCGGGTTCCGTCGTGATGACCGGCGGGATGACCGCGGTGGCGACCGTGGCGGTGACCGTGGTGGGTTCCGTAGGGATGACCGTCCGTCCGGTGGTGACCGTGGTGGATTCCGCCGTGACGATCGTCCGTCGGGTGGCGACCGGCGGGATGACCGTGGGGGCGACCGTGGTGGGTTCCGTAGGGACGATCGTCCGTCCGGTGGTGACCGCGGTGGGTTCCGTGGTGGCGACCGGCGGGATGACCGTGGGGGCGATCGCGGTGGGTTCCGTAGGGATGACCGGGGGCCGCGGCGGGATGACCGGGGTGGGTTCCGTAGGGACGATGAGCGCGGGCGTCGGCCGTATGGCGCGGGGCGCGGGCGGGATGACCGCCGGGACGATCGGCGCGATGACCGGCGGGACCGGGACCGGGAGCCGATCAAGCGGCTGCCGATTCCGGAGGATGTCACCGGTGATGAGATCGACAAGGATGTGCGTCAGGAGCTGCTGAGCCTGCCGAAGACGCTTGCCGATGATGTGGCCAAGAACCTGGTGATGGTGGCGAAGCTGCTGGACGAGGACCCGGAGAGCGCGTACGGGTACTCGCGGGTGGCGCTGCGGCTGGCGTCCAGGGTGGCGGCGGTGCGTGAGGCCGCGGGCTTTGCGGCGTACGCGGTCGGGAAGTACAGCGAGGCGCTGGCGGAGTTCCGGGCGGCGCGGCGGATGACCGGTGGCGTGGAGTTGTGGCCCGTCATGGCGGACTGCGAGCGCGGTCTCGGGCGGCCGGAGAAGGCGCTGGCCATGGCCGGCGAGCCCGAGACGCAGAAGCTGGACCGGGCCGGCCAGGTCGAGATGCGGCTGGTGGCCGCGGGTGCCCGGCGGGACATGGGGCAGGCGGACGCCGCGGTGGTGACGCTGCAGAGCCCGGAGCTCGCGTCGAGCGCGGTGCACCCGTGGACGGCGCGGCTGCGGTATGCGTACGCGGATGCGCTGCTGGAGGTCGGGCGCGAGGGCGAGGCGCGGGACTGGTTCGCCAGGGCGCTGGAGGCCGACCAGGGCGGCACGACGGATGCCTCGGACCGGCTCGCGGAGCTGGACGGGGTGGAGTTCACCGATGCGCTGGAGGACACCGACGAGTCGGATGAGGCGGCCGAGGGCGACGGTGCGCGGGACGATGAGGGTCCCGCGAAGGACTGAGCCGGCTGCTCGTCGTGAGCTGAGCTGAGGTGAGGAAGAGAAGGGCGGGACCCCGTGGTGGGTCCCGCCCTTCTTCGTTTTGCGGTGCGGGTCAGGGGGTCGGCGCGTAAGGGGCGAGGGGGTTGCGGAGGGTGCCGATGAGCTGGAGGGCGCCCGCGGGGTCCTGGAGGTCGACCATCTGCTGGTTGTTGCGCAGCTGGAGCCGGTTGAGGCAGGAGAGGGCGAACTCGTGGGTGAACAGGTCGTATTGGCGGAACTTGTCGGCGAGGTGGGGCGCGGACGCCTGGTAGTCGGTGACGCAGGCGGCGACCGTGCGCCAGAAGGGGGCCTCGTCGAGGATGCCGCGGTCGGCGAGGGTGCCGCTCAGGAAGCGGAAGAAGCAGTCGAAGACGTCGGTGAAGATCGAGAGGAGCTTCTTGTCCTCGGGGACGTCGGCGCGGATGCGTTCGACGGCGGGGGGCAGGACCGCGTGCGGGTCCATGACGGCGATCTCTTCGGCGATGTCCTTGAAGATCACGCGGGCCACGGCGCCGTCCTCGATGACCAGGATGGCGTTCTCGCCGTGCGGCATGAAGACCAGGTCGTAGGCGTAGAAGGCGTGCAGGACCGGGGTCAGGTAGGCGTCGAGGTAGCGGCGCAGCCAGACGGCGGGCTCCAGGCCGGACTCCTCGATCAGGGCGGCGGCGAACGAGCCGCCCTCGTCGTCGAGGTGCAGCAGCGAGGCCATGGTGGCCAGCCGCCGGCCCGGCTCGACGGTGGGTACCGGGCTTTCTCGCCACAGGGCGGCGAGCATCTTCAGATACGCGGAGCCCTTGGCGGTGGCGGCCTCGTACTGGCGGTGGTGGTAGCCGATGGCGGCGCGCTCGCGGATGATCGAGAACCGGGCGGCCCGGAAGGTGTCATCGGCGGCGATCAGGCGGGCCAGCCAGTCGTTGATGGCCGGGGTGGCTTCCATGTAGGAGGCGGACAGGCCGCGCATGAAGCCCATGTTGAGGACGGAGAGGGCCGTTTTGACGTAGTGCTTGGTGGGGCTGGTGGTGTTGAAGAAGGTGCGGATGGACTGCTGGGCGAGGTAGTCGTCGTCGCCGGGGCCCAGGCACACCAGGCGCTGCTGGGCGACCTCGGCGGCGAAGGTGACGGCGAGCTTGTTCCACCACTGCCAGGGGTGGGTGGGGAAGAAGTAGTAGTCGTCGGGGTCGAGGCCGAGGCCGGTGAGGGTGGCGGCGAAGCGGGTGCGGGTGGCGTCGTCGAGTTCGTCGCGGACGAGGGTGTCGTAGTCGAGGTCGGCGCCGGCGGTGAAGGTGGCGTGGTCGCGGTGGGCGGCGAGCCAGATCAGCCGGAGCGGGCTCGCGGCCTCCGGGGTGTAGGCGTGGTACTCGTGGATGCCGAAGCCGAGGCGGCCGTTGTTGGCGACGAAGCAGGGGTGGCCCTCGGTCATGCCGGTCTCGATGGCCTGGAACGGTGATTTCGCGAGCTCGGCGGCGCTGGGCAGGTCGGCGGCGAGCTTGTAGGCGGTGCCGGACAGGGTCGAGCTGATCTCCTCCAGGTAGACCGGCAGGATCTCCTCGCCGAGGCCCAGGGCATTGCGCAGTTCGATGAAGAACTCCAGTGCGTCCAGGGGGAGTTCGGTGTCACCGCGGTGGCGGGTGATGCTGTCGGCGTCGACCTGCCAGTGGTCCAGGGCCTGCCGGCGGGCGGCGAAGCGGTACTCGGTGGTGCCGTCGTCGCTGCATACGCCGTAGTGGCCGTCCCGCGGCAGGCGCTTGGGGGTCAGCAGCCGCTCATGGGCGAACTCGGCGAGGCCCTTGCGGATCAGCAGGCGGTTGGCGCGGGCCCACAGCGCGGGGGTGAGGTGGGCGACGGAGTCCTGGGCGGTCGGCCCGTTGCCGGCGGTCATCGGTGGTCTCCTCGGGTGGCCAGGAACTGTTCGCGGGTGCAGGTGCTGAGGTAGGCATCTTTGGAGGGGAGCGAGACGGTGCGCTGGATCTCGAAGCCGACGGCCTTGTTGAGGGCGTGGACGGCGGTGTTGCCGGCGTCGGGCTCGACGACCACGCGGCGGGTGGCCGGGTCGGCGAAGAGCATCTCCATGACGGTGGTGATGACGGCACGGGTGAAGCCGTGCACGGGGGTGTCGGTGGGGGCCGACAGGAAGTGCATGCCGACGTCGCCGGGTGCGGCGGCATGGATACCGACCAGCTCCCGGTGGGCGGGGTCGTAGCGCTCCATGAGGAAGGCCGGGGTGCCGTTGTGCAGGCCGAGGAAGGCGTCATGGAAGGGGTCGGCGGCTATCCGCGTGAACTCCTTCTCGACCGCGGCGAGGTCGCATTCCTGCATCAGCCAGAAGACGGCCTTGGGGTGGGTGACCCAGCCGTGCAGCAGCTCGGCGTCGCCGGACGGGTCGACCGGGCGCACGGAGAATGCTCCCAGCGCGGGGTCGGTACGGGTGAAGAGCGGGGTGCTCATGCCGGGGTCTCCATGAGGTGGTGCGGGCCGGCCGGGGCGGCGAATTCCTGGAAGGCGACGGCTTTTTCGACCGGGTAGTACTCGCGGCCGAGCAGTTCGCGGATGATGCACGCGTTGCGGTAGGCGGCCATGCCGAGGTCGGGGGTGACGAAGCCGTGGGTGTGCAGTTCGGCGTTCTGCACGTAGATGCCGTGGCCGGTGGTGTCGATGCTGTAGTTGCGCGCCACGTCGTAGCGGCCGGCGTCGTCCCAGGCGATGCGGTCGTGGACGGGGGCGAGGAAGTCGGGTACGCGGTAGCGGTAGCCGGTGGCGAGGATCAGGCCCTGGGTGTCGAGGGTGAAGTCGCTGCCCTGTTCCTCCTGGCGCAGGCCGAGGGTGTAGGTGCCGGAGGTCTCGTCGTAACGCGCCCGGTTCAGCGCGGTGTTGGTGAGGAGACGGGTACGGACGGGGCCGGCCAGGTTCTTCTGGTAGAGCAGATCGAAGATGTCGTTGATCAGCTCGGAGTCGATGCCCTTGTACAGGTGTTTCTGGGTGGCGTTGAGGTGGTCGCGGGTGGCGGCGGGGAGGGCGTGGAAGTAGTCCACGTACTCCGGTGAGGTCATCTCCAGCGTGAGCTTGGTGTATTCGAGGGGGAAGAAGCGCGGGGAGCGGGTGGTCCAGGTCAGCTGGTAGCCGTGGCTGTCGATGTCCTGCAGGAGGTCGTAGTAGATCTCGGCCGCGCTCTGGCCGCTGCCGACGAGGGTGATGCTGTCCTTGGCCTGGAGGGCGGCCTTGGCGTCCAGGTAGTCGGAGTTGTGCAGCAGGTCGCCGCCCAGGTCCCGGCAGGCGTCGGGGACGTACGGCGGGGTGCCGGTGCCCAGGACGAGTTTCCGGGCGCGGTAGGTGGTGCGCTCGCCGGTGGGGAGGTGCTCGGCGTGGACGGCGTAGAGCTCTTCGCTCTCGTCGTACTCGACGGTGGTGACCTGGTGGGCGAAGCGGACGTTGCCCAGTTTGCCGGCCGCCCAGCGGCAGTAGTCGGTGAACTCGGCGCGCAGCGGATAGAAGTTCTCGCGGATGTAGAACGGGTAGAGCCGCCCCGATTCCTTGAGGTAGTTCAGGAACGAGAAGGGCGAGGTGGGGTCGGCGAGGGTGACCAGGTCGGCCAGGAACGGCACCTGGAGGTGGCTGCTGTCCAGCATCATGCCGGGGTGCCAGTCGAAGGACGCTTTGTTGTCCAGGAACAGGCCGTCGAGTCCGTCGATCGGCTCGGTGAGGCAGGCCAGGCCGAGGTTGAACGGGCCGAGGCCGATGGCGATGAAGTCGTAAGGGGCGGACACAGGGTCTCCGAGGGGGATCGGTCGTGGGGGAGGGTCAGCGCGCGCTGAGCGCCGGCCGCGGCTGCTCGGCGAGGAAGCTGCCGGCGTGCTCGGCGATCAGGTCGAGGACGGTGGCGATGTCCTCCAGCGTGGTCTCCGGGTTGAGCAGGGTGAACTTGAGGTGGTGGCGGCCGTCGACGACCGTGCCCGCGACGATCGCGTCACCGGAGGCGAACAGGGCCTCCCGGGCGTGCAGATTGACCCGGTCGCTGAGTTCGGGGTCCTGGTCGGTGCTGGGGACGTAGCGGAAGACCAGGGTGCTCAGCTGGGGCTCGACGACGACGGCGAAGCGGGGGTCGTCGTGGAGGAGTTTCCAGGCCTCCGCGGCGCGGTCGATGACGTCGTCGAAGAGCTCCCCGACGGCCCCGGCACCCATGATGCGCAGGGTGAGCCAGAGCTTGAGGGCGTCGAAGCGGCGGGTGGTCTGGATCGACTTGTCGACCTGGTTGGGGATGCGCTGCTCCGCCATACGGCGCGGATTGAGGTAGTCCGCGTGGTAAGTGACGTGCTGCAGCATGGCGCGGTCGCGGACCAGGACGGCGCTCGAACTGACCGGCTGGAAGAAGGACTTGTGGTAGTCGACGGTCACCGAGTCGGCGCGTTCGATGCCGGTGAGCAGCTCCCGGCGGCGGGAGACCAGCAGGCCGCAGCCGTAGGCGGCGTCGACATGCATCCAGGCGCCGTAGCCGGCGCACAGGCCGGCGATCTCGGGGAGCGGGTCGATGGAGCCGAAGTCGGTGGTGCCTGCGGTGGCGACGACGGCCATGGGTATCAGGCCGTCGCGGCGGCAGCGCGCCAGTTCCTCGGCCAGGCTGTCGGTGCGCATCCGCTTGTTCTTGTCGCTGGGGACGGCGATGACGGCCTCCGCGCCCATGCCGAGCAGGGTGGCCGACTTGCGGATGCTGAAGTGGCTGCATTCGGAGGTGAGGATCCGCAGCCGGGGCAGGACGTCGGTGAGGCGGGCGTCGGCCGGTGCGCCGTCACCGGTCAGTTCGCGGCGGCACGCCTCGTCGCGGGAGAGCAGCATGGCCTGGAGGTTGGACTGACTGCCGCCGCTGGTGAAGACCCCGTCGGCCTGTTCGCCCAGGCCGATCCGGTCGGCCGTCCAGTCGATGAGCCGGCGTTCGATGAGGGTGCCGCCGGCGCTCTGGTCCCAGGTGTCCAGGGAGGAGTTGACGGCGGAGAGCACGGCCTCGCCGACGAGGGCGGGGATCACCACGGGGCAGTTGAGGTGGGCCAGATAGCGCGGGTGGTGGAAGTAGACGGCGTCGCGGAGGTAGACCTCTTCGAGTTCGTCGAGCGCGGCGGCCGCGTCGTACAGCGGTGCGTCGAGGTCGACGCCGGAGACCGTGGGGGTGAGGCCGTCGACGGTGATGCCGGTGAACGGGCGGGCAGTACCGGCGATTTTGGCACTGATCCGTGTGACGCTCTCGGTGACCGCGCTGTGGTAGCGCTGGGCGGTCTTCTCGTTGAGCAGATATGTCCGGCTGTCGGCCGGATCCTCGGCGGGGTGCGCGAGGAGACTCATGAAGGTGTCCTCCCTGGTGCGGACTTGACCACGTCCTGCGCAGGCTGGGGTGCGCGCAGGGGCAGGGAGACCCACCCGTGCGACGTGGTGAGGTAAGGCTAACCTAACCACGCCTCGGGTGGGGTGCGGGTGCCGTGGAGGGGGTGGCCCCGGAGGTTCAGTTCTCGTGGTCGTCCAGGGTGCGCAGGACCAGACCCGTCGCGGGCTTGGGCCCGAAGGAGGTGGACTTCCGTGGCATCGTCACGCCGTGCTCCGCGAGTTGACGGACCGTCTCCTCGGAGGTGGCGCGCATCAGGACCGCGGTGCCGCCGTGCCGGGCGGCCTGCTCGACGGCGGCACCGGTGTGATGCAGATAGCTGATGTCCGACGGGTGGTCAGGGATGTGCCAGACCTCGTCCAGCAGGACGGAGTGCAGCACCGTGGCGTCCAGCTGCCGCCAGGCCTCGGGCCGGTCCCGGCGGATCGTACGGTCCAGCAGGCCGGGATCGGGCCGGTCCAGGAGGTGGAAGGAGTCCGGCCCGCCGGCCAGGACGAAGGCGGTGCCGGGCGTCTCCTCCAGGGCCTCCAGGGCGGCGGACAGCTCGCCGCCCGGCAGGGTACGGGCCCGGAAGGCGCCGGCCAGGTCCGCCAGCGCCTTGGCGGGCGGCAGATGCGGCAGTACGCGGTGGATCGCGCGGACCTGGAGCGGGTAGCGGGCGGTGTCCACCAGCAGCACCAGGCCGGACGCCCAGGGCGAGGCGGCGGTGGCGCCGGGCAGCCGCTCGTACAGCCGCTGATAGGTCGCCCAGCGGTGGTGGCCGTCGGCGATCAGCGCCTGCCGGCGGGTGAGATCGTCGTCGATGGCGGCGAGATCGGCGGGGTCGGTGACCGCCCACAGGCGGTGCGCGAAGCCGTCCTCGGTGGTGGTGGCCAGCAGCGGGTCGCGCTCCACCGTGCGCTCGATGACCGCGGCGGCGCCGGTCGCGGTGCCCTGGCTGCGGTAGGAGAGCAGCAACGGCTCGAAATTGGCGGCCGCCGCGCGCATCAGGGCGGCCCGGTCCTCGACCACCTCCGGGATGACGCCCTCGTGCGGCAGCACCGGGCCGTCCAGGCTCAGCGCCCCGATCAGCCCGCGCTGCAGCACCTCGCCGGAGCGCTGCTCATAGACGTACAGCGCGGGCTCGGCGTCCTGCCGCAGCACGCCCTCGGCGCGCCAGCGGCGCAGGGTGTCGGCGGCCTGGCGGTGGCGGGTGGTGGGGTCCGCGGCGTGCGGGAGGATCAGCCGGACGATGTTGTACGGGTCGGCGGTCTCCAAGTGGCGCACGCCGTCCGGCCGGACCACGACGTCGTACGGCGGGGACGTCACAGCGGTCAGGCTGCTGACCCGTTCCCGGTCGTAACGCAGCCCGCGGAACGGGAGGAGGCGGAGGCCGTCGGTACTCGTCATTGAAGAATGCTATGCCGCCCGGCCGATGAGGGAAGATCGGGGCACAGCCCGTGCGTGGCTGGAAATATCGGGATGCGCGACGGGGAGAACGGGTGTATCCGGCGGCGCCGTGAGCGCGCGTCCGGTACGCGGCGGATCTCTTCGTACGACGTGTGGGAGCGAGGAGCGAAACGGCATGAACGAGCAGGTTCGCAGGCAGCCCGACGGGTGCCGGCGCCCGCTGAGCGAGGCGTACGACACGGCGCTGCTGGATCTGGACGGGGTCGTCTACGCCGGCGGACAGGCCATCGCCCATGCCGTGGAGTCGCTGACGCGCGCGCACGACGGCGGTATGCACCTCGCCTATGTGACCAATAACGCCGCCCGGACGCCGCGGGCCGTTGCCGACCAACTGTCCGGTTTCGGGCTGCCGACCGGTCCGGACGATGTGATCACCTCGGCGCAGGCGGTGGCGCGGCTGATCTCCGAGCAGGTGCCGGCGGGCGCGCGGGTGCTGGCCGTCGGTGGTGAGGGGCTGTGGGTGGCGCTGCGCGAGCGCGGCCTCGACCCCGTCCGCTCAGCGGAGGACGACCCGGCGGCCGTGGTGCAGGGCTTCGACCCCATGCTGGACTGGGAGCGGCTGGCGGAGGCCGCGTATGCGGTGCAGCGCGGGGTGCCGTGGTTCGCGTCCAACACCGATCTGACGATTCCCAAGGAGCGGGGGATCGCCCCCGGCAACGGTGCGTTGGTGGAGGTGGTCCGGATCGCCGCGGGCGGATCGCCGCAGGTGGCGGGCAAGCCGCAGCCGCCGATGCACCGGGAGACGGTGCTGCGGACGGGCGCGCGGCGGCCGCTGGTGATCGGCGACCGGCTCGACACCGACATCGAGGGAGCCTACAACGGCGAGGTCGACTCGCTGCTGGTGCTCACCGGCGTCACCACCCCCGCCGAACTGCTGGCCGCCCCGCCGCAGCACCGTCCCGCGTATGTGGACGAGGATCTGCGCGGGCTGCTGAGGCCGCAGCCGGAGGTGACCGCGGACGACGGCGGGTTCCGGTGCGGCGGCTGGCGGGCCGAGGTGGCCGGCGACGCGCTGGTCGTGACGGGTGAGGGGACCCCGCTGGACGGGCTGCGGGCGCTGTGCGCGGCGGCCTGGACGGCTGCCGGGGACGGCAGTTGCGGGGCGGATGCGGGGAAGGCGTTGGCGCGGATCGGGAAGTGAGAGGTGGGGCCCGGTTCGTGGAGCCGGGCCCCGGCGCGTGGTTCAGTCCGCGTCGGCCGCCGTCGCGGCGGCGGTCAGCTCCGCGATCAGGTCTTCCTCGGTGGCACCGCGGCGCCAGTAGCCGGTGAATTTCACGGCCCTGCGGTCGATGCCGCGCTCGCGGACGAGGTGCCTGCGCACCGCCTTGACGGTCCCGGACTCGCCGGCGATCCAGGCGTACGGCGTGCCCTCGGGCAGTTCGGCGGCGCGCAGCGCGTCGAGCACCCGCTCGCTGTCCGCGCCGGCCGCCTCGTCCCGGACGAGCCAGCGGATGTCGGCATCGGCGAAGGTCGGCAGCCGCTGCCGGTCGTCCTCGTGCGCGATCTCGATCCAGACCTCGGCCCGGGTGCCGGGGGCGAGCCAGGACAGGATGCCGGCGATCGCGGGCAGCGCCGTCTCGTCGCCGGTGACCAGAATCCAGTCGGTGCCGGCCGGCGGCCGGAAGTCGACGCCGCCGTTGTTCTCGACGGCCGGGGCGAGGACGGTCAGCCGGTCGCCGGGCCGGGCCTGGGCGGCCCACCGGGAGGCGGGTCCGCCCGCCGTGGCGGCGGTGTCCGGCCCGGCGCCGTGCAGGGCGAAGTCGACATCGAACTCCCCCGGTTCATGGCGCTGTTCGCGGATCGTGTACGAGCGCATCACCGCGCGTTCGGCCGGATCCTGTGCCCGCCAGGCGGTGTACCAGCCGTCGCCGGTGTCGTCGAAGACCGGCCGGTCCTGGTGGGGCTGCGGGAGGAAGAGCTTGAAGCGCTGGTCGCGACCGCCGGAGGCCAGTTCCGCGAGCCGTTCGCCGCCGAAGGTGATCCGCACCAAGGAGGGGCTCAGCCGTTGGGACCGGACGACGTGCACATCGAAGAAGCGGAACGGTGCGGTGGAGGGGGCGACGGTCGTGGTCATGCGGGAACCTCCCGGGGCGGTGGTGGGGGTGGGTGAGGCCGCGGCGGACCGCTGGGACCCGCGGACGCCGGATCGCCGCGGCCGTACGTCAGTTGGCCTTCCTGGCGCTCTCCATCGCCTTGGCGAGCGACTCGATGAGCGGTGCGGCACCCGCGTAGGAGAAGCGCGGCTCGCTCGACCAGGGGGTGATCTGGCCGGCCTTCACGGCGGGCAGCCTGGCCCAGGAGGGCTTGGCCGCCAGGTCCTTGGGCTGGAGGGTGGCGGTCCGGTTGTCCAGCAGGAGGACATCGGCCTTGTACTTGTCGGCGTTCTCCCAGCTCAGGCTCTCGAAGTAGCCGCCCTTGTCCAGGTGGTCGGGGACGATCAGATCGACGCCGAGGGACTTGTAGTACATGAGGTCGGCGTTGATGCCGGGGTTGGAGGCGTAGAAGAGGTCGGGGCTGCCGGAGCAGGCGAGCACCCTGACCGGGTGGGACTTGGCGGCCTTGCGCAGCGCCGCGGAGGCCTTCTCGAAGCGGGCCTTGGCGTCGGTGACCTTCTTGGCCTTCAGGTCGGCGCCGAGCGACTCGGCCAGGTCGGCGTAGCGCTCGATGATCTTGATGAGCGGGACGCGGGAGGAGGTGAGGGCGACGGTCTTGGCGAGCGGGGTGATCTTGTCCTTGCTGTCGTCCGGCACGAACCACAGCGCGCCCGGCTCGTACATGTTGGTGACCAGCAGATCGGGGCGCAGCGCCGCGTACTTCTCGACGTTGAACTGGTTGTAGGCGTTGCCGATGAGGGTGACCTTGTCGATGTCCAGGTCGCCGGCCTGCGGGTCGGGCTTGCCGTTCTTGAGCTTGGTGGGGCCGAAGACGCCGACGATCTGGTCGTCGATCCCGAAGTCGTGCAGTGCGGCAGCGGTGCCGGTGAAGGCAACGATGCGCTGCGGGGTGTTCTTCAGGGCGACCTTCTGCTGACGGTCGTCGGTGAACGACCACGGGCCCGTCTTGGCGCCGCTGTTGGCGCCCCCCGAGCCCTTGTCCCCGCCGCATGCGGCGAGCAGGGCACCGATGCCGAGGGCACCGCCCGCGGCCAGGATGCCGCGACGGGACGGGGTGAGGCTACGGGAGGTGCTCATGATGGCTGTGCTTCTCTCTGGGAGGGCCTGCGAGTCAAGTGTGAGGGTAGGCTAACCTAACTATCGTGTTGGTTGACAGTCCCCCCGAAGCAACAACGGCCCCGGCTCCTGTGACCCCCCGGCGGCGGCATCTGCCGCGCTCCGCCGGGCTGGTGGCTTCCGTGGCCGTACTGGCCGTCATCGCCTTCCTCGGTATCGCCGTCGGCGCGAAACAGATCCCCCTCGACCAGGTGTGGCACGGGGTGTTCCACTACTCCGGTTCCGACACCGACGTGGTCATCCGCGATGTCCGCTTCCCCCGCACCCTGCTCGGCCTGATCATCGGGGCCGCGCTCGGCCTGGCCGGCACGGTCATGCAGGCGCTCACCCGAAATCCGCTGGCGGACCCCGGAGTTCTCGGCATCAACGCCGGCGCCTCGGCCGCGGTCGTCTCCGCCATCAGCTTCTTCGGCGTCACCTCGCTGACCGGCTATGTGTGGTTCGCGTTCGCCGGCGCCGCGGTGGTCTCCGTCGCGGTGTACGTCCTCGGCGGCACCCGCAGCGCCACACCCGTACGGCTCGCCCTCGCCGGCACCGCGCTGACCGCCGTCCTCGTCGGCTACATCAACGCCGTCAATCTGATGGACACCGCGGCCCTGGACAAGATGCGCTTCTGGACGGTGGGTTCGCTGGCCTCGGCCGGCATGCCGACGGTCAGCCGGATCGCACCCTTTCTCGCGGTGGGCGGCGTGCTCGCGCTGCTGATCGCCCGGCCGCTGAATGCCCTCGCGCTCGGCGACGACCAGGCGCGGGCGCTGGGCGCCCGGCTGACCCGCACCCGGGTGGTGGCGATGCTCGCGGTCACCCTGCTGTGCGGCGGGGCGACCGCCGCCTGCGGCCCGATCGCATATGTGGGCCTGATGGTTCCGCATGCCGTACGGGCCATCACCGGGCCCGACCTGCGCTGGATCCTGCCGTACTCCGCGGTGCTCTCGCCGGTCCTGCTGCTCGGCGCCGATGTCCTCGGCCGGGTGGTCGCCCGGCCCGGTGAGCTGCAGGTCGGCATCGTCACGGCCGTCGTCGGCGGCCCGGTCTTCATCTCTCTCGTACGGCGTCGGAGGATGGCCCAGCTGTGAGCGCGACTGCGAAGCCCGGGAAGGGCACCGAGGAGAGCACCGGGGCGGCGGCGAAGTCCGGGGCCGCGCGCGGCCGGCGGGCGGGGGCGGCCCGGCGGGTCACGGTGGTGCGTACCAGGGGCGGGCACTCGGTGCGCCTGGACGTGCCCGCCGTGGTGGTCGGACTGGTGCTGCTGGCCGTCGCGCTGGTCGCCGGCATCGCGCTGATCGGCTCCGGCGACTACCCGATGACGCCGGCCGAGGTGATCGGCACACTGACCGGTGGCGGCGACCCCGGCCAGGAGTTCATCGTGCAGGACCTGCGGCTGCCGCGGGTGCTGGTGGGGCTGCTGGTCGGCGCCGCGTTCGGGATCGCCGGGGCGGTCTTCCAGACCGTCTCACGCAACCCGCTGGGCAGTCCGGACGTCCTCGGGTTCGCGCAGGGGTCGTCCGTCGGCGCGCTGGTCGTCATCGTCTACTTCCAGGCCGGGACCTTCGCGGTCGCCGCCGGAGCCGTCGTCGGCGGCGTGATCACCGGCATCGCCATCTTCCTGCTCGCCTGGAAGCGCGGCATCCACGGCTACCGCTTCGTGCTCGTCGGTATCGGCGCCGGCGCGATGCTTTACGCGATGGTGCTCTACCTCCTCACCAAGGCGAACATCGTCGAGGCGACCCGGGCCACCACCTGGATGACCGGTTCCCTCAACGGCCGTGACTGGGACCAGCTCTGGCCGCTCGCCGCGGTCTGCGTCGTCCTCGTCCCGCTGTTGCTGTTCCACGGGCGTCCGCTGCGCATGCTGGAGATGGGCGATGACGCCGCGAGCGCGCTGGGCGTACGGGTCGAGCGGGTCCGCATCGTCGTTCTGCTGGCGGCGGTCGTGCTCGTCGCCGCCGCCACCGCGGCGGCCGGGCCGATTTCCTTCGTGGCGCTCACCGCACCCCAGCTGGCCCGTCGGCTGTCCCTGCCACGCTTCCTCAAGGGCGCGGGGAGGGGCGCTCCCCTGCCCGGCCCCAACCTGCTGCTGTCCGCCCTCATGGGTGCCGTGCTGCTGGTCGCCGCGGACTGGACCGCACAGCGGCTGTTCGGCGCCGACCAGTTGCCGGTGGGTGTGCTGACCGGCGTCCTCGGCGGCGGCTATCTGTTGTGGCTGCTGGCCACGGAGCGCAAGGCGGGACGGATATGAGCAGCCGCGTGCCACGGGTGGACGGGCCGGGGGCGGAGAGCCGGCGGGCCGGGCGGTGGTGAGGGGACGGGGCGGACGGCCCGGCGCGGAGGAGTGCCGCGGTCTGCGCCGGGCAACAGCAGAAACACGACAACCCCAGGAGTTCCGAAGTGAGCCGTCTTACGGCTGAGAATGTCACCCTCGCCTACGACCAGCGGGTCATCGCGGAGAACCTCTCGGTGGCCATCCCCGACCACTCCTTCACGGTCATCGTCGGCCCGAATGCCTGCGGTAAGTCCACGCTGCTGCGCGCGCTCTCGCGGATGCTCAAGCCGGCCACGGGATCGGTGCTGCTCGACGGCTCCGCGATCTCCGCACTGCCGGCCAAGAAGGTCGCCAGGACGCTCGGGCTGCTGCCGCAGTCCTCGATCGCCCCGGACGGGATCACCGTGGCGGACCTGGTGGCGCGCGGCCGCTACCCGCACCAGGGTCTGCTGCGCCAGTGGTCGGCCGACGACGAGCGGATCGTCCAGGAGTCGATGGCGGCCACCGGGGTCGGTGAGCTGGCCGATCGCTATGTCGACGAGCTGTCCGGCGGGCAGCGGCAGCGGGTGTGGATCGCGATGGCGCTCGCCCAGCAGACGCCGCTGTTCCTGCTCGACGAGCCGACGACGTATCTGGACATCCAGCACCAGATCGAGGTGCTCGACCTGTGCGCCGAGCTGCACGAGGAGCAGGGGCGGACGCTGGTCGCGGTGCTGCACGACCTCAACCATGCGGCCCGCTACGCGACCCATCTGATCGCCATGAAGGACGGCGCGGTCCTCGCCGAGGGGGCGCCGGCCGACATCGTCACGGCGGAGCTGGTGGAACGGGTCTTCGGGCTCAGCTGCCAGATCGTCGAGGACCCGGAGTCCGGCACCCCGCTGGTCATCCCGGCCGCGCGCAAGCCCCGTAACGGGGGCGCCGGAGGGGGCCCGGCGCCGGCGCAGCAGCAGCGGGCGGGGCGAAGCGGGGAGACGGTCGACGGGGCCGCAACGGGTGGGGTTTCGGCCGACGGAGTCCCGGCGGAGGAGCCGGCCGACGGTGGGCCGACTGACGGGGGTCCGGTCGACGTCGACGCGGTCGAGGGAAAGGAGGCCGACGGGAAGGAGGCCGACGGGAACGGGGCCGTCGGGAGCACCAAGGGAGAGGCTGCGACTACAGCAGCGTCCTGAGGCGCAGCAGGTCGCGCAGGCCGGCCTCCAGCTTGACGCGACCGCTGCCCCAGGCCTTGGCGAAGTTCAGCCTTCCGTCCACCAGGGCGACCAGATCGTCGCCGGCCATGGACAGGCGGATCTGCGCCTTGTGCGGAGGCGGGCCGGGGACGCTGGTCACCTCCTGGATGGAGCCGTCGGACAGCCTCCCGAGGAAGCTCACATCGAGATCCGTGATGCGGCAGCTGAGAGAACGGTCGAACGCGGCCGCGCTGCGGACGTTGCCGTCCGCCGAGGACAGATTCTGGGCCAGCCGGTCGAGAGCGGCGCGGCACTGGTCGAGGGTTGCCATCGCGATCGACGATACGCCAGGTCGGGGACGGCTCGTTCGTCCTTGTCAGCCTTTGCCAAGGTAGCGTCGGGGGCATGGAAGAGCCGACGTCCGGCCCGGAGCCGGAGGCGCCCGCGGGAGCCGCGCCAGGGGAACCCGCACGGCCCGGGGAGCCTGTGCCGAGGGAGCCCGTGCCGTCCGGGGAAGGTGAGGGCAGCGGGGTCGTGCGAGCTGCGGGAGAAGTGGAAGCCGCGGGAGACGTGGAAGCTGCCGGAGGCGTGGAGGCGGGCCATGCCGAGCCGGGCAGCGGCGCGGCCGAGCGGGACGGCCGGCGGGTCCGGCCGGATGCCGTGGCCGAGCCGGGCGGCGCAGCCGAGCCGCAGCCGATCGGGGTAGGGACGACACCGACCGGAGAGGCCACGGTCGATACCACGCTGCGTCGTCTCGCCGATGCCGACCACCTCCCGACGAGCGGGCACCTGCAGGTGTACGAGGATGTGCATCGTGGGCTGCGCGAGGTGCTGGCCGCTCTCGACCAGCACCCCGGGCCGCCCACACCTTCCTCGACTTTCTCGACGCCGCACGACAACAGGAGCTGAACCACAGGTGGCAGGAGTGGCACGACGCCGACTCGATGCGGAGCTGGTGCGCCGCAAGCTGGCCCGTTCGCGCGAGCACGCGAGCCAGCTGATCGCCGCGGGCCGGGTGACCGTCGGCGGTGCGACCGCGACCAAGGCGGCCACTCAGGTGGAGACCAGCGCGGCCGTGGTCGTACGCGAGGACGAGAGCGATCCCGACTATGTCTCGCGCGGCGGGCACAAGCTCGCCGGAGCCCTCGCCGCCTTCGTACCGCTCGGCCTGAAGATCGAGGGCCGGCGGGCGCTGGACGCGGGCGCCTCGACCGGTGGTTTCACCGATGTCCTGCTGCGGGCCGGTGCCGGTCATGTCGTCGCCGTCGACGTCGGATACGGACAGCTCGCCTGGCCGCTGCAGAGCGATGACCGGGTCACCGTCAAGGACCGCACCAACGTACGCGAGCTGACCCTCGAACAGATCGACTCGCAGCCCGTCGATCTCATCGTCGGCGATCTCTCGTTCATCCCGCTGAGGCTCGTACTGCCCGCGCTGGCGGCGTGTGCGGCGCCCGACGCCGACCTGGTGCTGATGGTCAAGCCGCAGTTCGAGGTCGGCAAGGAGCGGCTGGGCAGCGGCGGGGTGGTGCGCAGCGCGGAGTTGCGGGCCGAGGCGGTACGCGCCGTCGCGAGGCGGGCGGCCGAGCTGGGATTTGGCGTACTTGGCGTAACTGCGAGCCCGCTGCCTGGACCTTCGGGAAATGTCGAGTACTTTCTGTGGCTGCGCGCCGGGGCGCCTGCACTCGACCCGGCGGACGTCGACCGTGCAGTGGCGGAGGGGCCTCGTTGACCACTACCCAGGCAGTTGAAGGCAACGCAGCACACGGGAACACCGCAGCCGCGCGGACGGTGTTCCTGCTCGCACACACCGGCCGCCCCGCGGCCATCCGCAGCGCCGAACTCGTTGTCCAGGGGCTGCTGCGCTGCGGCATCGGAGTGCGGGTGCTGGCGGAGGAGGCCGCGGATCTGCCGCTGCCGCCGTCGGTCGAGCGCGTCGCGACGGAGCCGTGCGCGGCCGAGGGCTGCGAACTGCTGGTGGTCCTGGGCGGGGACGGCACGCTGCTGCGTGGCGCGGACTTCGCCAGGACGTCCGGCGTCCCGATGCTCGGCGTCAACCTCGGCCGGGTCGGCTTCCTCGCGGAGGCCGAACGCGACGACCTCGACAAGGTCGTCGACCGGGTCGTCACCCGCGCCTACGAGGTCGAGGAGCGGATGACGCTCGATGTCCTCGTACGCAACAACGGCAATGTCGTCTACACCGACTGGGCCCTGAACGAGGCGTCGGTGGAGAAGGCCGCCCGGGAGCGGATGCTGGAGGTCGTGACCGAGGTCGACGGCCGGCCCGTCTCGCGCTTCGGCGGTGACGGCGTGGTCTGTGCGACGCCGACCGGCTCCACCGCGTACGCCTTCTCGGCCGGCGGCCCGGTGGTCTGGCCCGAGGTCGAGGCCCTGCTGATGGTCCCGATCAGCGCCCATGCGCTGTTCGCCAAGCCGCTGGTCACCTCGCCGCGTTCCGTCCTGGCGGTCGAGGTCCAGCCCAAGACCCCGCACGGTGTCCTGTGGTGCGACGGCCGTCGCAGCATCGAACTCCCCGCCGGCGCCCGCGTCGAGGTCCGCCGCGGCGCCGTACCCGTACGCCTGGCCCGTCTGCATCACGCCTCCTTCACGGATCGTCTGGTCGCCAAGTTCGCCCTCCCGGTGGCGGGTTGGCGGGGAGCGCCGCAGTAGAAACCGTCCGGCGGACCACCGGCTGATCAGCGCCGGACAGCCCCTGTGCGTGCCCCGGGCGGGCCTTTCAGGGGCGGTCCGGCACCTCATCGGGAAACGGGGACCGGCGCGGCGGGGATCGCCCCCGTACCGCCCCTCGCCGGGCGCGTGGGCGGTGCGCCGCCCCCAGCCGTGAGTGGCGCCCTTCCCGTCCTTGCCCAAGCCGCTCACACGGTCCGTCACAGCATCCGGCCACACCACCTGATCTGGGCTCTTGCGACATCCGGCGCTACGATCCGGGGACAGGGGAAGGGGGGCCGGATGGACCGGAACATCCGCACCGTGGAGGACGTACTCACGCTCCTGGACGGCCTGTTCGCGCCGGAGGCCGACCGCTGGACGGCGGAGGGAGCCTCTTGGTGGGACGACTTCTACGCGGACCGCTCCAAGCCGGTGCCGTTCTTCGTGGCGAAGCCCGACGAGAACCTGGTCTCGTACCTCGACCGCGGGCTGGTCACTCCAGGACGCGCCCTCGACCTCGGGTGCGGCCCGGGCCGCAACGCACTCCACCTGGCCTCCGCGGGCTTCGCGGTGGACGCTGTCGACCTTTCCCCGGCGGCCATCGCCTGGGCGGTGGAGCGCGCCCGCGAAGCGGGAGCCGACATCAGGTTCCGCTGCGGCGACGCGTTCACCCTCGCGGACACCGAACTCAACGGCCCGTACGACCTGATCTACGACTCCGGTTGCTTCCACCATCTGCCGCCCCACCGCCGTATCAGCTATCTCGCCCTGCTCGACCGGTCCCTGGCACCCGGCGGCCATCTCGCCCTCACCTGTTTCGCGGCCGGCGAGATGGGCTCCGAACTCGGCGATGCCGACTTCTACCGTCAGTCCGGCCTCCACGGCGGCCTCGCCTACACCTCGGAGTCCCTGCGCTGGATCTTCTCCGATCTGTCGGAGGTGGAACTGCGCCGTATGCACGACGAGGGGCCGGAGTCCCCGCACTTCGGCGAACCTTTCCTGTGGACAGCGCTGTTGCGCCGCACGGACCGGCCGTAGCCGACACACGACACCTGCGGGCAGGCCGGCGAGCAGCCGCAGGAGCCAGACCCTGTCGATCTTGAGCGTCGCGGTCACCCACTCGACTTCGCTCCTGCGCGCATCTCGATTTCGTTGCGGTGCGATACCGGCCCCGGGCGGAGCCGGGGGACCGAGCGCCCTTGCCTCCGCGGCGTTGCCGGGGGACCGCCGTTCCTTCATCGAGGCCAATCCAGATATCGACACAGAGATCAGGCCGAGCAGCAAGGCGACGGTCGTACTCCCGGCGCAGCGGTCCGGCCGCGCTCGCCGCACGACGGGCGGGACGCCGTCCGCACCGGCCGCAAGGAGCAGCGTCTTCCCTGCGCCGACCGCGGTCGCGGTGAGCGGCATCGCCACCCCTGCCTCGGCAAAGGCGGGCACCGTCCCGGTGAATGGGGGACGCCGGCCACGCAGCGCCACATACGCCGTTCCACTCGCCATGAGCACACCCTTCGTTCCTGACTGTGATCAGCCTGACGGCAGAGCGTGATCGCACACCATGCGGAATTCCTCCGTTTTCCGGTGGGGTTTTCCGCAGGGCCGGTGGCAGGAGTGAGGGGAGGCCGTCGCGGGGCGGCCCTTGGACCTCGTAAGGTCGTATCCGTGTTGGAGGAGATGCGGATCCGGTCCCTGGGTGTCATTGACGACGCCGTTGTCGAGCTGTCCCCGGGCTTCACGGCGGTGACCGGCGAGACCGGCGCGGGCAAGACCATGGTCGTCACCAGCCTCGGCCTGCTGCTCGGCGGGCGCGCCGACCCCGCCCTGGTGCGGATCGGCGCCAAGTCGGCGGTCGTGGAGGGCAGGATCAGCGTCGGCCCCGGGGCCCCCGCTGCCGTCCGTGCCGAGGAGGCCGGCGCGGAGCTGGACGACGGCGCGCTGCTGATCAGCCGCACGCTCTCCGCGGAGGGCCGTTCGCGCGCCCACGTGGGCGGCCGCTCCGTACCGGTCGGCCTGCTGGCGGAGTTGGCCGACGACCTGGTCGCCGTACACGGCCAGACCGACCAGCAGGGCCTGCTGCGGCCGGCCCGTCAACGCCAGGCGCTGGACCGCTACGCCGGGGACACGGTTGCGGTTCCGCTCGCCAAGTACACCGCCGCCCACCGCCGGCTGCGCGCCGTCGCCACCGAGCTGGACGAGCTGACGACGCGGGCCCGCGAGCGGTCGCAGGAAGCCGATCTGCTCCGTTACGGCCTCGACGAGATCGCGGAGGCCGAGCCGCAGCCCGGCGAGGACACCGACCTCGCCGCCGAGGCCGAGCGGCTCGGCCACGCCGAGGCACTGGCCACCGCCGCGACCGCCGCGCACGCCGCGCTGGCCGGCAATCCCGAGGACCCCGAGGGCGTCGACGCCACGACTCTGGCCTCCGGCGCACACCGTGCGCTGGAGGCCGTCCGCAGCCACGACCAGGAACTCTCCGCGCTCGCCGAGCGGCTCGGCGAGATCGGCATCCTGATGGCGGACGTGGCGGGCGAACTGGCCAGTTATGCGGACGGGCTGGACGCCGACCCGTTGCGGCTCGCCGCGGTCGAGGAGCGTCGCGCCGCCCTGAACCATCTGACCCGCAAGTACGGCCAGGACATCGCGGCGGTGCTCGCCTGGTCCGAGGAGAGTGCCGCCCGGCTCGCCGAACTGGACGGCGACGACGACCGGATCGGCGAGCTGGCCGCCGAACGGGACGCGCTGCGCACCGAACTGGGCGAACTGGCACAAACATTGACCGATGCCCGCACGGAGTCGGCACAGCGCTTCGCCGACGCGGTCACCGCCGAACTCGCCGAACTCGCCATGCCGCACGCCCGCGTGACCGTCGAGATCCGCCAGACCGAGGTCGCCGAGGACGCCGACGGCATCGAGGTCGGCGGCCGCACCGTGGCCTACGGACCGGCCGGCGCCGACGAGGTCGAACTCCTGCTGGCTCCGCACCCGGGCGCACCGCCCCGGCCGATCGCCAAGGGGGCGTCCGGCGGTGAGCTCTCCCGGGTGATGCTCGCCGTCGAGGTGGTCTTCGCCGGCTCCGACCCCGTACCGACATACCTCTTCGACGAGGTCGACGCGGGGGTCGGCGGCAAGGCGGCGGTCGAGGTCGGCAGGCGGCTGGCCAGGCTCGCGAAGTCGGCGCAGGTCGTCGTCGTCACGCACCTCCCGCAGGTCGCGGCGTTCGCGGACCGCCAGCTGCTCGTGGCGAAGACGAACGACGGGTCGGTCACCAGGAGCGGCGTCACGGTACTGGAGGGCGAGGAGCGGGTCCGCGAACTCTCCCGGATGCTGGCCGGCCAGGAGGACTCCGAAACGGCCCGCGCGCACGCCGAGGAGCTCCTGGAGGCGGCGCGCACGGGGAGCTAGACGTGCGGTCCGGGCATGCGGCGCCGCTCCGGGAGCGCCGTTGACCGGCGCGCACGGGGCGCGGACCGAGCCGTTGCGCCCCCTCGGCCCCGAGATGTGAGCAGCGTCTCCTTCCCGCCTGTGCCGTCGGCCGCCGGCGGGAGCACTCGCGGCACAACCGGGCGGGGACCGCGCACCCACGACTGCAGGCCGACGGCGGCCGGTGAGCCGGCCCGCGCAGTGGCGTTGGTCACGGCGTGCCCGCCGCGACGTCGACCACCCGCCCTCGCTCTGTGCCGCTGTTTGCGCTGGTGTGATGCCCTGCGCCGGGCACGGGGCGTTCGTGATCAGCGCTGCTTACCCCGGATCGGTCATGAGTACACTCGCCCACCATGTGCGAGCTCAGACGGCATATAAAGCGGCACAAAATATGCGATGACCGACCATGCGCCGATGCTTCCGCCAGGCGCACGGGGGTTTCGCGGATGCCGCTCGATGCCGTCATGAATGAGCCGTACCGGACCTCCGTTGTCCGCAGCTGCACCACTTCGGCGCCGGTCTCCGGCACCCCGGGGGCAGTGTGAGGCGCCGCGCGAACCGCGCCCGGCACCGTCAGTCCCGTGACCCGCGCGGCCACTGGCTGCTGCTGATCCTGGTCCTCCCGGTGATGTTCGGCGCCCTGCTCTTCGAGGGCTGGACCACCCACGAGGTCGATGCCGCGAAGACGCGCAAGGACTGCACCAGCCCCGTGCCCAGGTCCGTCGCCAAGGGCGGCCCGGTGCTGCGGTTCCACGACGGCAAGGTGGCCTCGTCCGCGGTGCCGGCCCGTACGGTGGCGCTCACCTACGACGGCGGACCCGACCCCGTATGGACACCCCGGCTGCTCGACCTGCTGCGCAAGCACCACGCCCATGCCACGTTCTTCCTCCGCGGCGCCCAGGCGGCCCAGCACCCGGACCTGGTGCGGCGGATCCGGGCCGAGGGCCATGAGATCGGCTCGAACACCTACACCGGCGCCGCCATGGGCGCGTCCTCGCCGCTGCGCGCCTCACTGGAGCTGTCGCTCACGCAGAAGGCGCTGGCGGGCAGCGCGGGCATCCACACCAAGCTGCTGCGGCTGCCGCAGACCACTGCGGTGGACACCATGTGCGGCGCGGAGTGGAAGGCCGCCGAGAAGGCCGGCGCGGAGGGGTACACCCTGGTCGCCGCCGACCGGTGGTTCCGCAACCCTTCGCAGGGCGTGATCCGGCAGTTCAGCCAGAACGATCTCGCGTACCTGGGAACGAAGGAGCTGCTCGACAACCCGAAGGTCGCCAAGTTCACCACCGTGACGGCGGGAGTCCGGCAGCCCTCGCCCGACGAGCCGGTCTCCGCCGTCGAGCGCTGGACGGGTACGGCCCTGATCTGGGCCAAGGCCCTGGGGCGCGCCTTCGTCAGCGGGATGGCCTGGGTGCTCGCCATTGCGGGCGGGCTGGGGCTGCTGCGACTGGCGATGCTGGTGTTCTTCGCCCGTGCCCACGTCCGGCGGCTGACCCGTTTCCGCCCCGGCTCGCCCCGGCTGCGGGAGGTCACCGACCCGGTGACGGTGCTGGTGCCCGCCTACAACGAAGAGGCGGGCATCGAGTCCACCGTCCGTTCGCTGCTCGCCTCGACCCACCGACAGCTGCAGGTCATCGTGATAGACGACGGGTCGACGGACCGGACGGCGGATCTCGCCGCCCGGATCGACGATCCCCGGGTGGGGGTGATCCGGCAGTCCAACGCGGGCAAGGCGGCCGCCCTCAATACCGGTCTGGCCCATGCCCGGTACGACATCGTGGTCATGGTCGATGCCGACACCGTCTTCGAGCCCGATGCCGTCTACCGGCTCATCCAGCCGCTCGCCCACCCGGTCGTCGGCGCGGTCAGCGGCAATACCAAGGTCGGCAACCGGCGGCGTCTGCTGGGCAGATGGCAGCACCTGGAGTACGTCTTCGGGTTCAATCTCGACCGGCGGATGTTCGAGGTGCTGGAGTGCATGCCGACGGTCCCCGGTGCCATCGGGGCCTTCCGCCGGGACGCGCTGATGGGCGTCGGCGGGGTCAGCCAGGACACGCTCGCCGAGGACACCGACCTGACGATGGCCCTGTGGCAGGCGGGCTGGCGAGTGGTCTTCGAGGAGTCCGCCGTCGCCTGGACGGAGGTGCCCACCTCGCTGAGCCAGCTGTGGCGGCAGCGCTACCGCTGGTGCTACGGCACGCTGCAGGCCATGTGGAAGCACCGCCGGGCCGTCATCGGAATGGGCCCGGCCGGACGCTTCGGACGGCGCGGGCTGAGCTACCTCGCTCTCTTCCAGGTCGCCCTGCCACTGTTCGCGCCGATCGTCGACATCTTCGCGCTGTTCGGGGTGCTCTTCCTCGGCCCCTGGCAGTCGGCCGGCGTCTGGTGCGGCTTCCTGTTCGTGCAGCTGCTCTGCGCCGGATATGCGCTGCGACTGGACGGGGAGAAGGTGCGGGCGCTGTGGGCGATGCCGTTCCAGCTCCTGGTCTACCGGCAGCTGATGTATCTCGTCGTCATCCAGTCGGTCGTGGCCTTCTTGCTCGGCACCCGCCTGAAGTGGCACCGGATGCACCGCTCCGGGACCGCCGCGCAGCAGATCGGGCAGCCGGTGGCACATAAGCGCCTGTCGTCGAGGTGAACGAGCCGGCTGGGGCGGACCCCGTCACAGGGCGCCCGCCCCGCCTCCGGGGGCCCCCGCCGCCCGCCCGCCTGGCCCCAGCCGCCCCAGCTCCCGTACGCAGACGTCGCCCGCCCAAATGCCCCATCACGCACAAATCCCTCATTGCCCCCCTGGATGCCCTTCCTCTGGTGCAGAACCACGGGCCATTTGGTGAAGGGATCGTAAGCATGCAGACTGTGCGCTGATGAATGACTGGCTGGACGGGTCTGCTGACGCCAACCGTTACGGCGGCACAGCGAAGCCCCCGCGTGCCGTCACGGGGCAGATATGGCAGCACGCCCCGTACCCGCCGCAGCCGGCCACCGCCCGACCGCTGCCCGGCCACCCGGGCGGCGAGGACCCGTATGCCGCGGCCGTCCCGGCCCGGACCGACGCTCCTCCGGCCGGCCCGGCGTCCCCGCCCAGCGGTCCCGGCCCGTACGGCGGACGCGGTGGGCCCGTGCGCAGAAGCACCCGGCCGCCGGCCACCCGCCCCACCTGGCGCCGCCGGATCCTACGGCTCGCGGTGCTCCTGATCGCCGTGACCCTGCTCACCTCCGTCGGCACCTACACATGGGCCGACATCAAGCTTGAGCGCGACGTCGACCTCGGCAAGCTCGCCGGCCGGCCGTCACCGGGCAAGGGCGCCAACTATCTGATCGTGGGCTCCGACAGCCGCCAGGGCCTGTCCGGGAAGCAGCTGAAGGACCTGCACACCGGCGGCTCGGCGGACGCGGGCCGCCGCACCGACTCGATGATCCTGCTGCACACCGGCGCCCACGGCACCACGATGATGAGCCTGCCGCGCGACTCCTGGGTGACCATCCCGTCGTACATCCGCCCCGAAACCGGCAAGCATTACGCCGCGTCGAAGGGCAAGCTCAACGCGGCGTTCTCGCGCGGCGGTCCCGAGCTGCTCGTACGGACCATCGAGCACAACACGGGCCTGCACATCGGGCATTACACGGAGATCGGCTTCGCGGGTTTCGTCGGCATCGTGGACGCGGTCGGCGGAGTACGGATGTGTCTGGACAAGCCCGTCAAGGATGAAAAGTCCGGCGAAAACCTCACCAAGGGCTGCCATACGCTCGACGGCCGCGCGGCGCTCGCGTTCGTCCGCCAGCGCCACCAAGAGGCCCAGGGCGACCTCGGCCGCAGTCGGAACCAGCAGAAATTCCTGGCCGCGCTCTCGCACAAAACGGCCACACCCGGCACCCTGCTCAACCCGTCCAAGGTCTACCCCACGATGAACGCGGGCCTCGGCACGCTCATCGTCGACAAGGACATGAGCCTGTGGAACCTCACCTCGCTCTTCGAAGCGATGAAGAGCGTCTCGGCGGGCCACGGCACCCGCATTCATGTCCCCGTCTCCAGCCTCGGCTTCAAGACCCCCCAGGGCAGCGCCGTGAAGTGGGACACGGCACGGGCGAAGAAGCTCTTCGCGGAACTGCACCACGACCAGCCGGTGACGGCCGGGGCGCGGGGCTAGGGCGCGCCTGGAGCGCGTCGTCCCGGCAGGGGGGACGGATGATGCGCCCTAGGGTGACGGGAGTTGAGCGCGGCAGGGTGCCGGGCGAGGGGAGTGACATGGCGACGGTGGCGGGCAACGGCGTGCGGGGGCGGATCTCGGCGCTCCTGGGGGCGGCAGGGACGACCAGGGTCACGTACACGGCGTTGAGGAAGCGGCCGCCGGGTGGTGCCGTCCTGTGGGAGCGGAAGAACTACGCCGGCCGGATCGTGAACCTGCACGCAGGGCTCGCCACGGCCGCCGGTACCGCGCTCGCCGCCGCCACCTCACCGGGACTGCCCGCCCGGACCCGGACCGCCGCGGCGCTGGCAGTACTGGCCGCCGGGGGCTGCGGGGCGTACGACGACGTGTTCGGCGCCAGTGACCCCCGCCGCGGATTCCGGGCGCACCTCTCGGCACTCCGGGACAAAGAAGTCACCAGCGGAACCGTGAAGCTGTTCGGGATCGGCGCCGCGGGGCTCGCGGCGGGGGCTCTCCTCAAGGAGCGCCCGGCCGACAAGCTCCTGGCCGGTGTGGTGATCGCGGGCTCGGCCCACCTGGTGAACCTCCTGGACGTCCGGCCGGGCCGGGCGGTCGGCGCCGTACTGGCCCTCGGCGCGCCCGGATTGCTGCGTCGCGGTCCGGCGGGCCCGTTGTCCGCGGCGCCAATGGGGGCAGCGGCAGCCGTCGTGGGCGATGACCTGGGGGAGCGCACGATGCTCGGGGACGCCGGGGCGCACGCCCTCGGCGCGGCGCTCGGCCTTGCCATCGTCACGGGCAACGGGCGCCGGGGACTGGCCGCACACGCCGCGGGTCTGGTCGCCGCCGCGGCCGCGGGGGACCGCGTCAGCCGGGCGGCCGCGGCGATCTGAAGCCGCTGAGGGGCGAGGCCGTCCGTCCGAAGGCCGTCCGCCCGGGGCCGTCGGTCCGGGGCTGTCCGTCCGAAGGCCGTCCGCCCGGAGCCGGTCAGGAACGGACCACCGCCTTGGCCGGGGAGGCGCCCCGCCCTCCCCGAGCCCGTCGTGCGCCGTCCCGCAGCCCGCCTAACCGGACGAACAACAATGCGCTCCGGACGACGGCGTACGCGCCCCCTGTCGTGGCGCAGGCGCACTCCAGGAGGTGGACTCACTCGAACGAGCCGTGAACCCGCGCGGGCGGTTTGTCGCCCATGTGGGTGATCTGGTGGGTGCTGAGGTGAGACTTCCCACCGGAACGGCGGGCGGACGGTGCCGAATTGACGTCGCCGGGCTGGCATCCTGGGCGCGGTACGCAGTCTCGGGTGTGTTCGCCTCGCCCTGCCCGTCCGCCGGGCAGGAGGATGGTCGCCCTGCGCGCGTCGCAGCACCCCGCAGAAAACGGACCGACTCGACGGTACGGCCCGTCCGCCCCGACCCAGGAGCCCGACCACGTGATCAGCACCCCGACCTCGGCGCACGGGCTGTCGCCGCTGCGCACGGTCCAGGTGCTGGG
This sequence comes from Streptomyces sp. NPDC054786, assembly GCF_053611685.1. Lineage (NCBI taxonomy): Bacteria > Bacillati > Actinomycetota > Actinomycetes > Kitasatosporales > Streptomycetaceae > Streptomyces > Streptomyces sp. NPDC054786. Next base: position 121,550 of record NZ_JBSHAW010000023.1, on the reverse strand, counting down.
GCACGGCAGCGCCGGCAGCGCCGCGCATGTCCGCTCGCTGGCCGAAGGGCTCGTCGCGCGCGGGGTGCGGGTGACCGTCTGTGCCACGCCGGAGACCGAAGAGGCCTACGACTTCACCGGCGCGGGCGCGCGGTTCGTGTATGTCCCTCCACGGGCGGATCCGGCGAGCGTGGCCTCGTTGCGCAGCGCCTGCTGGGATGCCGACCTCGTGCATGCGCACGGTCTGCGGGCCGGTCTGCGGGCCTCGATGGCGTTGCGGGGACTACGCGGCCCCCGGGGCGGGCGACGGGTTCCCCTGGTCATCACCTGGCACACCAAGGCGCACATCGTCGGCGCACGGGCCGGGCTGGTGCATCTGATGGAGCGGCGGGTGGCGCGGGCGGCCGCCGTCGTCCTGGGAGCCTGCTCCGACCTCGTGGACCGGGCGCGCGATCGGGGTGCGCGCGACGCACGGCTCGCGCCGGTCGCGATTCCGCGCCCCCGGCCCGGCGGCGTACCGGCCGAGCCCGAGTGCCACGACCGGATGCGCCACAAGGAGCGGGCCGAACTGGGCGCGGTGGACCGCCCGTTGCTGCTCGCGGTCGGTCGTCTCGACCTGAGCCAGGGGCATGACCTGCTGCTGGACGCGTCGCATGCCTGGTGCGCGCTCGACCCGCAGCCGTTGGTCGCCATCGCGGGGGAGGGCGAGCAGCGGGCCGCGCTGCAGCGGCGGATCGACGCCGAGCAGTTGCCCGTCCAGCTGCTCGGCCGTCGCGACGATGTGCCCGAACTCCTCGCCGCCGCCGACCTGGTGGTGCTGCCCAGCAGGTGGGAGGCCCGCTCGCTGATCGCCCAGGAGGCGCTGCGGGCCGGGGTGCCGCTGGTCGCCACCGACACCGGGGGCACCCGCGAACTGGTCGGCCGGGCCGCGGAACTGGTGCGTTACGGCGACGCCGCCGCCCTGGCCCGTACGGTTCTCGCGCTCCTCGCCGACCCCGCACGGCGGGATGCGCTCGCCGCGGCGGGCCGTGCCCAAGCGGCCGGCTGGCCCAGCGAGAACGACACCGTCACCCAGGTCCTCAGCGTCTACGACGAGCTGACCCAGCCGATTCAGCCGGTGTAGCCGAGTCGGCCGATGCCGCCGAGCCAACCGGTCCGACCTGGTCCCACCGGTTCAGCCGAGGGGGACGGCGGCCACGCGGGTCGCGGGGCAGCAAGCCGTCCCGCGGAATGCCGCCCCGCTGAATCCGGCCCCGGCGACCCGCTCCCGTGGCCGCCTCCAAGGGGCGCCACCTCCCGCGGCAGCCGCCCCCGACCCGCCGCCCGTCACGGCTTGTCCGTATGGCGCCTGGCGCGCAGGGCCAGCCGCAGGCCCAGGACCGTCTGCGGATCGTCCAGGTCCGTGCCCAGCAGCTGGGCGATGCGGGCCAGCCGGTCGTACAGCGTCTGCCGGTTCACATTCAGGTCGCGGGCGGTCTCGGCCTTGCGGCCCGCGCTGGCCAGATAGGCCTCCAGCGTCGGCAGCAGCGGCTGACGGGCACCACGGTCATGGGCGAGCAGCGGCCCGATGGCGCGCTCCACGAAGTCGGTGAGTACTCCCTGCTCGCCGTGTTCGCGCATCCGCCACAGCAACAGCTCGATGTCCAGGCGGCGCGCGTCGTACCAGGGCTGTTCCGGCAGCCCCTGGGCCGCGGCCGCCGCCTCCGCGGCATGCCGCAGGCCGGGGCCCGCCGCCGCCCAGTCGCCCGGTGTACCGACCACGACCACCGGGCGGTGCGCGGCCGGCCGGTCCAGGCCCGCGCGGACGACTCCGGCGCGCAGTGCCTCGGCGATCCGGTCGGCGAGCGCCTCGCGGTCCTGGCCGGCGCGCAGTGCGATGAGCATCGGGACCCGGCCCTCCACGGGGCGTACGCCGAGGAGCACGGGCACTCCGGGGGCGGCGAGTTCCTCACGCAGGGCCTGGGCCAGGAGCGCCCAGCTGCCGGGGGAAGGAAGGCCGGCCGGCAGTCGCATCACCACCGGGAGCACGGGTTCCGCGCCGGGGCGGAAGCCCAGCAGACGGGCCTGGCCGGGCGCCTCGGACGCGGAGATCCGGTCCTCCGCCAGGTCGGCGAGGAAGTCGCCGCGGCCCCGGGCGGCGAGCACCTCCTCCTGGCGGGACTGCAGCATGACGACGGCGAGGAGACCGGCCGCGCGCTCGGCGGCGATCCGGTGCACCGGCGCCAAGGGGGCGTTCACGGGCAGCAGGACGAGGCGGGCACGGACCGCGTCGGGGCCATGGCCGCCGCCCGGGACGTCGATGCGGACGCCGGTGTCGCGCAGGCCCTCCCAGGCCAGCAGCGGATCGGCGTCCGCCGGACCGTCGTCGTCGGCGTCCGGGCCCGCCGCGTACAGCGGGCTGCCGTCGGGGGCCTCCAGACAGAGCGGGTTGCCGGTGAAGACGGCCAGCAGCCGGAGCACCTCGGGAGCGCCGCCGCCGCGCAGCAGCACGTCCGTACAGCGCCGCAGGATCTCGTCGGCGCGCCGCAGCAGCGCGTAGTGGCTGTTGATGATCTCGGTGTGGATCGCTTCGGTGACCGTGACGTACGGAACCTCGCGGTGCAGCTGGATCAGTGGCAGTCCGCAGTCCCGTGCGGCGTCGACCAGCGCGGCCGGCAGGGATTCGAAACGGGAGCCCAGCTCCACGACGAGCGCGGCGATCTCGCGGTCCGCGAGCTTGCGGATGAAGGCGCGCTGTTCGGACGGCCGGGCACCCAGTCCGAGCCCGGTGGTCAGCAGCAGCTCGCCGCCCTTGAGCAGCGAAGCGATATGCGGGACCTCGCCCGCGTGCACCCAGCGCACCGGGCGGTCCAGCCGGTCCCCGCCGGCCAGGACTTCCGGCAGACCGCGTCGCAGCGCGGGCAGCTCCAGCGCCCTGCGTACCGTGATCTCGGCTTCGATCTTCGCTTCCGGCCCCATGGCGTGGAACGGTACCCGTAGTCCGCTATCCGGAGCTGCGTGGCCCGGATCGCGGTCCCGCGTCGCACCGGGGCGGGGGCACGGCGGTACACCGGCCCGCCCCCGCCGCCCCCTCATGCCGACTCCCGCACCACCAGCCGTGCCCCCGTGATCACCGGCGCGAGCGCCGCCGGATCGGTCCCCCGCGCACGCTTCGCTCCCGGCGCTCCCTCCGTCCCCTCGGCCTTCCGCGGATCCAGCAGTCGCAGCAGCAACCGGGCCATCAGCCGCCCCATCTCCTCCACGTCCTGCCGCACCGTGGTCAGCGGCGGATCCGCCCAGGCCGCCGGCTCCAGATCGTCGTAGCCGACCACCGCCACGTCGTCCGGCACCCGTCGCCCGCGGGCCCGGAGCGTGCGCAGCGCGCCGTTGGCCATCAGGTCCGAGCAGGCGAAGACGGCGTCCAGGTCCGGTGAGGCATCGAGGAGCGCGGCCATGGCCCGCTCGCCGCCCTGCGCCGTAAAGCCTCCGTCCGCGATCAGCCGTGGATCCGGCTCCGATGTGCCGAGCGCATCGCGGTAGCCGTCGAGACGGTCCACCGCGGAGGTCTGGTCGAGCGGTCCGGTGATCACGCCGATCCGGCGGCGGCCGCGGCCGAGGAGATGGCGTACGGCCTGGCGGGCGCCGTCGCGGTTGTCGGTGTCGACGTACAGCGCCCGCGGCGCGCGGTCGGCGCCCGCCCAGTCGGGCCGGCCGCCGTAGACGGTGGGCAGTCCGGCGCGCTCTGCCATGGCCGGCAGGGGGTCGTCGCGGTGCAGCGAGAACATCAGCGCACCGTCGACATGCCCGGCCGACAGATAGCGGCCGATGCGGTCGTAGTCGGCGCGGTGCTCGACGAACATCAGCAGGAGCTGGGTGTCCGCTGCGGCCAGTTCGCGGCTGATGCCGCGCAGCTGGCGTCCGAAGAACGGATCGCTGAAGACCCGGGTCTCCGGCTCCGCGATGACCACGGCGACCGCTCCCGTGCGGCGGGTGACCAGGGAGCGGGCCGCGCTGTTCGGTACGTAGCCCAGCTCGGTCACCGCCTCGCGGACCCGTTCCTGGACCGCGGCCCGTACGCCCGCACCGCCGTTGACCACGCGGGACACCGTGGCGCGGGAGACCCCGGCGAGCGCCGCGACCGCCTCCAGCGTCGGGCGCGGACCGTTCGGCTCAGACACCATTCAACTCCTTTTTCCACACGGTGACTTGACGGTATGCCGTCGAGTCGGCAGGGTTCACTGCGCACGATATGAGAGCGCTCTCACACTGGATTGCCCCACGGAACTCCACACCCCCCACCGCCCGAAAGAATGTCATGAGCATGAGATATCGGCCCGGAAGCCGGGTGCACAAGCGGCGGCAAAAGCGGGCAGGAGCCCTGCTCTTCGCCGCGAGCACCGCACTCGTCACCACCTGTGCCCTCACCCTCCCGACGGCGTCCGCCGAGGAGGCGGCCCCCGCCCCGCACGCCGCCCCTGGCGCGAAAGCCGGCCCCACCGCCTTCCAGGAAGTCTGGCGTACGGACTTCGACGGTGCCGCCGGATCACGCCCCTCCGCCGACGACTGGATCACCGACACCGGCACCGGCTACCCCGGCGGCCCCGCCAACTGGGGCACCGGCGAACGCGAGACCTACACCGACCGCCCCGAGAACCTCCAGCTCGACGGCGCGGGCCACCTCAAGATCACGGCCCTCAAGGACGGCGCCACCTGGACCTCGGGCCGCATCGAGTCCCGGCGCACCGACTTCGCCGCCCCGGCCGGCGGCACGCTCCGCATCGAGGCGAGCATCCGGATGCCCGACGTCTCCGGTGACGGCGCCCTCGGCTACTGGCCGGCGTTCTGGACGCTGGGTGCCGACTACCGCGGCAACTACCAGAACTGGCCGGGCATCGGCGAGTTCGACATCATGGAGAACGTCAACGGCCTCAACAAGGTCTGGGGCACGCTGCACTGCGGCGTCAACCCCGGCGGGCCGTGCAACGAGACCCAGGGCAAGAGCAATTCCCGCGAGTGCCCGGGCAGCGCCTGCCAGGCCGGATTCCACACCTACGCGCTGGAGCTCGACCGCACCGACGGCGCAGCGGAATCGCTGAACTGGTACGTCGACGGACAGAAGTTCCACACCGTGCACGCGTCCGAGATGGATGCCGACACCTGGGCGAAGGCCACCCACCACGGCCACTTCCTGCTGCTCAACCTCGCCATGGGCGGCGCGTTCCCGGACGGCGTCGCGGGTTTCGCCACCCCCACCGACGCCACTCGGCCCGGCGGTTCCCTCCTCGTCGACCATGTCGCGGTCTCCGTCCAGCAGCCCGCACAGGCCCGTACCGACCGGCCGTCCCGGCGTCCCGCCCCGCAAGGAGCCACCTCATGATCACTCGCCGCAGCCTGCTCGGCGGCCTCGCCGCCGGTGCCGCCACCGCCTCCGGTATCGCGGTGGCCGGCCGTGCGATCGGCGCCACCGCACCGGCCGGTGCCCCGGCCCACGCGTCCGGCCGCGCCGCGGCCGGAATGCCGCTGCACCTCGTCAACAACTCCGGCGAGTACGCCAATGCGTCGGTATGGGTCTACATCGTCGGCAACGACGGCACCCAGCAGGTGCGCGTCACCCCGGACGGCGAACTCAAGCCCGTCGCGATGGCCGACAACGGCTCGGACGGTTTTACCGACTACGCCATACCGCTCGCCGCGAGCGGCACCACGACCCTGCAGCTGCCGCAGATGTCCGGCCGGATCTACACCGCGCTGGGCGGCAAGCTCAAGTTCAAGGCGGTCGAGGACGGCAACGGCAAGGCCGCGCTCGCCTACCCGGCCGGCTGGGTCTCCGCCGACCCCAACTTCGACGTCCTCCACGACTGCGCCGAGTTCACGTACAACTCCGGCGGGATGTTCTGCAACACCACGATGGTCGACATGTTCAGCGTCCCGCTCGCGATCAAGCTCACCGGGGCCAAGGAGCAGACCACCGGCACACTCAAGGACGGCGCCCGCGCCAAGGTCTTCTCCGACGTCAAGGCCGCCGAGGGCTTCGACCGCCTGGTCATCGGCGACAAGCGCGTGATCGCCCCCGGCCACGGCCTGGACAGCGGACTGTTCGCCAAGGACTACTTCGCCCCGGCCGTCGACGAGGCCTGGTCCGCCTACGCGGGCAAGGACCTGTCCGTCACCACCGACGCGGGCACCTTCACCGGCCGGGTCAGCGGCGGAAAGCTCACCTTCACCGGCCCCAAGACGGTCTCCTTCGACAAGCCGTCCACCCGCGATGTCCTCTTCTGCGACGGCACCCTCGCGGCCCCCAACGACGGCACCCTCGGCCCGGTCGCCGCCATCCTGGGCGCCGCCCTCAACCGCTCCACCCTCACCTCGCAGGCACACCAGCCCACCACCGACCCGGCCGCCTTCTACCAGCAGCGGCTGACCAACCACTATGCCCAGGCCATGCACGCCGCGACGCGGGACGGCAAGGCGTACGGCTTCGCCTTCGACGACGTGGCCGGCTTCGCCTCGTACATCGAGGACGGCGCCCCGAAGGAGATCACCCTCACCCTGACCCCCTTCTGACGCAAAAACGGTGCCGCCCCGGTCCACCAGGGCGGCACCGTCCGCGCCGGGGGTCAGCCTCCGTAGGCCCCGCTGGCCGTCAGCCGCAGCGCCGTGTCGATCAGCGGAACATGGCTGAACGCCTGCGGGAAGTTCCCCACCTGCCGCTGGGCCCTGGGGTCCCACTCCTCCGCGAGCAGTCCCAGGTCGTTGCGGAGCGAGAGCAGCTTCTCGAAGAGCTTGCGGGCCTCGTCCACCCGGCCGATCATCGCGAGGTCGTCGGCGAGCCAGAACGAGCACGCCAGGAAGGCGCCCTCCTCACCCTCCAGACCGTCCACCCCGAGATCGTCCGCACCGGACGTCGGGTAGCGCAGCACGAAGCCGTCCGCGGTGGACAGCTCCCGCTGGATCGCCTCGATCGTGCCGATGACGCGCTTGTCGTCCGGCGGCAGGAAGCCCATCTGCGGGATCAGCAGCAGCGAGGCGTCCAGCTCCTGCGAGCCGTAGGACTGGGTGAAGGTGTTGCGCTCCTTGTCGTAACCGTTCTCGCAGACGTCCCGGTGGATCGTCTCGCGCAGGTCCTTCCAGCGCTCCAGCGGCCCGTCGACGTCCCCGGACTCGATCAGCTTGACCGTGCGGTCGACCGCGACCCAGGTCATGACCTTGGAGTGCACGAAGTGCCGGCGCGGGCCGCGGACCTCCCAGATGCCCTCGTCCGGCTCGTCCCAGTGCTTCTCCACCCACTGGATCAGCTTGAGCTGGAGCAGCGAGGCGTAGTCGTTACGGGCCAGACCCGTCATGTGCGCCAGGTGCAGCGCCTCGGTGACCTCGCCGTACACATCGAGCTGGAGCTGCCCGGCGGCGCCGTTGCCGACCCGCACCGGACGTGAATTCTCGTATCCGGGAAGCCAGCTGAGCTCGTTCTCGCCCAATTCACGCTCGCCGGCGATGCCGTACATGATCTGCAGGTTCTCCGGATCGCCGGCCACCGCCCGCAGCAGCCACTCCCGCCAGGCCCGCGCCTCTTCGCGGTAGCCGGTGCGCAGCAGGGAGGACAGGGTGATCGCGGCGTCCCGCAGCCAGGTGAAGCGGTAGTCCCAGTTGCGGACGCCGCCGATGCACTCCGGCAGCGAGGTCGTCGGCGCCGCCACGATCCCGCCGGTCGGCGCGTATGTCAGCGCCTTCAGCGTGATCAGCGAGCGCACCACCGCATCGCGGTAGGGGCCGTGGTACGTGCAGTGCTCGACCCACTCGCGCCAGAACTCCTCGGTCGCCTCCAGCGACGCCTCGGGCTCCGCCACGGCCGGCGGCGGCTTGTGGGAGGGCTCCCAGCTGATCGTGAACGCGATCCGCTCACCCGGCGAGACGGTGAAGTCGGAGAACGTCGTCAGGTCCTTGCCGTACGTCTCCGCCGCGGTGTCCAGCCACACCGAATCGGGGCCCGCGACCGCGACCGTCCGCTCGTCGATCTTGTGCACCCAGGGCACGACCCAGCCGTAGGAGAACCGCATCCGTAGCTGCGAGCGCATCGGGACGCGGCCGCTGACGCCCTCCACGATGCGGATCAGCTGCGGCGCGCCATCACGCGGCGGCATGAAGTCGATCACGCGGACGGTGCCGCGCGGGGTGTCCCACTCCGATTCCAGTACGAGCGAATCGCCCCGATAGCGGCGGCGGTCGGCCGGTGCGGGCCGTCCCCCGGGGCCGTTGACCGGCCCCATCCGCCAGAATCCGTGCTCCTCCGTGCCCAGCAGCCCTGCAAAGACCGCCGGGGAGTCGAAGCGGGGCAGGCACAGCCAGTCGACCGTGCCGTCCCTGCACACTAGAGCGGCGGTTTGCATATCGCCGATAAGTGCGTAGTCCTCGATGCGCCCGGCCACGTGCATCTCCCGTCGAACTGGAGTCACGCCCCCCATGGGACGTTGTGATCTGTCCGTCCTGCCCATGAAACGTCGCCGAGCAGCGGGACCGGAAATCGGGCTGGGGGCACCGCCCAGCGGTAGCTGGGGGAGGGTGGTGCCATTCCGGACGGCTCGTTGCGAGTGTCCGAGCAGGATACGACGCACGTGGGTGATCCGCGCGACCCTCGCGACGAGTGAAGCGGTCCAAATGGGTGGCCTCCGTCACGTGACAGTGTCATCCGGGCCGCCACCGCCAGGTTCCCATGTGTGGCCGGACACGACCATGCCCGGTCGCTGATAGCCTGGTACCCCGTGGACCGGTGGGACGCAGATAGATGTCACGGCAGAAGTCACGGCACCCCCGAACCGCAGCGACGGCACCCTGAATCCCAGGCCCCACGCCGCTTCGCACCTCTCCACCTCGCGACCACGGGAGCTCCCTCTTGGCCATGCCGCCCAAATCCACGACGACCAAGCACCTCTTCGTCACCGGGGGCGTCGCCTCCTCGCTGGGCAAGGGGCTCACCGCCTCCAGCCTGGGTGCTCTCCTCAAGGCGCGCGGTCTGCGGGTCACGATGCAGAAGCTCGACCCGTACCTGAACGTCGACCCGGGAACGATGAACCCGTTCCAGCACGGCGAGGTCTTCGTCACCAACGACGGTGCCGAGACCGACCTGGACATCGGCCACTACGAGCGGTTCCTGGACGTCGATCTCGACGGCTCCGCGAACGTGACCACCGGCCAGGTCTACAACACCGTGATCGCCAAGGAGCGGCGCGGCGAGTACCTCGGTGACACCGTGCAGGTCATCCCGCACATCACCAACGAGATCAAGCACCGCATCCGGCGGATGGCGACCGAGGACGTCGATGTCGTCATCACCGAGGTCGGCGGCACCGTCGGTGACATCGAGTCGCTGCCGTTCCTGGAGACGGTCCGCCAGGTCCGCCACGAGGTCGGCCGGGACAACGTCTTCGTCGTGCACATCTCGCTGCTCCCCTACATCGGCCCCTCCGGTGAGCTGAAGACCAAGCCGACCCAGCACTCGGTCGCGGCGCTGCGCAACATCGGTATCCAGCCCGACGCGATCGTGCTGCGCGCCGACCGCGAGGTCCCGACCGCGATCAAGCGCAAGATCTCGCTGATGTGCGACGTCGACGAGGCCGCGGTCATCGCCTGCCCGGACGCGCCGTCGATCTACGACATCCCGAAGGTCGTGCACGCCGAGGGCCTGGACGCCTATGTCGTGCGCAAGCTGGACCTGCCGTTCCGCGACGTGGACTGGACCCAGTGGGCCGATCTGCTGCAGCGCGTCCACAACCCCGACCACGAGGTCAAGGTCGCGCTGGTCGGCAAGTACATCGACCTGCCGGACGCCTACCTCTCGGTCACCGAGGCACTGCGGGCCGGCGGCTTCGCCAACAAGACCCGCGTGAAGCTGAAGTGGGTCACCTCCGACGACTGCAAGACCCCGGACGGCGCCGCCGAGCAGCTCGCCGACTGCGACGCCGTGTGCATCCCCGGCGGCTTCGGCGACCGTGGTGTGGACGGCAAGGTCGGCGCGATCACCTACGCCCGGGAGAACAAGCTCCCGCTGCTCGGCCTGTGCCTGGGCCTGCAGTGCGTGGTCATCGAGGCGGCCCGCAATCTGGCCGGCATCGCGGGCGCGAACTCCACCGAGTTCGACCCGGCCGCCGCCGACCCGGTGATCTCCACGATGGCCGAGCAGATGGACATCGTCGCAGGTGAGGGCGACATGGGCGGCACGATGCGGCTGGGTATGTACCCGGCCAAGCTCGCCGAGGGCTCCATCGTCCGCGAGGTCTACGACGACCAGCCGTACGTCGAGGAGCGCCACCGCCACCGCTACGAGGTCAACAACACCTACCGCGCCGAGCTGGAGAAGAAGGCCGGGCTGCAGTTCTCCGGTACCTCCCCGGACAACAAGCTCGTCGAGTACGTCGAGTACCCGCGCGAGACGCACCCCTACCTCGTCGCCACCCAGTCCCACCCGGAGCTGCGCTCCCGCCCGACCCGCCCGCACCCGCTCTTCGCCGGGCTGGTGAAGGCCGCGGTCGCGCGCAAGACGGGCACCGCGAAGTAAGCACACCACGGCGGATACGGTTGCCGGGGTACGGCCTCTTCCGAGGTCGTGCCCCGGTTTCTGCGTTGGTACAGGCAACACACAGGAGGACGCGCCATGACGATCAAGGACACCCCGGAGGAGTGGACGGTCATCGCGTCCAGGACGCCGTTCACCGGAAACAAGACCAGCGTGCGCACCGACGAGGTCGTCATGCCGGACGGCAGCTCCGTCACGCGCGACTACCAGGTCCACCCCGGGTCCGTGGCCGTCCTGGCCCTCGACGACACGGGCCGGGTGCTGGTGCTGCGCCAGTACCGCCACCCCGTACGCCAGCGGCTGTGGGAGATCCCCGCCGGGCTGCTCGACGTCCCCGGTGAGAACCCGCTCCACGCGGCGCAGCGCGAGCTCTACGAGGAGGCGCACGTCAAGGCCGAGGACTGGCGGGTGCTGACCGATGTCTACACCACGCCCGGCGGCTGCGACGAGGCCGTACGGATCTTCCTCGCCCGGGGTCTGTCCGAGGCCGAGGGGGAGCGGTTCGAGGTCTCCGAGGAGGAGGCCGACATGGAGCTGGCACGGGTGCCGCACGACGAGCTGGTCCGTGGGGTGCTCGCCGGTGATCTGCACAACAACTGCCTCGTCGTGGGGGTGCTCGCGCTGACCGCGGCCCAGGGCGGCGACGGCCTGGACGCACTGCGGCCGGCCGATGCCTCGTGGCCGGCCCGCCCCTTCGAGGCCTGAGCCGCCGGGCCCGCCGCGAGCCGGTCGGATGATCCACCGATCCGATCGGGTGACTCAACCGCCCTGCTCTGCAGGGGAGGTGACGGCCCGTGAACTACGCTCGGCAGCGTTCCGTCCCAGCGGCGGACGCGTACGCGCAGGTGGACGGGAGCGTGACCGGTGACGGATCAGGCGGTGGGCGGGGGGCACCTCCCGCCGGAGATGGTGGACGGGGCCGCCACAGCGGCACCCGGACAGTGGGCATCGGGGCCCCGCAGGGACGGTGCCGCCGGCCGCCCCGCCGCCCCCGCGGCCGTCACCGCACCCGCCCCCACCGGGTTCGCCGGCCGCCGCCGCGAGCTCAAGGCACTGCACGCCGATATCGCCCGGGCCGGCCTGGACACCCTCTCCGGCCACAAGGGCGCCCGCAGCCGGGTACTGCTGATCGCCGGCCGTCCAGGATCCGGCCGTACGGCCCTGGCCGAGGAGCTGCTGCGCGAGCTGGCCGACGGACATCCCGACGGGGTGCTGCGGGCCACGCTGACCGGGCCGGGCGGCGAACCGGCCGACACCGCCCGCACCGCGCGTGACCTGCTGGCCGCGCTCGGCCTCGACGCCCCGCCCGGCGCCGCCGAGGACGACCTGACCGAGCAGCTGCGCCAGGCCCTCGCCGGGCGTCGTGCGCTGCTCTTCCTGGACGACGCACCGGGCGCGGAACAGGTCGAACCGCTGCTCCCGGACGCCCCCGACTGCCTGGTCGTGGTGGTCGCGCAGGGGCCGCTGACCGGCATTCCGGACGTCCGGCCGTGCGCCCTGGGCGGCCTGGACAGCGCGGCCGGTGTCGAGATGCTCAGCCGGTACGCCGGGCCGACCCGGATCACCGTCGATCCGCGGACCGCCGACAGCGTCGCCGAGGACTGCGGCGGCCAGCCCGCCGCGCTGGTGCTGGCCGGTGCCTGGCTCGCCGCCCGCCCCAAGTCCTCGGTCGCCGATCTGCGCCAGGCGCTGCACGCCGTCCCGCTGCCCCCGGACCTGCCCACCGGCGCCCGCCCGCTGTTCCGCGCCTTCCGGCTCGTCTACGACGCGCTGCCGTCGCCCGCCGCCCGCATACTGCGGCTGATCACCCTGGCGCCGGCCGGCCTCGTGGACGCACATATCGCCTCCGCGCTGGCCGGCTGCTCGGTGGCGGCGGCCGCCACGACGCTGGGCGACTTCGCCACGCTCGGCCTGCTGCGGCCGGTCGCCGCCGAGGAGGACGGGGCCGCCGACGGCGGTACGCCCGACCTCGCCCTGCGCCCCCAGTACCGCCTGCCCGGCTGCCTCGGCCCGCCGGCCGGCGAACTGCTGCGGGAACACGAGCGCCCGGCCGACGTCCAACTGGCCCGCGCCCGGATGCTGGAGCGGACCGTACGGCTGCTGCAGTCCTGCCGGGCGATGGGCGAACCGGCCGATTCCCCCGCGCGGCAGAAGGTCGCCGGGCTGCCGCGCTCGCTGCGTTTCTCCTCGAAGGGCGCCGCCGCGCACTGGCTGCGCAGCCGCCGTGGTGCGCTGCTCGACGCCGCCCGGATCGCCGTCGCGGACGGTGAACTCGACACCCTGGACCGGCGGTTGATGGCCGCGCTGACCCGGACGCTGCTCGCGCACGAGGGCCCCGAGGCCGCCGCGCCGGACCTCTATGCGCTGCACGGGCTGGTCCTCCAGGTCGCCGAGCGGCGCGAGCTGCCGCGGGAGAGGGCCGCCGCCCTGCTCAACCTCGCGGACCTGGACGGGCAGGCGGGACGTACCGATCAGGCGCTCGCCCGCTACCGGGGTGCGCTGGAGGCGGCCCGCTCGGTGCAGGATCCGGTGGCGACCGGCCGGGCGCTGGAGTCGCTGGGCGGCACGTACACCGCGCTGGGGGACTGGCAGCGGGCCGCCGACTGGTACGGGAGGGCGCTGGAGCTGCGGCTGGCCCGGGGCGAGGGCGGGGACGCGGCGCGGCTGCACGGCCGGATCGGCGGGGCGCACACCTACGCGGGCCGGTGGGGCGAGGCGCTCAAGGCGTGGCGGGCGGCCGTCGGGACGTACCGCAGGACCGGCGATGTGGCCGGCCAGGCGCGGGCGACCGGTGAGCTGGCCCGGGTGCAGGAGTACGCGGGACGGCCCGAGGAGGCGCTGCGGACGTGTCTCGAAGCCCTCGACATCGCCCGGAAAGCGGGCGACGGACGACTGGAGGCGGCACTGCAACTACGGATTGCGGACACCCTCGACCGGCTCGGAGATCCAGCAGCGGCACGGCTCCATCGGGCCGTGGGAGAGCGACTCCTCGAAGATCACTCCAAGTGACCTGCGAAATCGGTAGTGCTTCTCGCAAGATTTAATGCTTTGCAAGGCTAGACAACGAGAGCTCCTTCAATAGACTGGCCGGGCCGCGTTCGGCGCGGTCAGTTCCGTCATGCATCGCATGAGGGGATAATTCCTCCTGCACCCTCTCTTTCAAGGACCGTGATCGACGTGAAGGTCGGCATCCCCCGCGAGGTCAAGAACAACGAGTTCCGCGTGGCAATCACGCCCGCCGGAGTCAACGAACTCGTCCGCCACGGCCACCAGGTCTTCATCGAGAAGGACGCCGGCGTCGGCTCGTCCATCACGAACGAGGAGTACGTCTCCGCCGGTGCCACCATCCTGGACACCGCCGATGAGGTCTGGGGCACTGCTGACCTGCTGCTGAAGGTCAAGGAGCCGATTGCGGAGGAGTACCACCGCCTCCGCAAGGACCAGACGCTCTTCACCTACCTGCACCTGGCCGCCTCCCGGGAGTGCACGGACGCGCTGCTGGAGTCCGGCACCACCGCGATCGCCTACGAGACCGTCGAGACGGCCGGCCGCCAGCTGCCGCTGCTCGCCCCGATGTCCGAGGTCGCGGGCCGGATCGCCCCGCAGGTCGGCGCCTACCACCTGATGCGCCAGGCCGGCGGCCGCGGTGTGCTGCCCGGTGGTGTCCCCGGTGTCCACGCGGGCAAGGCCGTCGTCATCGGTGGTGGCGTCTCCGGCTGGAACGCCGTGCAGATCGCCGTGGGCCTCGGCTTCCACGTCACCCTGCTCGACAAGGACATCAACAAGCTCCGCGAGGCCGACAAGATCTTCGGCACCAAGGTGCAGACGATCGTCTCCAACGCCTACGAGCTGGAGAACGCCGTCGTCGAGGCCGACCTCGTCGTCGGTGCGGTCCTGATCCCCGGCGCCAAGGCCCCCAAGCTGGTCACCAACGAGCTCGTCGCCAAGATGAAGCCCGGAAGTGTTCTTGTCGACATCGCGATCGACCAGGGCGGCTGCTTCGAGGACTCCCGTCCCACCACGCACGCCGAGCCGACCTTCACGGTCCACAACTCGGTCTTCTACTGCGTCGCCAACATGCCCGGCGCCGTGCCGAACACCTCCACCCACGCGCTCACCAACGCCACGCTGCCCTACATCGTGGAGCTGGCGAACCGCGGCTGGGTCGAGGCGCTGCGCCGTGACCCGGCGCTGGCCAAGGGCCTGAACACGCACGACGGCAAGGTGGTCTACCAGTCCGTCGCCGAGGCCCTCGGCCTCGAGCACGTCGAACTGCGCACCCTCCTCGGCTGAGGCGTCAACGAAGCGCGTCAACGCTGCATATCCGGCCGGGCCTTGTCGACAAGGCCCGGCCGGTTGCGTGCGGGCAGTGCGGAACGCCTTATTCCGGAACGCCGGCCCCCAACTCGCCGCGAACGTGACCCTTTAGCCGTTTCGCGCACCCCTGAAACTTCAGTCCGACGCCACTTGCGCCCTTGACATCGGGGGTCCGGTTACCGACACATCGTGCCGGGTCCGGCGGATTGTGTTGCTGCGGACGCCCGACACGCCATAGAGTCGCCAACCGTCGGCATGGTGCCACGCTGACCTATCGATAAAGTTTCCTGGTCACATCCAAGGAGGTAAGACGACTTGTGAATGAGTCGACATTTTCTCCCGGAGGTGGTCAACCAGGAGTGGTTGCACGGGGCCAGGGTCCCTCGGGGCTCGAGGCTGTCGGCTCCGTTGCGGTCCACACCTTCGCAGCCCACCAGAGCATTTCCACGACAGCCCACCAGAGCATGGACGGCCATCACGTGAACGCCATGGCCGGCGACCGGGGCAGTGGAGAACCCGCCCGTCTCGCCGACTACGACGACCTGCCCCAGGGGCACTTCTACGATCCGGACGCGGAGTACGAGCCGGACCCCGAGTACGCCGCGACGCTCGCGCCGGACGCCGCGCGCCAGCGCCGCGAACGCGTCGGCCCGACCGGACGCCCGCTCCCTTACTTCCCCATCCCGGGACCGCTGTCCGACCACGGCCCCGCCAAAATCATCGCCATGTGCAACCAGAAGGGCGGGGTCGGCAAGACCACCTCGACCATCAACCTGGGTGCCGCGCTTGCCGAATACGGACGACGGGTGCTGCTCGTCGACTTCGACCCGCAGGGCGCCCTGTCGGTCGGACTCGGCGTCAACCCGATGGAGCTCGATCTGACGGTCTACAACCTGCTCATGGAGCGGGGGATGTCGGCCGACGAGGTGCTCCTGAAGACCGCGGTTCCCAACATGGACCTGCTGCCCAGCAATATCGATTTGTCTGCGGCAGAGGTGCAGTTGGTCAGCGAGGTCGCGCGCGAGTCGACCCTGCAGCGGGCCCTGAAGCCGCTGCTGGCCGACTACGACTACATCGTCATCGACTGCCAGCCCTCCCTCGGTCTGCTCACCGTCAACGCCCTGACGGCGGCTCACAAGGTCATCGTGCCGCTGGAGTGCGAGTTCTTCGCGCTGCGTGGTGTCGCGCTGCTCACCGAGACGATCGAGAAGGTCCAGGAACGGCTCAACCCCGAGCTGGAGCTGGACGGCATCCTGGCGACGATGTACGACTCCCGCACGGTGCACAGCCGTGAGGTTCTGGCACGTGTCGTCGAGGCCTTCGACGATCACGTCTACCACACCGTCATCGGCCGTACGGTCCGCTTCCCCGAGACCACCGTCGCGGGCGAGCCGATCACCACGTACGCCTCCAACTCCGTCGGCGCCGCCGCCTATCGTCAGCTCGCCAGGGAGGTGCTCGCCCGGTGTCACGCCGAGTGAGTCTGCCGGGAGCCGACGAACTGTTCCGTACCACCGGGGGAATGGGGCTGCAGCCCTCCAGCCCCCGTCGGCAGGCGAACGGCTCCACGGCCAACGGTGAGGCGCCCCGGGTGCCCGCACCGGCCGGCGAGCCCGATACGGCGGAGGACGGGCCGGAGACGGCCACCGCGGCACGGCAGCGGCGGTCCGGGGGCGGCTGGGACACCCCGGCGGCGACGGCCGGCGACGGCGGACCGGCCACGCCGCCCCGGGTGCCCGCCGTCGGGTCCCCGGCCGAGCACAGCGGCCGCGAGAGCGACGGCGACCCCGCCAAGAGCCACCGGGCTCAGGCGGGGCAGGGCGGCCAGGCAGGTTCCGACGCGACCGCCCAGGCCGGTGGCCAGGCCCGCCGGCGCGGCGGCTCCCGCGGCGCCAACCGCCGCCCCAGCGGCCGGGAACGGCACGACGAGAAGATCACCGTCTATGTCTCCGCCGAGGAGCTCATGGACCTCGAACATGCGCGGCTGGTGCTGCGCGGCGAACACGGCCTCGCCGTCGACCGCGGACGGATCGTCCGCGAGGCGGTCGCCGTCGTCCTCGCCGACCTGGAGTCGCGCGGCGACGCCAGCATCCTGGTGCGGCGGCTGCGGGGGCGCTGACGCCCGGCCCCCGCACACGCGTGGGGCGCGGCCGCTCCGGCACCGCCGGGTGCCCCCGTCGTGGCCGCTCGCCGTTGTGGCGGAGTTTTCCTGTGACGGTCGCCCTGGTGCCGAAACGTCACGCCGCGCGGGACCGGCCGCGTCGGGTCGGCCATGGCGCGGGCGCCGCGAGATAGCCTGCCCCCTCGGCGGGGTGTCCCGCCCGTGACCAGCCCGTCGCCCCGGCACGGGACCGCAGCACCATGGACCGCGATGCCGACGACCAACGACGATGCCCCTGCGCCCCGCGCCCGTAGACCGCTCGGGCGCGGGGCGGCCGCGGGTCCGGTGGGACCGGAGGCGCCTGCGGCCCCGGACGAGTCCGTGGTGCGGGAGGCGGCGGGTGTGCCGGGCACGCCCGAGGTGTCCGAGCCCGAGGTGTCCGATGGGCCTCGGGTTCCGGACGGGCCCGAGGTGTTGGACGAGCCCGTGGCGCCGGAAGAGCCCGAGGCGCCGGAAGAGCCCGAGGCGCCCGCGGCGGACGAGGCGGACGAGGCGGACGAGGCGCCGGAGGTTTTCGACGCGTCACGGGCAGCTGCCCCCGAGGATGCCTCCGCTGCCGACCCCGATCCCGGCCCCGATACCGACACCGATACCGATCCCGCCGGGACGCCACCGGGGACCGGCGACGGCAGGTTCACCCTGCGGCTGGAGAACTTCGAGGGACCCTTCGATCTCCTCCTGCAATTGATCTCCAAGCACAAGCTGGACGTCACCGAGGTCGCGCTGTCGAAGGTGACCGACGAGTTCATGGCGCACATCCGGGCCATGGGGCCGGACTGGGATCTGGACCAGACCACGGAGTTCCTGGTCGTCGCGGCGACGCTGCTGGATCTCAAGGCGGCCCGGCTGCTGCCCGCGGCCGAAGTGGAGGACGAGGCGGATCTCGCGCTCCTGGAGGCCCGTGATCTGCTCTTCGCCCGGCTGCTGCAGTACCGCGCCTACAAGCGGATCGCGGACATCTTCAGCGGCCGGCTGGCGGACGAGGCCCGGCGCTATCCCCGTACGGTCGGGCTGGAGCCGTACCTTGCCGAGCTGCTGCCCGAGGTGGTCATCAGCACGGGGGCGGAGGGCTTCGCCAAGCTCGCGGTGAAGGCGATGCAGCCCAAGGCCCGGCCGCAGGTCTATGTCGACCACATCCATGCGCCGCTGGTGAGCGTGCGGGAGCAGGCCGAGGTCTTGATGGCCCGGCTGCGGGAGGCGGGCGAGGCCGACTTCCAGGAGCTGTGCGCGGACGCACCGGACACCCTCACCGTCGTGGCGCGCTTCCTGGCCCTGCTGGAGCTCTACCGGGAGCGGGTGGTGGTCCTGGAGCAGGAGGAGGCCCTGGGGGCGCTGAGCGTCCGCTGGACGGGCGCGGAGGGCGCCGAGCCGGTGGTCACGGACGAGTTCGACCAGGAACCGGGGCAGCGCGCCGCCGAGGCGGAGCAGGGAGTGCACACAGCGGAGGAGCGGGAATGAGCGGCGTGGCCGGCGACGGGGCGTACGACATCACGGAGACCGGCGCGGACGGCGTCCCGGGGGAGCGGCCGGAGGCACCGGCCGGGGCGCTGGGCGTCGCCGAGCTGGCGCTCAAGCCCGCGCTGGAGGCGGTCCTCATGGTCGTCGACGAGCCGGCGACCGAGGAACACCTGGCCAGGGTGTTGCAGCGGCCCCGCCGCGCGGTCGCGCTGGCGCTGCGCGAGCTGTCCGACGACTACGCCCGCCAGGGGCGCGGCTTCGATCTGCGCCTGGTCGCCGGGGGCTGGCGGTTCTACTCCCGTGCCGAGTACGCGGATGCGGTGGAGAGCTTCGTCCTGGACGGGCAGCAGGCCCGGCTCACCCAGGCCGCATTGGAGACTCTGGCCGTGGTCGCGTACCGTCAGCCGGTCAGCCGTTCCCGGGTCTCGGCCGTACGCGGCGTGAACTGTGACGGTGTGATGCGCACGCTCCTCCAGCGCGGACTGGTGGAGGAGGCGGGGACGGAACCTGAAACAGGTGCGATCCTGTACAGGACGACGAATTACTTTCTGGAGCGAATGGGCCTGCGCGGCCTGGACGAGCTCCCGGAGCTCGCACCGTTCCTCCCGGAGGCGGAGGCGGTCGAGGGCGACTCCCCGGAAGGTATCCCGTCGTTCGACGTAGACGACAGCGGCGACTCTCAGACGGATCATTGATGCGAAGCAGCGGCAGGAACAACAGGGACAGCGGCCGGGGCGACCACCGCGGCGCCGGTGGGGGCACCCCGCGGCCGAAGGCCGGGGGGAAGAGGGACGACGCGCAGCGCGCGGGCCGTCCCCGTCCCGAGGAGCGCCGCTACGACGTGGGCGGATCCGGTGGTCCCGGGGGCTCCTCGGACCGCAAGGACGAGCGCGGCGGCGGCGCCAAGAGCGGCGGCGGTGCCAAGAGCGGCGGCGGTGCCAAGAGCGGCGGCGGTGCCAAGAGCGGCGGCAGCCGGGGCGCGGCGGCCCGTGGCGGCGCCAAGGGCGGCCCGCGTACGGGCGCTGCCTCCAAGGGGTCCGGCCCCGGTGCCAAGGGCGGCCCGCAGCGCGGCCGCGGCCAGGCGCCCGCACGGCCCCGTGAGTACGACGCCCAGGTGGAGGAGCGCAATCGCGCCCGCCACAACAAGCCGCAGATCAAGACGCCCAAGACGTTCGGCGACCAGGAGGGCGAGCGGCTGCAGAAGGTGCTGGCCAGGGCCGGTATGGGCTCGCGGCGGGCCTGCGAGGAGCTGATCGACCAGGCGCGCGTCGAGGTCAACGGCCAGGTCGTCATGGAGCAGGGCGTCCGGGTCGACCCGGAGAAGGACGAGATCAAGGTCGACGGCCTGACGGTCGCCACCCAGTCGTACCTCTTCTTCGCGCTGAACAAGCCGGCCGGTGTGGTCTCCACGATGGAGGACCCCGACGGCCGCCAGTGCCTGGGCGACTACGTCACCAACCGCGAGACGCGGCTGTTCCACGTGGGCCGGCTGGACACCGAGACCGAGGGCATCATCCTGCTCACCAACCACGGTGAGCTGGCGCACCGCCTGACGCACCCGCGCTACGGCGTGAAGAAGACCTACCTGGCCGCGATCCAGGGCCCCCTCCCGCGCGACCTGGGCAAGCAGCTCAAGGACGGCATCCAGCTGGAGGACGGCTACGCCCGCGCCGACCACTTCCGGGTGGTGGAGAACACCGGCAAGAACTACCTCGTCGAGGTCACGCTCCACGAGGGCCGTAAGCACATCGTGCGCCGGATGCTCGCGGAGGCCGGATTCCCCGTCGAGCGGCTCGTCCGCACGAGCTTCGGCCCGATCCCGCTGGGCGACCAGAAGTCGGGCTGGCTGCGCCGGATGACCAACACCGAGGTCGGCATGCTGATGCGTGAGGTCGAGCTCTAGGAGTCCAAGGGTCTCCGCGGGGCCGCACGGCAGGGAAATGGCTTGCGGCGCCGCCCCACCACCCCTTAATGTCACAGTGACATTAAGGGGTGGTTTTTTTCATGGTGTCCAAGGGGTCCGCCGCTACCGGCTCGCTGATCGGGCTGGCGCTCGGTGACGCGCTCGGCTTTCCCACCGAGTTCAACGATGTGCCCTCGATCCTGGCCAAGTGCGGTCCGTGGCGGCGGATGCCGCTGCCCGATCCCGCGTTCGTCACCGACGACACCCAGATGACGCTGGCGCTGGGCCGCGGACTGCGCACGGTCCTGGGCCGCGGTCCGCTCACCGCGCAGGCCCTCGTGGGACCCGTGCGCGAGGAGTACGTCACCTGGTGGCGCTCGCCCGACAACAACCGGGCGCCGGGCGGCACTTGCCTGCGGGCCTGCCAACTGCTCAGCGACCGCGACCGGCCCTGGGCCGAGGCCGCCCAGATGGGGTCGAAGGGCTGCGGCGCCAATATGCGGGTCGCGCCGATCGGGCTCGTCCCGGGGCTGAGCCCGCAGCAGCGCTCCGGTGCCGCACAGCTCCAGTCCGCGCTGACCCATGGGCACCCCACCGCGCTCGCCGCCGCCGATCTGACCGCCTACGCCGTACGCGCCCTCGCCGACGGCGCACCGCCCGCCGAACTGCCCGGCCTGCTGCGCGCATACGCCCAGGACCACCGCACCGTCTACCGGGAGGCCTGGCTCGGCGACCTGTGGCGGCGGAGCCAGGACGCCTCGAAGACGGCCTTCAGCGCGCGCGGCTGGGACGACTGCCTCGGCGTCCTGGACCGGCTGGACGCGGCGCTCGGTGCCCGGGACCCGGAGGCCGACCCCTGCCTGGCCACCGGCGCCGGCTGGATCGCCGAAGAGGCGCTGGCCACCGGCCTGCTGTGCTTCCTGCTCTTCCCCGACGAGCCGCTCACCGCGCTGCGCCGGGCCGCCTGCACCTCCGGCGACTCCGACTCGATCGCCTGCCTCACCGGTGCGTTCGCCGGCGCCCACCTCGGGGCCGGCGCCTGGCCCGAGGAGTGGGCCGCCCGTATCGAGTACCGCGACGAGCTGCTGGCACTGGGGGAGGCCTGGGATGCGTGAGAACCCGACAGCCGTCGGCAGGGCGGCCGTCCTCCGGGAGGCCGGGCTGCCCGCCGTCGACCTGGGCGCCGTGGTCGCGGAACAGGACGATCCGCTGGTCTTCGCGACGGTCTCCGGCGCGCATCTGTACGGCTTCCCGTCCCGGGACTCCGACGTCGATCTGCGCGGCGCCCACCTCCTGCCGGCCGCCGATCTCCTCGGGCTGCACGAGCCCGAGGAGACCCGGACCCGGATGTGGCACCAGGGCCGCACCGAGCTGGATCTGGTCTCGCACGACCTGCGCAAATTCGCCCGGCTGCTGCTGCGGCGCAACGGCTACGTGCTGGAGCAGCTGCTCTCGCCCCTGGTCGTGCACACCACTCCCGTGCACGACGAGCTGATCGCGCTGGTACCGGACCTGCTCACCGCCCACCACGCCCACCACTACCGGGGCTTCGCCACGACCCAGTGGCGGCTGTTCGGGAAGACCGGCGAGCTGAAGCCGCTGCTGTACACGCTGCGGGTGCTGCTCACCGGCATCCACCTCATGGACAGCGGCCGGGTGCAGCCCCATCTGCCCACGCTGGCCGGCGAGTTGGCCGCGCCCGCCTACATACCGGAGCTGATCGCGGCCAAGGAGGAGGCCGAACACGGCGCGGCCGGTGAGGTGGTGGACCCGGCGCGGCTGCGTACGGACATCGAGGCGCTGCACGCCCGGCTGGACGCCGCCCAGGACGCCACCGCCCTGCCGGACGCCCCCGGCGCCCGCGAGGCGCTGCACGACCTCATCGTCCGGGCCAGGACGGCGGGCGCCTCAGCCGAGCGCTGAGGCCTTCCGGGCCCGGAACAGGAAGTCGGCCACCCGTCCGCGGTCCGGCTCGGCCGGCAACGGCGAGCCGGACACCGCGGCCTCGGCCTCCTCGGACAGCCTCGCCATCCGGCGCTCCACCCGGTCCCAGGCCACCTCACCGCGCCTGACCGCCAGCAGCTCCTCCCGGTCCTGGCCGACGTCCAGCGTGAGCACGCCGGTCCGGAGCAGATCGCGGGACGAGGCCAGCAGCCTCAGCAGATGCATGGCGTGCTTCCAGCGGGGCGCGCCGTGCTGCCGTACGTCGGCGCGCAGCTGCTTGAGCTGACCCCCGGCGTAGCCCGTGAAGGTGCGGTGGGCCTGCCGGGACAGGAAGGCGTCGCGCAGCGCGAGCAGCTCGTGGCCGGTGGCGTCGATCCGCTCCACCAAGGGGGAGTGCAGACACTCCAGGATGGTGGGGTTGGCGCGCAGCGCCAGATGGCAGAACCGTTCCAGCTCCCAGGAGAACTCCTCCTCGCGCGGTCCCTCCACATGGGTCGGCGGCTTCTCGAAGCCCCAGAAGAGCGGGGTGGGTGCGAGATACACCCCGCGCCGGTCGGTGTCACTGGACTCCGTGGCCAGACCGAAGGCGCGCGAGCCCATCACACATGCGTAGACGGTGTGCTCGGCGACCAGGGTGTGAGCTGCGGCGGCTGCGGACATGGCGGCGATTGTCGCTGGTGGGATGGCGAATGTCACCAGGTTTCGGGGGCGGAATGCTCCCCTCCGGAAGCCTGGTCACTATCGGTGGGCGGCCGGTCGCGGGGCGCACGGACCGCCGCCCCCGCCCTGCGGCCGTCTCGCCGGCCGGCCGCCGCGTACGGATTGTCCGTGCGGCTGGTTACGCTGATCAGTGCGCGCACAGGGGCGTGGAGCGGCACAGAACGCAGGGGAGCAGTGACGTGGCGGTACGAGCGGTCCGCGGGGCCGTCCAGCTGGAGCGGGACGACGCGGGACACATGCAGGAGCAGGTCGGCGAGCTGCTCACCGCCATCCTGGAGCGCAACGACCTCCGCGCGGACGACCTGATCAGTGTGTGGTTCACCGCCACCCCCGATCTGCACAGCGACTTCCCGGCCGCCGCCGTGCGCGCCCTGGGCATCACGGACGTCCCGCTGATCTGCGCCCAGGAGCTGGACATCACCGGCGCCATGGAGCGCGTGGTGCGGGTGCTCGCCCATGTCGAGACCGGGCTGTCCAAGGCCGGGATCGCCCATGTCTACCTCGGCGCGGCCGGGGCGCTGCGAAAGGACATCGCGCAGTGAGGACCGCACTCGTCATCGGAACGGGCCTGATCGGCACCTCGGCGGCGCTGGCGCTCCATGCGCGCGGCGTCCAGGTGTTCCTGGAGGACCACGACCAGGCGCAGGCCCTGACGGCCGCCGCGCTCGGTGCGGGCACCGCCGAGGCGCCCCCGGGACCGGTCGATCTGGCCATCGTGGCCGTGCCGCCGGCCCATGTCGCGGCGGCGCTGGCCGACGCCATCCGGCGCGGGGTGGCCCGCGCCTACATCGACGTCGCCAGCGTCAAGGGCGGCCCGCGCCGCGAGCTGGAGGCGAGGGGCTGCGAGCTCTCCGGCTACCTCGGCACGCATCCGATGGCCGGCAAGGAGCGCTCCGGCCCGCTGGCCGCCACCGCCGACCTCTTCGAGGGCCGGCCCTGGGTGCTCACCCCGACCCGCGACGGTGACACCGAGGTGCTCAACCTCGCCCTGGAGCTGATCGCCCTGTGCCGGGCCGTCCCGGTGGTGATGGACGCGGACGCCCACGACCGCGCCGTCGCCCTCGTCTCGCACACCCCGCAGCTGGTCTCCAGCCTCGTGGCCGCCCGCCTCAAGGGCGCCGACGAGACCGCCGTACGGCTCTGCGGCCAGGGCATCCGGGATGTGACCCGGATCGCGGCCTCCGATCCGGGGATGTGGATCGATATCCTCTCCGCCAATCCCGGCCCGGTCGCCGATGTGCTGGGCGAGCTCGCCGCCGACCTGGACGAGACCGTACGGTCCCTGCGCGCCCTGCAGTCCGCCGACGAGGAGAAGCGCGGCGGCGGCGCCGGCGGCATCGAGGACGTGCTCCGCCGCGGCAACGCCGGCCGGGAACGGGTGCCCGGCAAGCACGGCGCCGCCCCGGCCACGTACGAGATCGTCGCCGTCTACATCGGCGACCAGCCCGGCGAGCTGGCCCGGATCTTCGCCGACGCAGGCCGGGCCGGGGTCAATATCGAGGACGTCCGGATCGAGCACGCCACCGGCCAGCAGGCCGGCTTCATCCAGCTCATGGTCGAGCCACAGGCCGTTCCGGTGCTGACCGCGGAGCTGCGGGAGCGGGGCTGGTCCATCCGGCCATGACACCGTGGACGGCGCCGTGCGGGTGAGCCAGTAACCTTGTCCGAGGCCCTTATGGCCCTTGGACCCCCGCCCCGTGTACAAGAAAGGTGTTCGTCACCGTGGAAACCGCCGCTCGGACCGCCCCGGCAGCAGTGATTGTCGCCATCGACGGCCCCGCAGGCACGGGCAAGTCCAGCACGTCCAAGGCCGTCGCCGCCAAGCTGGGCCTCGGCTACCTCGACACCGGCGCCCAGTACCGCGCGATCACGTGGTGGATGCTGGCCAACGGCATCGACGTCAATGACGCGATCGCGGTGGCCGACGCCTCCGCCAAGCCCGTGATCGTCTCCGGCACCGACCCGTCCGCGCCGACCATCACGGTCGACGGCCTGGACGCCGCGGGCCCGATCCGCACCCAGGAGGTCACGGCCGCGGTCAGCGCGGTCAGCGCCGTTCCCGAGGTGCGGGCCCTGATCACCGATCTGCAGCGCAGCATCGCCGCCGAGGCGCCGAACGGCATCGTCGTCGAGGGCCGGGACATCGGCATCACCGTCCTGCCCGACGCCGACCTCAAGGTCTTCCTCACCGCCTCCCCCGAGGCGCGCGCGGCCCGCCGCAGCGGCGAGCTCAAGGGCAAGGAGGCCACCGACCTGACCGCCACCCGCGAGGCGCTGATCAAGCGGGACGCCGCCGACTCCGGCCGGAAGACCTCCCCGCTGGCCAAGGCGGACGACGCCGTCGAGGTCGATACCACCGAGCTGACGCTGGAGCAGGTCATCGAGTGCCTGGTCACCCTCATCGAGGGCGCCGGCGCCGAAAAGGCAGGGCGGGTCGCCCGGTGACCGACAGCGGCGGGGCCCCGAGCGAGGCGGGCGCCGCGGTCGGCCGGCGGATCGGCATCGGCCTGATGTACGGGCTGTGGCGGCCGCGGGTGCTGGGCGCCTGGCGGGTGCCGTCGGCCGGCCCGGTGATCCTCGCCGTCAACCACTCGCACGGCATCGACGGCCCGATGCTGATGGGCACCGCGCCGCGGCCGGTGCACTTTCTGATCAAGAAGGAAGCCTTCGTCGGCCCGCTGGACCCGTTCCTGCGGGGCATCGGGCAGCTGAAGGTGGACCGCAACACCGCCGACCGCAAGGCGATCACCGACGCCCTCGGGGTGCTGGACCAGGGCGGCGTGCTGGGGATCTTCCCGGAAGGCACCCGCGGCGAGGGCGACTTCGCCTCCCTGCGGGCGGGCCTGGCGTACTTCGCGGTGCGCTCCGGGGCCCCGGTGGTGCCGGTGGCAGTGCTCGGCAGCACGGAGCGGCACAGTCGGCTGACGCCGGCCGTGCCGCCGCTGCGGTCCCGCGTCGATGTCGTCTTCGGTGACGCCTTCGAGGCGGGCGACGGCAGCGGGCGGCGTACCCGTAAGGCGCTCGACGAGGCGACCGTACGGATCCAGGAGCGGCTGACCGCCCACCTGGCGGGGGCCAGGCGCCTGACCGGGCGCTGACCCACACTTGAGTAGTGGGCCGCGGACGAGCGGCCCACCGATCACGATGATGAACGAGGAACGGACTTCATGAACGACCAGATCCCTACCGGCGACGAGCACGGTGCGCTTGGCGACGCCGAGTACGCGGAGTTCATGGAGCTCGCCGCGGAGGAGGGCTTCGACCTCGAGGAGGTCGGGGGTGACATCGCCGCGGCCGGCCACGGCCCGCTGCCCGTCCTCGCCGTCATCGGCCGCCCCAACGTCGGCAAGTCGACCCTGGTGAACCGCATCATCGGCCGCCGTGAAGCGGTCGTCGAGGACAAGCCGGGCGTCACCCGCGACCGCGTCACCTACGAGGCCGACTGGAACGGCCGCCGCTTCAAGGTCGTCGACACCGGCGGCTGGGAGCAGGACGTCCTCGGCATCGACGCCTCCGTGGCGCTGCAGGCCGAGTTCGCCATCGATGCCGCCGACGCGGTCGTCTTCGTCGTCGACGCCAAGGTCGGCGCGACCGACACCGACGAAGCCGTCGTCAAGCTGCTGCGCCGCGCCGGCAAGCCGGTGGTCCTGGTCGCCAACAAGGTCGACGGCCCGTCGGGTGAGGCCGACGCCGCCATGCTGTGGTCGCTGGGCCTCGGCGAGCCGCACCCGGTCTCCGCGCTGCACGGCCGGGGCACCGGCGACATGCTCGACGCCGCCCTCGACGCGCTGCCCGAGGCGCCCGCGCAGACCTTCGGCACCGCCCTCGGCGGCCCCCGCCGGATCGCGCTGATCGGCCGGCCGAATGTCGGCAAGTCGTCGCTGCTGAACAAGGTCGCCGGCGAGGAGCGGGTGGTCGTCAACGAGGTTGCCGGCACCACCCGCGACCCGGTCGACGAGATGATCGAACTGGGCGGCAAGACCTGGAAGTTCGTGGACACCGCCGGTATCCGTCGCCGGGTGCACCTCCAGGAAGGCGCCGACTACTACGCCTCGCTGCGGACCGCGGCGGCCGTCGAGAAGGCCGAGGTCGCGGTCGTCCTGATCGACGCGTCCGAGTCCATCAGCGTCCAGGACCAGCGCATCATCACGATGGCCGTGGAGGCCGGACGCGCCCTGGTCATCGCCTACAACAAGTGGGACACCCTCGACGAGGAGCGCCGCTTCTACCTGGAGCGGGAGATCGAGCGGGACCTCGTGCAGATCCCCTGGGCGATGCGGGTGAACGTCTCCGCGCGCACCGGCCGCCACATGGAGAAGCTGGTCCCGGCGGTCGAGACCGCGCTGGCCGGCTGGGAGACCCGTGTCCCGACCGGGCGGCTGAACGCCTTCCTCGGTGAGATCGTCGCCTCCCACCCGCACCCGATCCGCGGCGGCAAGCAGCCCCGCATCCTCTTCGGCACCCAGGCGGGCACCAAGCCGCCGCGCTTCGTCCTGTTCGCCTCCGGCTTCCTGGAGGCCGGCTACCGCCGCTTCGTCGAGCGGCGGCTGCGCGAGGAGTTCGGCTTCGACGGGACGCCGATCCATATCTCCGTGCGGGTGCGCGAGAAGCGCAGCAGGAAGAAGTAGCGCCGGCTCCCGGGCCGTCCGGACCGATCAGTGTCCGTGCGGCCGGGCGTCCCGCTGTGCCGGTGGCAGCGCCGCCGGGAGATGACCCCCCGGGTGGTACGACTGCCGGCTCACGACCTCCCAGTGGCCCGTGGACGCCGCCGTACGGCTCCAGTTCCCGGCATCGCGCAGCGCCTCCGAGGTCTCCGGCTCGTCCGTACGGTCCCCGGGCAGCGCCCGGAAGGAGCGGCGGTACTCGGCGTACAGCGCGTCATAGATCGGCGTGGCCGAACCATGGTCCGTGGTGCGCCTCGTCCCGTGTTCGTGGGACGGGCGCATGCCGGGGATCGGGTGGGCGTAGGGGGCGCGGGAGGAGGGGTCGTATGCGTGCACGTATGTGCCAACGACCTCGCAGGCCGCGGGATGCGGCTTTTCTGCGGAAATGGCTGATCGCGAGGGCATGACCGTCCGGGATGACGGTCCTGCTCCCGCGATCGGGTGCCGAGGGGCTGTCAGGTGCCGGCCAGCGGCATCTCGGCGGCGACCAGGGCGCCCTTGGCCGCGGCGTCCTCCAGTGCCTGGCGCATCAGGTCCTCGCGGGGCTGGTGGCCGATGGAGCCCGCGGGCGCCGCGTACATCACCACCGACTGCGCCTTGTTGGCCGCGGCGCGCCAGCCGTCGGAGACGGCCAGCGGCTGGTGGGCCTGCCACCAGGCGGCCTGCTGGCCGGCGCTGCCCGGCTGCAGGACGGCGTGCAGTTTGCCCATGGCCAGCAGCGCGGACCAGCCCGGGTTCGGGCCCGGGAGCTGGTTCATGTCCGTCACCGGGTGGAAGCCCTGCTCCAGGAGCAGCGGAAGGAAGGCGTCGTCCGGACCGGCCGAGCCGGGACGGGCGATCGGGCCGTCCGGCTCGACCACCAGGGCCGGGCGCAGGTCGCTCTCGATCAGCACCAGACCGCAGGTGATTCCGAGGGTCGCCTGGCGTGGGGCGGTGGGGAGCGGGACGGCCGGGGCGGGGTTCTGCGGGGCGGCCGTGTCCTCTCCGGTGATGGAGCGCACGGCTCCCTGGAGCTGCTCCTCCGACACCGGGACGACCTGCGAGGGGATGCAGGTGGCATGGGCGAACGCGAGCACCGCGGTCTCCTCGCCCACGAACAGGACGGTGCTGGTGCGCTCCTGCTCGCTGTCACCAGGGGTCCGGCAGGAGGTGCAGTCGTAGCTGCCGGGGGCGTCGCCACCGGCCAGCAGGCGGTCGGCTTCTTCGTCGCCGATCTCGGCGCGAACGTCGTCGCTGACGTCGAGCATGCGCGGCACGGGTGGCTCCTCGATCTCTGTGCTTCTGCCGGGTGGTCGCCGGCTCGTACAAGGACAACGGGTGACCTGCGGCAGGAGTCACGCGAGGGCGGGAACAGAATCGAA
The DNA here is from genome assembly GCF_053611685.1 of Streptomyces sp. NPDC054786. Lineage (NCBI taxonomy): Bacteria > Bacillati > Actinomycetota > Actinomycetes > Kitasatosporales > Streptomycetaceae > Streptomyces > Streptomyces sp. NPDC054786. Next base: position 92,497 of record NZ_JBSHAW010000023.1, on the reverse strand, counting down.
CCAATCCCCGCACAGCGGAAAACCGTGGAAAGCCGCCTCAGAAGCGGTCACATAACGCCAACTCTTGCGCAGAACCTGGTGCAGTCGGCGGCGTTCCGTACACCGGACCGGGTGGGGGCGGGGCCCTGAGGGCGTGGCGCGCTGGTCAGCGGCCGACTGCTGCTTACCGTCACCGGCTATGTCGGACAACTCTTCGGCGCCTCGGCGCTTCGTGGGATCCGTCGGGCTGCTCACCGCGGCGGCTGCCGCCCTGGTGCTGTGCCTGCCCGGCGCCGCCGCCGCTGACGGGACCGGCGGCGGCCCCGGCGGCAAGACGTCGCACACCTGCGCCGGCGACCAGTGGCCGTGGGGCTGCCTGGCCGAGTGCGAGAGCAGTGGTGACTGGCACGTCAACACCGGCAACACCTTCTACGGCGGGCTGCAGTTCTGGCAGCCCACCTGGGAGGCCTTCGGTGGCCTCGACTTCGCGGAGCGGGCCGACCTGGCCTCCCGCGACGAGCAGATCAAGATCGCGAAGAGGGTGCAGGCCGCGCAGGGGTGGGGAGCCTGGCCCGAGTGTGCCCGGCGTTACGGGCTGACCGCCCCCGTCCGGACCCATACCGTCCGGCGCGGGGAGACGCTCGGCGAGATCGCCCACAAGTACCGCGTGAAGGGCGGCTGGAAGGCGCTCTACAAGGCCAACCGGAAGGTCATCGGACGCAATCCGAACCGGCTGTCGGTCGGCACCGAGCTGCGGCTTCCCCATAAGGCGTCGTCGAACTCCGGTCCGGCTCGCGACTCCTGACGGGCGGACGACCGCAGTGCGACGACCCCGCCGGGGGCCGCCCGGTCCCGATCCGCCGGAAGGCCTGGTGACACGGCGGAGGCGGAGGGGATTCGAAGCCGGGAGGTTCCATGCCCCGGCTACCGATGACCTAACTTTTGCGGAACAACTTGGCGAAAGGCCCAACCAGGAACCCCTCTTCGCGGTCCTACCGTTCAGCAGGGGATGCGTCGCGCCGTCGGGAGGGGGGCGCGACGTGTCCCACGGGGAGACCAGAACGACCGGAAGACCAGGGGACACGGGGACGGATGCACATCTCATTCCTGATTCATAATGCCTACGGCATCGGGGGAACGATCCGGACGACGTTCAACCTTGCGCGCACGCTCGCCGAGCGGCACGACGTCGAGATCGTGTCCGTACTGCGCCACCGCGACGAGCCGGTCTTCGACCTCGGCCCGCGGGTCGCGCTGCGGCATCTCGTGGACATCAGGGAGAACAGCCCCGACTACGACGGTGCCGATCCCGCACATGCCCGGCCCGCGAGGATATTTCCCGCCGCCGAGGGCCGTTTCGGCCAGTACAGCGAGCTCACCGACCGCCGGATAGCCCAGCATCTGCGCCGGACGGAGACGGACGTGGTGGTCGGCACCCGGCCCGGACTCAATGTGCACATCGCCAGGCAGGCGCGCCGCGGCCCGGTCCGGATAGGCCAGGAGCATCTCACCCTGGACACCCACAGCCGGGCGCTCAAGCTGGCACTGCGCGGCGCCTATCCGCGCCTCGACGCGGTCACCACCGTCACCGAGGCCGATGCCCGTGCCTACCGCCGGACGCTGCGGCTGCCCGGGGTGCGCGTCGAGGCGGTGCCCAACAGCGTGCCGGAGCCGGCTCTCACGCCCGCCGACGGCAGCGGCAAGTGGGTCGTCGCGGCCGGCCGGCTCGCCCGCGTCAAGCGCTATGACGTCCTCATCCGGGCCTTCGCCCAGGTCGCCGCCGAGCGTCCCGACTGGCGGCTGCGGATCTACGGCGGCGGCGCCGAGAAGGCCGCACTGCGCACCCTGATCGACGAACTCGGCCTGTACAACCATGTCTTCCTGATGGGCCCGGCCAACCCCCTGGAGCCCGAGTGGGCCAAGGGCTCGATCGCGGCGGTCTCCTCCAGCCTGGAGTCCTTCGGGATGACGATCGTCGAGGCCATGCGCTGCGGTCTGCCGGTCGTCGCCACCGACTGCCCGCACGGTCCCGGCGAGATCATCGACGACGGGGTGGACGGCAAGCTGGTGCCGGTCGGCAATCCGGAGGCGCTGGCGGGCTCGCTGCTCACGCTGATCAACGACGACGCCGCCCGCAAGCGGATGGGCGGGGCCGCGCTGGCCTCGTCGGCCCGCTTCGACCCCGCCGCGGTCGCCGGACGCTATGAGGAGCTCTTCGGCGAGCTGCTCGCCCGCGGGCGGGGCAACCGGCTGCGCGGCAGCCTGCATCGCGCCCGGGGAGCCCTGCTCAGCGGCGCATACGCCACCAAGGATGCGGCCCGCGCCGGGCTGAGAGGGGTGCGGACGGTATGACGGCGTCGAGCCAACTGACCGTGACCGGAGACGAGATGAAGGAGTCCTCTGCCATCGATCAGGAACCCATGGTTCCGGCGAGCGAGGGAACCGACGGCCCCGAGCGGCCGGAGGAGCGGGGCGACGAGGGGGAGCCGGTGGAACTGCGGGCCGACTGCATCGCGGACTCCGCGGGCGGCCTCACCTTCGACCTGAACGCCCCTCAGGACACCCCTGCCGCCTGGAGCGCGGCGCTGGTGCTGCGGCTGCGCGGCGGCGACGGTGCGGACGACGAGGTACGGCTGCCGCTCGGGCCGAACGGCGCCGGGCGCCTGCGCGCCGTGCTGCCCAGCACCGTCGCCCTGGCCGAGGGCCGCTGGAACGCCTACGCCGACCTCGGTGACGGCCGGGACCCGCGGCGCCTGCTGCCGGGCGTCAACGACCTGCGGTCGCTGGTGGACCGCAGGCCGCTGGCGGGCATCGGCCGGCTCGGTGTGCGCATTCCGTACGCGACCAAGTTCGGCAATCTCGCGCTGCGCAGCTGGCTGCGCGGCCCGCACGCCGAAGCCGGTGACATCCTTGTCGCGCCCGGCGGCATCACGGTCTCCGGCCGGCTGTACGGCGCCTCCGCGGGGGCCGGTGCCCGCGCCGAGGCCCGGGCGCGCCACCACCCCGCCGCCCCGGACGCCGAACCGGCCACCGTCACCGTCCCGCTGACCGTCGAGGGCCCGGAGTTCCGCTTCACGCTGCCCTACGAGGAGCTGGCCGGCCGGTGGGAGCACGGCAGCGAGCCGTGGGACCTGTGGCTGCGCCCCGCCGAGGGCGCCGGGCCGGTGCGTATCGCCCGCCTCCTGGACGATGTCGCCGACAAGAAGCAGGTCTTCAGCTACCCCGCGCTGCCGGTGCGCACCGATGCGGAACAGCTCAGGATCGGCCCGTATTACACGCTCGACAACGACCTGGCCGTACGGGTCGCGGGTCCTGCCGAGAGCTGACGGAGCACCGCCCGCGGTCGTGGGGACGAACCGAGGACCGTAGCTGTCCGCAAGGGCTGCGAGACTCGGGCCATGTTGGAGACCTCGGCACGTCTGCTCCGCCTGCTCTCGCTGCTGCAGGCCCACCGGGAGTGGTCCGGCGCGGAGCTCGCCGGCCGGCTCGATGTCACCCCGCGTACGGTGCGCCGGGACATCGACCGGCTGCGCGAGCTGGGCTACCCCGTCCACTCCGCGCCCGGGACGGCCGGCGGCTACCGGCTCGGCGCCGGCGCCGAGCTCCCGCCGCTGCTGTTGGACGACGAGGAGGCGGTGGCGGTCGCGGTCGGGCTGCGGACCGCCGCGGCAGGGGGCGTCGAGGGCATCGAGGAGGCCTCCGTACGCGCGCTGGCGAAGCTGGAGCAGGTGCTGCCGCACCGGCTGCAGCGCCAGGTCGGTGCGCTGAACGCCTTCACCGTCCCGCTGCTCGGCAGCGGCGGTCCCCGGGTGGACCCGAACCTCCTCACCGAACTCGCGCACGCCTGCCGGGACTGCCACCGGCTCCGCTTCGACTACACCGCGCACGACGGCACGGTCTCCCGCCGCACCGTGGAACCGCACCGCCTGGTCTGCGCCCGGCACCGCTGGTACCTCGTCGCCTGGGACGCGGACCGCGCGGACTGGCGCACCTACCGGGCCGACCGCCTCACCCTCACCCCGCCGCACGGGCCGCGCTTCACGCCCCGCACACCGCCGGCCCAGGATCTCGCCGCGTATGTCTCCCGGGGCATCTCCACCCATGCGTACGCACAGCAGGCCACCGTGCTGCTGCACGTCCCGCTGGAGCAGGCCGCGGAGCGCATCGGCCCGGCCGCCGGGACGCTCGAAGCCGTCGACGACCAGTCCTGTCTGCTGCGTACCGGGGCGCACAGCCTGGAGGTGATGGTGTTCCACATCGTGCTGACGGGCTTCGACTTCGAGGTCCGTGAGCCGCCGGAACTGCTCGACCGCATTCGGGAGGTCAGGGACCGGCTCTCCCGGGCACTGGCGGCACCGGCGTCGGCTGCTTCCCCACCTCCGGGTGGTGCAGATCGAACGCGGGGGACTCGGAGCGGATCTTCGGGAGGGTGGTGAAGTTGTGCCGGGGCGGCGGCGAGGAGGTCGCCCACTCCAGGGAGCGGCCGAAGCCCCAGGGGTCGTCCATCGAGACCTTGGTGCCGTAGCGCATGGTCTTCCAGACGTTGTAGAGGAACGGCAGCGTGGACAGGCCGAGCAGGAAGGAGCCCACGGTGGAGAGGGTGTTCAGGGCCGTGAAGCCGTCGGCGGCCAGATAGTCGGCATAGCGCCGCGGCATGCCCTCCACGCCCAGCCAGTGCTGGACGAGGAAGGTGGTGTGGAAGCCGATGAACAGTGTCCAGAAGTGGATCTTTCCCAGCCGCTCGTCGAGCAACTTGCCGGTGAATTTCGGCCACCAGAAGTAGAAGCCCGCGTACGTGGCGAAGACGACCGTCCCGAAGACGACGTAGTGGAAGTGGCCGACGACGAAGTACGAGTCGGTGACATGGAAGTCCATCGGCGGTGAGGCGAGGATGACGCCGGTCAGCCCGCCGAACAGAAAGCTCACCAGGAACCCGATCGACCAGAGCATCGGCGTCTCGAAGGACACCGAACCGTGCCACATGGTGCCGATCCAGTTGAAGAACTTCACCCCGGTCGGCGCCGCGATCAGGAACGACATGATGGAGAAGAAGGGCAGCAGCACCGCCCCCGTCACGAACATGTGGTGCGCCCAGACCATCACCGACAGGGCCGTGATGGCCATCGTCGCGCCGATCAGCATGACGTAGCCGAAGATCGGCTTGCGGGAGAAGACCGGGATGATCTCCGTGATGATGCCGAAGAACGGCAGCGCGATGATGTAGACCTCGGGATGGCCGAAGAACCAGAACATGTGCTGCCACAGCAGCGCACCACCCCACTGCGCCTCGAACACCACCGCCCCGAACTGCCGGTCCGCCTCCAGCACCAGCAGCGCCGCCGCCAGGACGGGGAACGCCATCAGCACCAGGATCGAGGTGAAGAGGATGTTCCAGGTGAACACCGGCATCCGGAACATCGTCATCCCTGGCGCCCGCAGCACGATGATCGTGGTGATGAAGTTGACGGCGCCGAGGATGGTGCCGAAGCCGGCCAGCGCCAGCCCCATGATCCACATATCGGCGCCGACGCCGGGGGAGCGGACCATCGAGTTCAGCGGGGCGTACGCCGTCCATCCGAAGGCCGGGCCGCCGAACGGGGTGAGGAAGCTGCCCAGCACGATCAGGCCGCCGAAGAGGAACAGCCAGTACGAGAACATGTTCAGCCGCGGGAAGGCCACATCGGGCGAGCCGATCTGCAGCGGCATGATCTCGTTCGCGAAGCCGGCGAAGGCGGGGGTGGCGAACAGCAGCAGCATGATCGTGCCATGCATGGTCAGCGCCTGGTTGAACTGTTCCGCGTCGATGATCTGCAGCCCGGGGCGGGCCAGTTCGGCGCGCATCACCATCGCCAGCAGACCGCCCACCAGGAAGAATCCGAACGCGGTGATCAGGTAGAGATGCCCGATCTTCTTGTGGTCGGTGGTCGTCAGCCAGTCGACGAGCACCGACCCGCGGCTCTGCGCCCTGAGGGGACGGACGTCCGCCCGGTCGGTGTCCGTAACCATCCGCTGCACCTCGTTCGTCGAAGGTGTACTGGGGCCCGGGACATGATGCTCGCGCGGGGGGCACAGAGCGAGGTGGCGCTCCGGTCCGTTCCGGTGGCATCGGACGGGCCGGCGGACGGGGCCGGCGCACGGGGCCGGGGAGGGCGCGGGACCGGCTAGCGGGGCGATGTGCGGGAAATGTGTGCGGAGTGTGTCTCGTTGGACAATTCCCGGACGGCCGATAAAGGACGTCCGGTAAGGGGAATCCGGGGCTTTCGGGGGATTGTTTTCGGACGGCTTGTCGCGTGGCGCCGAGTTGACCGCGCCCGTTTTGTATTTGATCAAGGTGGAATTCCGGCTGTTTAATTTTCCACCCGGTTGCGCCGTCACACGGCGCGTAAGGGTGACATAGGTTCCGGCAAACGCCGGAGCGTTCGCTGTGACACAAGTGTGACCAATGCCGGACCGGAAAGTCACCGAGGCGTGCGAGGGCCGGGCTTCCGCGGGCCGTCGCGGGCGCCTACGGTGGCTGTCATGGCTGACGTACCGAACCTTCCGGACAACCCTCAGGACGACATCGAGGCGTATGTCGGCCTTGCTCAGCAGGACGCCGAAGAGCAGGCCAGGGGGCGTGGCTGGACCACCGTCCGCTCGCTGCCCCCGGGCGCGATCATCACCATGGAGTACCTGGCCGGCCGGCTCAATTTCGAGGTCAAGGACGGCACGGTGCACCGCACCTGGCAGGGCTGAGCGCCGCACATACGACGAAGGCCCCGGCCGCTCCATCGGGAGCGGCCGGGGCCTTCGCTGCGGGGGTGGGGTGTGCGTACCGGCCCCGCGGCTCGTGGAGCGCTCAGCCGCTCGCGTTGCGGCCGCGCCCGGAGGTCGGGCTCAGCGGTGTGGTGCGCGGAACACGGTCCGCGTGCGGCGGTCGCCGGCTGCCCGCAGGGGTGACCGGGGCGCGCTCCGAACGGATGGTGTACGGGCGCGGTGGGTGGTGCGGCCAGCCGTCCGGGGTGTGGGCGGCGGACCGGCCGCCGGTACCCGCGGAGATCGTCTCGCGGACCAGCACCTCGCCGTCGGGGGCGATGCGCTGCCGGGACACCCCGGGAGCCAGCGAGCCGACCGGCAGCGGGCCGCGCAGCGAATCGGGGCGCAGTCGCAGCCACAGCCGCAGCAGGACGCCCATGAGGCGGTCCTCGAACCAGGTGACGCCCGGCTCCAGCCACGGCATCGCCAGCAGCACCAGCAGCCCCGCTGCCCAGCCGAGCAGCACATCGCTGACCCAGTGGGTGCCGAGGTAGACGGTGGTCATGCCGACGCCCAGCGCGCCCAGCGCGGCGATCACCGACAGCGTGCGGCGGCGCAGCGAGGTGGTCGCCAGGTAGGCCAGCACGCCCCAGGTGACCACGGCGTTCGCGGTGTGGCCCGACGGGAATATGTCGCCCCCGAGCCACATCTCGTTGGCGCCGACCACGGTCGCGTAGTGCGGGCCGAGCCGGCCCATGCCGAGCTTGGCGGCGCCCACGGTGATGTTCAGCAGCAGCAGCGAGGCGCCGAGCACCAGCAGCGGGTGGAGGTTGCGCTGGCGCCAGCAGCGCCAGCCCAGCCAGGCAGCCACGGCCACCGCGGTCGGTCCGCGCTGCCCCAGTACAACGAAGTAGTCGAGGAAGGCATGGATCTCAGGCCATTGCTTGTAGGGCCTGAAGAACATGACTTGCCAGTCGAAGGTGACCAGCCATGAAGTGGCCAGCACTCCTGCCACGATCGCGAGGTACACCGCCAGCGTGCCCCCGAACAGCCATAGGCGGGTCCGGGTCATGCGGGGCGGTCGGACGCGATCGGTCGGGCGCTGCTCCTCCATCTGGTCGAGCTTGTCATCGGTACGCACTCAATCGACGTTACCGCGTGTGATGTAGGTGCTTGGTCAAACTGTGCGCTTTGTAATGACGATGTGATGTGGAATGCGTCTCAAACGAGGCTTCGCCGCAGGGATTTGGAAGGGAATTCGCGGCGATTCTCAATCCCTTCCCGGGATCCGCGTGTCGTCACCCCGAGCGCCTTATCTGCTTTTCTCCGGCAGAGTTTATCCGTCCTTTGCCCGGGGGTCGTGCGAAGTTTCCCTGGAGCGCCGGTGACGGAAAGGGATCATTCGGTCACGGGGAGTCTCCGGGCGTCACGGCGGCCCCGAACCGTTCAGCCAGAACGCCCCGTACGCCGCGGAGCCCGCCGCCACCAGGCCGATGACCAGCCAGGACCGGACCGGGCGCCACCGTGCGAGCCCCACCGCCGGCGGCAGCAGCAGCGGATAGGCCGGCAGCATCAGCCGCGGCTTGGACCCGAAGTAGCCCTTGGCGGTCAGCGCGAGCAGCAGCACCGTCCCGCCGTAGACCGCCAGCGGCACCGGCTGGCCCTGCCGGACGCCGTGCACGTACAGCCAGATCACCAGCCCGACGCCGATGAGCAGCCCGAGTCCGGCCGCGAACGCGGGCCCCGACAGCTGGTGCCAGACGAAGGTGCCGAACCCGATTCCCCCGTCGAAGCCGTTGCGCCAGCCCGCCTGGACGTCGAGATAGCCGGTGAACGAGCCCTGCCGCGCCGCCACCCACAGGAAGTAGCCGCACCAGCCGAGCGGGGCGAGCAGTACACCGGGCAGCATGCCCGGCTGGGCGCGCAGTGCCGCGCGCCCCCGTACGCCGCCGGCCCGCCGGCGCCACAGCGTCACCGCCGCGGTGATCCACACGGCCGCGACCACCGCCGCACCCACCGGCCGGGTCAGCCCGGCCAGCGAGGCCAGCGCCCCCGCCCACCCCCAGCGCCCGGTCAGCACGGCGTACATCCCCCAGGCCGCGAACGCGGTGAACAGCGACTCCGAGTACGCCATCGACTGCACGATGCCGACCGGCAGCGCGGCCCACAGCGCCGCCAGGGCGATCCCGGCCCGCGGCCCGTGCAGCCGCTCGCCGGTCGCGTAGAGCGCCCAGGCCGCGGCCAGCGACGCCAGCCAGGCCACCACCATCCCGGCGTCGGCCGGCGACAGTGGCGAGAGGGCCGACAGCCCGCGCTCCAGCCACGGCAGCAGCGGGAAGAACGCCAGGTTGGAGTGCACATCGCCGTTGGGCAGCTGCACGGTGTAGCCATAGCCCTGCTCCGCGACCCGGGTGTACCAGAGCGCGTCCCAGCGGGCGGTCAGCAGCGTGTGCCAGTCCTTGCCGTTGACCGCGGACCAGGCCGCGAGGACGACGAGCCCCAGCAGCCGGATCGCGGCGAAGGCCGCCAGCGCGGGCGCGGCCCGGCGCAGCGCGGCCCGTACGGCGGGGACGTCGCACAGCGGCCGGCCGGGAACGGCAGCGGAGGCAAGATCGTTCATCCGGACGATTATCCAGGTGGCCGAGGAACGATTGCCGACGGCGGGGTGGGGAACGGACGGCGCTGCGATGAGCGTCTCATCGTGAGGTGAGCCACGCGGCACCCTGTCGGACTCGCGTAGTCTGACGTCCCTACTCGCTTGTGCCGCCGGTTCCCCCGGGGCGCTTTCGCGCCCTGATCCGTGGCCGCGAGGGCATGACTGGAGGTGCTGCATGTCCGGGACGACCGCGTCCGGCAGTGGACGGACGGCTGGTGTTCCCCGGCTTTCAGGCGGCGGTGCGAACCGCTGGACCGTGCTGATCGTGCTCTGCGTCAGCCTGCTCTTCGTCGCGCTGGACACCACGATCCTGTACGTCGCCGTGCCCTCCGTCACCGAGGACCTGCGGCCGGGCCCGGTGGAGCTCCTCTGGATCGTCGACGTCTACCCGCTGATCGCGGCGTCGCTGCTGATCCTCTTCGGCACCCTCGGCGACCGTGTCGGCCGCCGGCGCATCCTCCTTCTCGGCTATGGCCTCTTCGGCTTGGCCTCGGCCGCCGCCGCGCTCGCGCCCAACCCGCAGATCCTGATGGTGGCGCGCGCCCTGCTCGGCATCGGCGGCGCCATGATCATGCCGGCGACGCTGTCGATCCTGCGGCAGGTCTTCCCCGACCGGCGCGAGCGCGCGGTCGCCATCGGCGTGTGGAGCGCGGTGGCCGCGGTCGGCGCCGCGGTCGGTCCGGTCCTCGGCGGCTTCCTGGTCGAGAACTTCTGGTGGGGCTCGGTCTTCCTCATCAACATCCCGATGATGGCCGCGATGCTGCTGATAGGCCGGTGGCTGCTGCCGGAGTCGCGCGGTGAGCGCAACGGCCCCTGGGACGTGATCGGCGCGATCGTCGCGGCGCTCGGTGTGCTGGGCATCGTCCTCGGCGTCAAGCGGATCGGCAGCGGTGCGCCCGTCTGGGGCCTGACCACGCTCCTGCCCATCGCCCTCGGCGTCCTGCTGCTGATCCTGTTCGTACGCCGCCAGCGCCGGCGCAAGCACCCGCTGATCGACATGCGGCTGTTCGCCAGGCCCGCCTTCGGTACCTCCGTCGGCTGCATCGTGCTGGCCATGCTCGCCCTGGTGGGCCTGCAGCTGATCGCCGTCCAGTACCTCCAGCTCGTCCTCGGGCTGAGCCCGCTGGAGACCGGTCTGCGGATGCTGCCGCTGGTCTTCGCCGCGATGGCCGCCGGTCTGACCGGCTCGAAGATGCTGCAGGCGCTCGGCCCGCGCGCCATGGTGTCCCTCGGCTTCGTGCTGACCGCCGTCGCGGTGCTCTGTCTGACCGCGATGAGCAGCCAGGACCGCGCCTGGCTGCTGTCCCTGGGCTTCGTCCTGCTCGGCTTCGGCTTCCAGTCCACGCTGTTCGGGGCGTACGAGTCGATGCTCAGCGAGGCTCCCGCCGAGCAGTCGGGCGGCGCCGCCGCGATCGGGGAGACCTCCTACCAGCTCGGGGCCGGTATCGGTGTCGCCCTGCTCGGCAGCGTCATGAATGCCGCCTACGCCCCGGGCCTGGCCCATGTCGACGGTGTTCCCAAGCGGGTCTCCGCCTCGGCCGCGCACTCCCTCGGTGAGGCCTACAAGGTGGCCGCCCCTCTGGGCGAGACGGCCAAGGCCGCGCTGCGTGAGACCGCCCGGGAGTCCTTCGTCCGCGGGCTGCACATCACCCTCGTCGCCAGCGCCGTGCTGCTGCTGGTCGGTGCGGGGATCGCGCTGCGGCTGCCGCGCCGGGCGGCGGACTCCACGGAGCGGGCGGAGGCGGACGGGGAGCCTGCTCCGGGCGACGGTGCGGCCGGCGCCGGCCTCGGCAACGGGGAGCCCGCCCCGGCGAGCTCCGGCCGCTGACCGGCGTTTCTCCTCTTCCGCGGCCGCCCCGCCGCGCGGCGGTGACCCTTGCCGCGCGGCACCGCGGGCCGTACCGTCGGGAGCGAAATAACTACCACTGCTAGTTTTTCGCGAGCGCTGAACCCGCCGGAGGCCCGCCATGTCCGCAAAGCCGTCCTCAGAGTCCTCGACGGTCCCGCCGTTCGACCCCAGCGACCCCCTGGGCCTCGACGATCTGCTGACCGACGAGGACCGCGCCGTCCGCGACACCGTCCGCGGGTGGGCCGCCGACCGTGTCCTGCCGCAGATCGCCGACTGGTACGAGCGCGGCGAACTGCCCGGCATCCGTGAACTCGCCCGCGAGCTGGGCTCCCTCGGTGCGCTCGGGATGTCCCTGACCGGCTACGGCTGCGCGGGCGCCTCCGCCGTCCAGTACGGCCTGGCCTGCCTGGAGCTGGAGGCCGCCGACTCCGGTATCCGCTCGCTGGTCTCCGTCCAGGGCTCGCTCGCCATGTATGCGATCTGGCGCTTCGGCTCCGAGGAGCAGAAGCAGCAGTGGCTGCCCGGGATGGCGGCCGGCGAGATCATCGGCTGCTTCGGCCTGACCGAGCCCGACCACGGCTCCGACCCCGCGGCGATGCGGACGTACGCCAAGCGCGACGGCGGGGACTGGGTGCTCAACGGGCGCAAGATGTGGATCACCAATGGCTCGGTGGCCGGAGTCGCGGTGGTCTGGGCCCGTACCGACGACGGCATCCGCGGCTTCGTGGTCCCCACCGACACCCCGGGGTTCTCGGCCCCCGAGATCAAGCACAAGTGGTCCCTGCGGGCCTCGGTGACCAGCGAACTCGTCATGGACGACGTACGGCTGCCGGCCGACGCGGTGCTCCCCGAGGCCACCGGACTGCGCGGCCCGCTCGGCTGTCTCAGCCACGCCCGCTACGGCATCGTCTGGGGCTCCATGGGGGCCGCCCGTGCCAGTTTCGAGGCGGCGCTGGACTACGCGAAGACGCGCGAGCAGTTCGGCAAGCCCATCGGCGGCTTCCAGCTCACCCAGGCCAAGCTCGCCGACATGGCCGTCGAACTGCACAAGGGGATCCTGCTGGCCCATCATCTGGGGCGGCGGATGGACGCGGGGCGGCTGCGCCCCGAGCAGATCAGCTTCGGCAAGCTGAACAACGTACGGGAGGCGATCGAGATCTGCCGCACGTCGCGGACGATCCTCGGCGCCAACGGGATCTCGCTGGAGTACCCGGTCATGCGGCATGCGACCAACCTGGAATCGGTGCTCACCTACGAGGGCACCGTCGAGATGCACCAGCTGGTGCTCGGCAAGGCGCTCACCGGTCTGGACGCCTTCCGGTGAGCGGCCTCGCCCGTTGACGCAGGGCGCTGCATGATCCGGGGGCCCGCACACCGGCGGCTGCCGCCGCGGGCCCCCGGACCCCCGGCCGGAAACACGCGGGTCGCGCTCAACTCTGGTTGAAGAAGCCGCCGTTGCGGTGGGCGCGGGCCTCGCCGCTGACGACCTTGTAGTCGGCGGGGGTCAGCAGGAACACCCGGGTGGCGACCCGCTCGATGGAACCGCGCAGACCGAACGTCAGACCGGCCGCGAAGTCCACCACCCGCTTGGCGTCGGAGGACTCCATGGAGGTCAGATTGACGATCACCGGGACACCGTCCCGGAAGAGCTCGCCGATGCCGCGGGCGTCCCGGAAGCTCTCCGGGGTGACCGTGGCGATACGAGTGCCCTGGTCCTGGGCGGTCTCGTCGGCCACCCGGACCCGGGGGTCGGTGACCCAGGGGCTGTCGCCCGAGTCACCGGCATCGGGTCCCTCGGCGTAGTCGTCGTCGTAGTAGCGCTCGTCATCACTGTCGTCGACGAGGCCAAGCCAGGCGCTCGCCTTGCGCACCGATCCCATTGACGCCTCCTCTCACCCGCGGTGTCTGTGTGTGTACCCCTATCGTCGTCCATCAGGCCGACAGTGTGCCAAGTGGATAGCCGCCGCACGGGGGGTTCGTGACACATCTGGTGCAAAGAGGGTGGCGCGTCATCACCTTATGCGCCCCGTAAGGAAACTGACAGTATGAAGAACGCCACGGTCGGTACCTGACCGTCCGTCGACGGAAAGCGGTCACCGGAAGGCGGACCTGACCCGGGGGTCGGTTCGTGCGCGGGACCAGGGCAGCTGCCCCACCGTCCCACGGCCCCGGGTCAGTGGATCTCCGGCGGACTGATCCGCGAGGTCGTGATCGCCGAGGGGCCGGTGCCCCACTTCTTCAGGATTCGCCCGTAGGTGCCGTTCTTCTTCAGCCGGTTGACCGCGGCCCGGAAGGCGGGCGCCAGCGGGGTGCCCTTGGCGAACGCGAAGCCGACGTCCAGTCGCTTGAACTCATTGAGGAACCGCAGGCCCGGCTGCCTGCGCACGGCGTAGCGCAGCCCGTTGATGGTGCTCATCACGACATCGGTGCGGCCCTGCTGGAGCGAGATCCACAGTGCGCCCTGCTCGGCATAGGTCTTGACGTCGTAGGGCTTCTTGCCCGCCGCCGTGCACCGGTGCCGGTTCTCCTCCAGCGTCGCCTCGAAGGTGGTGCCCGCGCCGGTGGCGACCGTCAGCCCGCACAACTGCTCCAGCGAGTCGACCTTCTTCAGCGGGCTGTCCTTGCGGACCGCGAAGCCCTGGCCGTCGTTGATGTACGTCACGAAGTCGATGGTCTTGCGGCGCTCGTCGGTGACGCCGAAGTTGCCGGTACCCACGTCGTACTTGCCGCTGCCGAGAGCCGGCAGGATCGCCTCGAAGCTCGCCACCTCGCGGTCGATCCGCAGCCCGAGGACCTTGCCGACCGCGTCCGCGAAGTCGATGTCCTGGCCGGCCAGGGTCTTGCCGTCGGCCAGATAGGTCGCGCCGGGCGGGGTGCCGACGCTGGTGGCGAGGGAGAGGCTGCCGCGCGCGCGGACGTCCGCGGGGAGCAGTTTCGCCGCGGCCGGGTCCTTCCTGACGTCCGAGACCACATCCGTGGTGGGGAGCTTGGCGTCGGCGGCCGACGGGCCCGCGGCACCGGCAGCGCCCGACGGGCCGCCCGAGCCGCAGGCGGTGAGGGCCAGGGCCGCGGCGGCCAGGAGCGCGGCGGTGCGCAGTGCGGTGGTGCGGGGGGTGAGGGTCATGGGCGCGGGACCTCCAGGTGCTTTTCGAACGGCAGCGGGCCGATCGACTCCGGGGCGGCGGACAGGTCGAACAGGGGCCGGTAACCCGCCGCCAGATAGAGGCCCTTGGCCTCGGGCTGGCGGGGGCCGGTGGTCAGGAAGACGCGGGTGTAGCCGCGGCCCGCGGCGTCCCGCTCCAGGGCGTCGAGGACCCGCCGGGCCAGCCCGCGCCTGCGGTGCGCGGAGTGCGTCCAGATCCTTTTGAACTCCGCGGTGCGCGCGTCATAGCGGCGGTACGCACCCCCGGCCACCGGGCTGCCGTCCTCCAGGAGCAGCAGGAACGCACCCCCTGGCGGGGCGAACTCCGCTGCCGGGTACTCCAGGCTCAGATCGACGGGTTTCTCGTACCGGGTGCTGTATTCGTGGGCGAGTTCGTCCAGCAGGGGACGGGCGAGCGGATCGTTGACCGTGGTGTGCCGGATCGTCGGACGGGTGGTTCGCGGCTGACCGGGTGGGGCGGTCACCGGGCCGCCTCCGGGACCGGCCGCGGCACCGGCGCCGTGGGGGCGGACGGCCACGGGAGCGCGTCGGGCAGTTCGTCACGCAGCTGCGGCAGCACCTCGGCGGCGGTCAGCCGCAGGACCTCGGCCTTGCGGGGGAAGGGCAGTCCGGCGCTGTCCACGGAGAAGAACTGCAGTGCATGGCCGTAGGCGGCGTGCTGCCCACGGATCTTGTCGGCGATCCGTCCGGGCGAGCCGACCAGGGCCGGGCCGTGGTCCGCGGCCTCGTCCAAGGAGCGGAAGGGTGTGTTGTTGCCCGGTACGTCGCGGGCGGCGACGGCCGCTTCGTAGTAGGGCGCGAACTCCCGGCGGGCGGTGCGGTCATCGGCCGCGGCATAGAGCGTGCCGCCCGAACCGACCAGCGCCGCCGAGGGATCGTGTCCGTAGTCCGCCCAGCGGGCGCGGTAGCGGTCGATCAGCTTGGCGTAATTGGCCACCGGCTGGATGACGTTGGCGGCGAGGACCGGGTCGCCCCACAGGGCGGCCAGCTCCACCGAGCGTTCGCTGGTGGCGCTTCCGTGCCAGACGGTGGGCGGCTGCTGGTGCGGGCGGGGGAGTGTGGTCGCGCCGTCGAGCGGCGGCCGGAAGTCGCCCGACCAGGTGACCTGCTCCTCGCTCCACAGCCTGCGCAGCAGCTCGTAGTTCTCCTCCTGCAACGCGTACTGGTCATCCGGCTCCCGGGCGAAGAGCCGCCAGGGCTCGGGGGCGTTGCCCTTGCCGATGGTCAGCTCCAGCCGCCCGCCGGAGAGCTGGTCCACGGTGGCGTAGTCCTCGGCGACCCGTACGGGGTCGAGGGTGGACAGCACGGTGACGGTGGTGAAGAGCCGGATGCGGTGCGTGCGGGCGGCGATCGCGCCCAGTACCGCGGGCGGTGAGCTGGACAGGAACGGCGCTCCGTGCCGCTCCCCGACGCCGAAGGCATCGAACCCCAACTCCTCTGCCAGAACAGCGAGTTCAATGACCTCCTGGAGGCGGTCGTGCGGGGTGAGGAGGCGCCCGGACAGCGCGTCCGGGACGTTGTCGATCAAAGTCATGACGCCGAAGCGCATACTGCGCCCTTCTTGGAGCACGCCGAAGGAACAACAAGACAGGAAAAGGCGAAGGCGAACTGCGGGTGTGGCGAGGGGAGGGGTGCGCCGGACGGCGGCGCGAAGTGTGAAGGCGCGCGGTTGACGGAAGAGGAAGAACCGCGGAACGGCCCGGCCTTATCGGCGGCGGGCTTCAGGGCAGGGCGTCAGCTCAACAGGACGACGACCACACACGACCGAAGTCGATGTGGTCGCGGGTGACCAGCCGCTGCCAGAGATACATGCGACTAAGTGGAACAGGC
The DNA here is from genome assembly GCF_053611685.1 of Streptomyces sp. NPDC054786. NCBI lineage: Bacteria > Bacillati > Actinomycetota > Actinomycetes > Kitasatosporales > Streptomycetaceae > Streptomyces > Streptomyces sp. NPDC054786. The sequence continues at coordinate 76,285 of NZ_JBSHAW010000023.1, read as the reverse complement.
ATCCGTTTCCGCGTCAACCATGAAGTGATCCACGGCTCACAGTCCGGACGGCCTTGACAGCGAGGCGTGTTCACCCCATAGCCTCAAGGGCCGGTCGTGCTGAGGGGCACGGCCCGTTCCGCCTGTGTGAAGGCGCCCTCCACTCCCGTGCTCGCTCTCGGCATCCACGGAGCCTTCGCATGCCTTCCGACACCCTCGCCGCTCCCCCCGAATCCGCCGCGGCCCCGCCCGACGGCACACCCCGCACGGCCCCCCGGATCGTGCCCCGCCGCCGCACCGGCCAGTGGGCCGCGGCCGTCGTCGTCCTCGTCCTGCCGGCGCTGGCCGTCACCTCCGTCGTACGCAACGACGCCTTCCAGTGGGACGTGGTCGCCGACTACTTCCTGACCACCGCCGTCCTGCGCGGCCTGGGGCTCACCCTCTGGCTGACCGCGGCCGTCATGGCGCTGGGCTTCGTACTGGGCACCCTGCTCGCGACGATGCGGCTGTCCGCCAACCCCGTGCTGCGCGGCGTCAGCTGGGGGTACGTCTGGCTCTTCCGGTCGATGCCGGTCCTGGTGCAGCTGCTGTTCTGGTTCAACATCGGGGCGCTCTACCCGACGGTCCTCGGCATCAAGACCGTCAACCTGCTCGGCCCGGTCACCATCGCCGTGGTCGGCCTCACCCTGCACGAGGCCGCCTACGCCGCCGAGGTGGTCCGCGGCGGCATCCTCTCCGTCGACAAGGGCCAGCTGGAGGCCGCTCAGTCGCTGGGGCTCGGCGCCTGGCGGCGGCTGCGCCGCATCGTGCTGCCGCAGGCGATGCGCGCCATCGTGCCGCCGGCCGGCAACATGCTGATCGGCACCCTCAAGGGCACCTCCATCGTCAGCGTCATCGCGGTCCAGGACCTGCTCTACTCCGTCCAGCTGGTCTACCACCGCACCTACCAGGTCGTCCCGCTGCTGCTGGTCGCCACCCTGTGGTACGTCGTGGTCACCTCCGTGCTCGGCGTCGGCCAGTACTACCTGGAGCGGCACTACGCCCGCGGTACGGCCGGTGCCCGATGAGGCCGGACCTGGGTGCGCCGGCGCGGCCGTCCGTCGTGATCGTGGGGGCCGGGCCGCGCGGCACCGGACTGATCGAGCGGATCGCCGCCAACGCCCCTGAGCTTCTCGGCGACACGCGCCTCGACCTGCATCTCGTCGATCCCCATCCGCCCGGCGGCGGCCGTATCTGGCGCGCCGGACAGTCGCCGCTGCTGTGGATGAACTCCACGGCCGAGGACGTCACCATGTTCACCGACGAGAGCGTCGAACTGGACGGGCCGGTGCGGCCCGGCCCCTCGCTCGCCGAGTGGGCCCGCGCGGTGCGGGACGGTGAGATCTCCGTCGCTCCCGGACCGGCCGGCGGCGTCGCGGCGCTCGGGCCCCGCGACTTCGCCGGACGGCGGCTGCAGAGCGCCTATCTGAGCTGGGTGTACGAGCGGTCGGTGGCCGCGCTGCCGCCGGCCGTCGCCGTCCATGAGCACCGGCAGCGGGCGGTACGGGTCTCGGGCTCGCGCGACGGGCGGCAGCAGGTGCATCTGGCAGGCCGCAGCACACCGCTCCCCGCCGACCTCGTGGTGCTCACACTGGGGCATCTGGAGTCCGAACTCACCTCGGAACAGCGGGAGTTGACCGACTTCGCGAACCGGCACGATCTGACGTATCTGCCGCCGGCCTTCACCGCCGACAGCGAGCTGAGCGCACTGCGGCCCGGTGAGCCGGTGCTCGTCCGCGGCTTCGGGCTGGCCTTCGTCGATCTGATGGTGCTGCTGACCGAGGGCCGCGGCGGTACCTACACGACCGGCGCCGACGGGGAGCTCGTCTACCGGCCCTCGGGGCGCGAGCCCGTCCTGCACGTCGGGTCACGGCGCGGAGTGCCCTACCACTCCAAGATCGGCTATGAACCGGACGGCGAACGGCCGCCGCTGCCCCGCTTCTTCGGGCCCGCGCAGGTCGATGCGCTGCTCGCCCGGCCCGAGGGGTTCGACTTCCGGCTCGATGTCTGGCCCTTGATCGACAAGGAGCTGGGCTTCGCCCACTACCACCGGCTGTTCACCGCCCATCCCGGGCGCACCCGGATGAACTGGCCGGACTTCGAGGAGAAGTACGCCGCCGCCGACCCCGGCAGCGCCGCACTCCAGGCCCTGGTCGGCGCCGCGGTCCCGGACCCCGCCGACCGCCTGGACCTGGATGCCCTGGACCATCCGCTGGACGGCCTGCGCTACCCCGACACCGAGGCGCTGCAGGAGGGGCTGCGCGGCTATATCGAGGCCGACCTGGCCCGCCGTCACGACCCCCTGCACAGCCCCGACCTGGCGGTCTTCCTCGCGCTGCTGTCGGTCTACGGCCAGCTGGTGCGGATCGGCGACCACGGCCCCTGGTGGCACGGCTTCTTCAGCTACCTCGCCTCCGGCCCGCCCGGCCCCCGGCTGCGGCAGCTGCTCGCGCTGTCCCGGGCCGGGGTGGTCCGCTTCCTCGGCGCCGGCACCACCGTCACCGCCGAGGCGGGGCGCGGGGTGTTCCGTGCGCGAAGCACCAGTGTGCCGGGGGAGTCGGTCGAGGCTCGGGCGCTGGTGGAGGCGCGATTGCCGGCGGCGACCGTCGAGCACACCCGCGACGCCCTGCTGCGCGCCCTGTACGCCGACGGCGCGGCCACGACACCCACCGGGCTGCTGGCGGTGGCCGCCGCCGACGCCCGGATCCTGGACCGGACCGGCCGCCCGCACCCGCGCCGCTTCGCCCTCGGCCCGCACACCGACGCCCGCTCCGGCGGTGCCTTCGCCCGGCCCCGTACCAACGCACCCGCCTTCCGGCAGAACGACGCCACCGCGCGGGCGCTGCTCACCTTCCTGCGGGACCGGGCCGCCCCGCCCGTTCCCGTCACCGTCCCCGCCTCCGGCACCGCACCCACCCCCGAGGACTCCCATGCCGCTGACCTATGACCCACCCCTGGAACGGACCGCACCCGAGCGGGCCGGACCATCCCCTACGGACGACCCGGCGGCCCTGAAGGTCGTGCCCGTACGCCACCCCTGGCGCTGGGCCGCGATCGTGGTGACGGCGGTGCTGATCGCCCAGTTCGTGCACGGCCTGATCACCAACCCGGCATGGGAATGGGGGGTGTTCGCCCAGTTCTTCACCGCGGAGACGGTGCTCAAGGCGGTCTGGACCACCCTTCAGCTCACCGTCTACGGCACCGCCCTCGGCTTTGCGCTGGGCATCGTGCTGGCCTTCATGCGGCTGTCCGCGAGCCCCTTCCTGCGGTGGGTCGCCTTCGGCTACATCTGGGCCTTCCGCTCCATCCCGCTGATCGTCCAGCTGCTGTTCTGGTTCAACCTCGCCTATCTCTACAAGCGCCTGGACTTCGGTATCCCCTTCGGCCCCGGCTTCTTCCACTTCGACACCATGGGCCTGGTCGGTGCGATGGGCGCGGCGGTGCTCGGGCTGGCGCTGCACCAGGCCGCGTACGCAGCCGAGATCGTGCGCGGCGGGGTGCTCGCCGTGGACGGCGGACAGCTGGAGGCGGCCGCCGCGCTCGGCATCCCCCGGCTGCGGCAGCTGCGCCGGATCGTGCTGCCGCAGGCGGCCCGCTCGATCCTGCCGAACGCGACCAACGAGGTCATCTCCCTCTTCAAGGGCACCTCGATCGTCTCCGTCATGGCGATCGGCGAGCTCTTCTACCAGGTCCAGGTCACCTACGGACGGAACGGCAGGGTCGTGCCCCTGCTGATGGTCGCCACCGCCTGGTACATCCTCCTGACCACCGTGCTCTCCGTCCTCCAGCACTACGTCGAACGTCACTTCTCCAAGGGAGCCACCCGATGAGCGCGCAGGGCGCCATGGTCGACATCCGCTCGGTCCACAAGAGCTTCGGCTCGCTCGATGTGCTCAACGGGGTGGACCTCGAGGTCCGCACCGGCGAGGTCACCGTCGTCCTGGGACCGTCCGGCTCCGGCAAGTCCACCCTGCTGCGCACCATCAACCACCTGGAGAAGGTCGACAGCGGCTCGGTGAGCGTGGACGGCGCGCTGGTGGGCTACAAGCGGTCCGGGGACAAGCTCTACGAGCTGCGCGAACGCGAGATCCTCAAGCAGCGCACCGAGATCGGCTTCGTCTTCCAGAACTTCCACCTCTTCCCGCATCTGACCGTGCTGGAGAACATCACCGAGGCACCCGTCGCCGCGCTCCGGCGCCCGAAGAAGGACGCCGAGAAGACCGCGCGGGCGCTGCTCGCCCGGGTCGGGCTCGCCGGCAAGGCGGACGCCTATCCCAGGACGCTCTCCGGCGGCCAGCAGCAGCGCGTCGCCATCGCCCGTGCGCTCGCCCTGGAACCCAAGCTGCTGCTCTTCGACGAGCCGACCTCCGCGCTCGATCCGGAGCTGGTCGGCGAAGTCCTCGATGTCATCAAGGACTTGGCGCACCAGGGCACCACGATGATCGTCGTCACCCATGAGATCGGCTTCGCCCGCGAGGTGGCCGACACCGTCGTCTTCATGGACGACGGACGGATCGTCGAGCAGGGCCCGCCCGGCGAGGTCCTCGACCGTCCGCGCCATGAGCGCACCAAGTCCTTTCTCGCCAAGGTCCTTTGAACATGAGGAGTCATCCGTTGATCCGCCGCCGCACCCTGACCGCCGTCCTCGTGCTCGCCGCCGGCTCCGTGGCGCTCACCGCCTGCGGCGGCACCGCCGCGTCGGGCGGGAGCAGCGTGAATGCCGCCGCCGGAGGCCGGGGTCCGAAGATCAATATCGGTCCCGACCAGCACCGGATCCATGGCACCAAGGACCCGCGGAGCGCCGCGCTGGTGCCCGCCCGGGTCCGGAAGACCGGTGTGCTGCGGATCGGTGTGGGCGCCGAGTCCAGCCCGCCGCTGAGCTTCTACGCCACCGATGACAAGACCCTCATCGGTGTCGAGGAGGACATCGCCACCCTCGTCGCCGACACCCTCGGCCTCACCCCCCGCTTCGACCCGCTGTCCTGGGAGAACCTCTTCGTCGGCCTGGACAGCGGCAAGCTCGACGCGGTCTTCGCCAATGTCACGGTCACCGAGGAGCGCAAGGAGAAGTACGACTTCGCCACCTACCGGCTCGACCAGCTGGCCATGGAGGCCAAGAAGGGCAGCGGCTGGAAGGTGCGCGGCGCCAAGGACGTCGCGGGGAAGACCATCGCGGTGGGCACCGGCACCAACCAGGAGAAGATCCTGGTCGACTGGAGCAAGGAGAACGAGAAGGCCGGCCGCAAACCGGTCGACATCAAGTACTTCCAGAAGCCCTCCGACACCTACCTCGCGCTCCAGTCGGGGCGTATCGACGGCTACTTCGGCCCGAACCCCACCGCCGCGTACCACGTGAACACCGCGGGGCAGACGGAGATCACCGGAACCTTCTCCGGTGGCGGCGACCGCGTCCAGGGCAAGATCGCCGCCACCACCAAGAAGGACAGCGGCCTGGTCAAGGCCTATGCCGCCGCCCTGCGGAAGGTCATCGACAACGGCCGCTACGGCAAGGTGCTGGCGCGCTGGGGGCTGACCGGAGAGCACCTGAAGACCTCGCAGATCAACCCGCCCGGCCTGCCCAGGACCGCCGGCTGACCGGCGCCCGGCGCAGAAAGGAAGCCCCGCCCATGTCCCTGCCCCCACGCCCCCTGCATCTGGCCGTCGCGCTGGACGCCCCGCAACGCCCCGACGACCAGGCCCCCTACGACGCGGCGCACTTCGTGGCGCTCGCCCGGCTCGCCGAGCGCGGCACCCTCGACTTCGTCACCCTCGGCGACAGCTTCGCCCGCCCCGGACTCGACGCGCTCGCCGTACTGGCCCGGGTCGCGCCCGCCACCGAACAGATCGGTCTGGTGCCCACCGTCAGCACCACCCACACCGAGCCGTTCCATGTCTCCACCGCCGTCTCCACCCTGGACTGGGTCAGCCGCGGCCGGGCCGGCTGGTCCGTCCAGGTGTCCACCACCGAGGCCGAGGCCGCGCTCTTCGGCCGCCGGAGCGCGGCGCCGCCCGCCGAGGTCTGGCGCGAGGCCGGTGAGGTCGCCGATGTCGCCGCCCGGCTGTGGGACAGCTGGGAGGACGACGCGGAGATCCGCGACCGGGCGACCGGCCGCTTCATCGACCGGGACAAGCTCCACCGCGTCGACTTCACCGGCAGCTCCTTCTCCGTCCGCGGCCCCTCCATCGTGCCCCGGCCCCCGCAGGGCCGGCCGGTCATCGTCGTCGAGGTGAGCGCGGCGGGGGAGGACGCCGCGGCGCCGGCGGACCGGACCGCCGGGGAGGTGGCCGCCGCCCATGCCGATGTCGCGCTGGTCCGTGCGGAGGATCCGGGGACCGCCGGTGCCGTTCGCGCCGAACTGCGCGCCCGCGCCCGCGCACACGGCCGGGACCCCGACCGTCTGCTCGTCCTCGCCTCGCTGCCGGTCGGGCTGGACAGCCCGGCCGACGCCGTGGGGCTCGCCGACCTGATCGGCGACTGGCACGCCGACGGCGCCGCCTACGGCTTCCACCTGCGGCCCGCCGACCCGGCACGCGACCTCGCGCGGCTCGTCGACGGCACCGTCCCCGTGCTCCGGCACCGCGGCCTGCTGCGTCACTTCCACCCCGGTACCACGCTCCGCGAGCGCCTCGGACTGCCGCGCCCCGCCAACCGCTATGCCGCCCGAGAGGCCTCTTGATGTCCCCGACCGAACCGGACTCTCCGGCCCGCAAGCAGATCCATCTGGCCGCGCACTTCCCCGGCGTCAACAACACCACGGTCTGGGCGGACGCCCGGTCGGAGAGCCAGATCGCCTTCTCCTCCTTCGAGCATCTGGCCCGCACCGCCGAGCGCGGACTGTTCGACTTCTTCTTCCTGGCCGAGGGGCTGCGGCTGCGCGAGCACAAGGGCCGCATCCACGACCTCGACGTGGTCGGCCGGCCCGAGTCGCTCACCGTGCTCAATGCGCTGGCAGCCGTCACCGAGCGGCTGGGCCTGGCCGCCACGGTCAACGCCACCTTCAACGAACCGTATGAACTGGCCCGCCGGCTCGCTTCCCTCGACCACCTCAGCGGCGGCCGGGCGGCCTGGAACGTCGTCACCACCTCCGACGCCTTCACCGGCGAGAACTTCCGCCGCGGCGGCTACCTCGACCGTGCCGACCGCTACACCCGCGCCGCCGAATTCGTCGCCACGGCACGCGAGTTGTGGGACTCCTGGACGGACGACGGGCGGCCCCGTCCGGTCGACCACCACGGTGCGCACTTCACCGTCCGCGGGGAGTTCACCGTGCCGCGCAGCCCGCAGGGCCACCCCGTCGTCATCCAGGCGGGGGACTCGCCCGAAGGCCGGGAGTTCGCCGCGTCCGCCGCCGACATCATCTTCACCCGGCACAGCGGGCCGGAGGCAGGCCGCGCCTTCTACGCCGACGTCAAGGGCCGGCTCGCGGCGTACGGCCGGCAGCCCGGCGACCTCAAGATCATGCCGGGGGTCACCTTCGTCCTCGGCGACACCGCGGCCGAGGCCCAGGAGCACGCCGCCGAGATCCGCCGGCAGCAGGTCTCCCCGCAGAACGCGCTGCTGGCGGCGGAGCAGATCTGGGGCGTGGACCTGTCCTCGTACGACCCCGACGGGCCGCTCCCGGACATCGACCCGGACCCGGGCAGCGAGCTGGCGCAGGGCCGCGTCAGGATCGCCGATCCGAAGGCCGTGGCCGACAAGTGGCGGGCGCTGTCGCAGGCCAAGGGCCTGTCCCTGCGGGAGACGGTCATCGAGACCACCGGCCGGCAGTCGTTCATCGGCACACCGGAGGCCGTCGCGGCGGAGATGGACACCTTTGTGCAGACCGGCGCCGCCGACGGCTTCATCCTGGTGCCCCATCTGACCCCGGGTGGTCTGGACGCGTTCGTCGACCGGGTCGTACCGCTCCTCCAGGAGCGCGGTGTCCACCGCACCGAGTACTCCGGCACGACGCTGCGCTCCCACCTGGGGCTGCCGGAGCCCGCACACCCCGCAGCGAAGGGCCGACGGTCATGACCACCCCCGCCCACCGGGAAGGGCAGGACGGGCACACCGGGCGCCTGGCCACCGTGTCCCCGCCGTACGGCCGCTCGCCTGGGCCGGTACCCACCGGCCCGCCGGTGGCGGGCACGTTCCGGCCCGGCGAGGGCACCGGCCCCGACGGCGCACGGGTGGTGCACCGGCCGGGGTGTGGAACCGGACCGTCCGCTGATCCGTCCCAGCCCTGACCGAGGGGGTCAGCGCCGCCCCGGCAGCCGTCAACGAGGCTGCCGGGGCGGAGTGTTGCGGGCTCCGGCACGGTGACACTCGTGTATCCGGCACAAGTCTTTCGGGTGGCCCTCTTGCGCTGCGGGGGTGGTGCGCCCGAAACTCCGCTCAGCGCTTGTCAGGGGCACGCTGAAAAATGAACGTGCGGATTCCCGCGTGCCCTTCGGCTGCGCCTCACGGGCTGCCCACCGGCGGCCCCCCGATCCCCCTCGGAGGAATCAGTGAGGAACGAGCGCACCACCCCCCGCAGCGGCGTAGCGAGACGCACCCGGCTGATCGCCGTCGCGTCCGGACTGGTGGCCGTCGGCGCCATCGCCATGCCGACCGCCAACGCACAGGACCCCGCCCCCGCAAGGACGTTCAGCGCCACCCAGCTCACCGCCGTCGGCAAGGCGGTGCGCACCGCGGACGTCGCGGGCACCGCCTGGCGGATCGACAGCAAGACCCACACCCTGGTCGTCACCGCCGACCGCACGGTCTCCCAGGCCGGGATAGCCAAGATCGAGCAGGCCGCGGGCGGCAACGCCGATGCGGTCCGTATCGACCGCATCGCGGGCACCTTCCGCAAGTTCATCTCCGGCGGCGACCCCATCTACGCCCCCAGCTGGCGCTGCTCGCTGGGCTTCAACGTCCGCAGCGGCAGCACCTACTACGCCCTGACCGCCGGGCACTGCACCGACGGCAACCCGCCGTGGACCACCAGCTCCAGCGCCAGTATCGGCCCGACCGCGGGCAGCAGCTTCCCCGGCAACGACTACGGCATCATCAAGTACACCGGCTCGGTGTCCCATGAGGGCACCGTCGGCAGCCAGGACATCACCAGCGCCGCCACCCCCTCCGTCGGCCAGTCGGTCACCCGCCGGGGCTCCACCACCGGTATCCACAGCGGCAAGGTCACCGCGCTGAACGCCACCGTCAACTACGGCGGCGGTGACGTCGTCTCCGGACTCATCCAGACCACCGTCTGCGCCGAGCCAGGCGACAGCGGCGGCCCGCTCTACTCCGGGAGCACGGCGCTGGGCCTGACCTCCGGCGGCAGCGGCGACTGCACCTCCGGCGGCACCACGTTCTTCCAGCCCGTCACCGAGGCACTGAGCGCCTACGGCGTGAGCGTCTACTGACGCCGGCCGGCTGACTTCCGTACGGACGGCCCCGGTGCGCACCGAGGCCCGCACGGAGGGACGTCTGCACCGATCGCCGGGCCCGGGTCCGGCGCTACAAGGGCCCCCGTCCGCCGGCGGACGGGGGCCCGGGCGCGCCTGGCGCCGGCCTCGACCGCCTTCCCGGGCCGGGCATACCATGGAAACCAGGCGATTCGGACGCTGTACGGCACATTTCAGGGAGCCGTGATGGTCGAAGAACTGGTGACGGCCGGGGTGGCACTGGCCTCCGTGGGTGCCGTGTATCTCGTGGCGGCGGCGCGGGTGGTCAAGCAGTACGAGCGGGGTGTGGTGCTCCGGCTGGGGCGGCTGGCCTCCGAGGTGCGCGGGCCGGGATTCACCATGATCGTTCCGGGCGTCGACCGGATGCGCAAGGTCAATATGCAGATCGTCACGATGCCGGTGCCCGCCCAGGAAGGCATCACCCGGGACAATGTGACCGTCCGGGTCGACGCGGTCGTCTATTTCAAGGTCGTGGACGCCGCCGATGCGGTCATCCGGGTCGAGGACTACCGCTTCGCGGTCTCGCAGATGGCACAGACCTCACTGCGGTCGATCATCGGCAAGAGCGAGCTGGACGACCTGCTGTCGAACCGGGAGAAGCTCAACCAGGGCCTGGAGCTGATGATGGACAGCCCGGCCATCGGCTGGGGGGTGACCGTCGACCGGGTGGAGATCAAGGACGTCTCGCTGCCGGAGACGATGAAGCGGTCGATGGCCCGCCAGGCCGAGGCGACCCGGGACCGTCGCGCCCGCGTGATCAACGCCGACGCCGAGCTGCAGGCCTCGAAGAAGCTGGCCGAGGCGGCCGAGGCGATGTCCGACCAGCCCGCGGCGCTGCAACTGCGACTGCTGCAGACCGTGGTGGCGGTCGCCGCCGAGAAGAACTCCACCCTCGTCCTGCCGTTCCCCGTGGAGCTGCTGCGGTTCCTGGAGCGCTCCGGGCTGCAGGCCCAGGCGCAGACCGCGGCGGCCGAAGCGGAGCGGGGCGCCGCACAGCCGCCGGGCGGCCCGGCCGCGAAGCCCGGGCCCTCGCGCTCGCGTGCGGCCGTCGAGACCGGCGAGGGGGGCGCGCTGCCGCCGGAGCTGGAGGATCTCCCGGAGGCGGAGGAGCTGCCGTAGCGACGGTGTGTGATAAGTCCCTGATGTCCGCCTGATCGCCGTACGTGCCTGTTGATGTGGTTACTTACGGCGATCTCCGCTGTGCGGGGGCCGGTTCCGGCCGCCGATTTCCGGCCAGCTATAGTCCTCACACGTTGCCGTCCGTCGAGCGCCTCGCGCGCCTGCTGATGTCCGCACTCGAGACCGAGGTGTGCGGGCATCGGTGTGACCGTCGTGTGGTGAATCCGTGAACTCCCATATATGAGACCGGAACTCGGTCTTGTGCGCGAGTGAGGCGGATGGGAATACTCGGCTCCGCGCATTGGCATGGACGCAACTCCCCCAGTACCCGCTCGTCGGGCGAATCCGTTCCTGCCTTGATTCCTCACTCTCCGGGCCCGTGCAACTCCTCACAGTTTCCGGGCCCTTCCCCCCACGGAGGCTCCGAGTTGAAGCACCGTCGCATACCCAACCGACGCGCCGTCGTCGCAGGTGCGGGAGCCCTTGCGCTCGCCGCCACCGCCACCGTCACCCTCGCCAACGCCAATGCGTCCCAGGGTCCCGCGCCCACCCCGGCGCTCGCCAAGCTGACCTCCGCCGCGGCGTCCACCCTGGCCTCTCACCTCAAGACGGACACGGCCGGTGCGTTCTATGACGCCAAGGCCAAGAAGCTCGTGGTCAACGTCGTGAACAAGGCCGCGGCCCGCGCCGTACGGGCAAAGGGGGCGGAAGCCAGACTTGTCGCCCATACCTTCGCCCAGCTCGACTCGGCCCGGCAGACGCTGAAGTCGAAGGCGACCATCCCCGGCACGTCCTGGGGCATCGACCCGCAGAGCAACAAGGTCGTGGTGACCGCCGACCGCACGGTCAAGGGCACCAAGCTGGACCGGCTCACCAAGGTCGCCAAGAGCCTCGGCGACAAGGTCGAGGTGCGCCACAGCAAGGGTGAGTTCAAACCCTTCATCGGCGGCGGCGACGCGATCTGGGGGAGCGGCGCCCGCTGCTCGCTCGGCTTCAACGTCGTCAAGGACGGCCAGCCGTACTTCCTGACGGCCGGCCACTGCGGCAACGAGATCAAGAGCTGGTCCGACAAGCAGGGCGGCTCGGCGATCGCGACCACCGAGGACTCCAAGTTCCCGGGCGACGACTACTCCCTCGCCAAGTACACGGGCGACACCGCGCACCCGAGCGAGGTTGACCTCTACAACGGCAGCACGCAGAAGATCACCAAGGCCGCGGAGGCCACCGTCGGTGAGAAGGTGCAGCGCAGCGGCAGCACCACCCAGGTGCACGACGGCACCGTCAAGGCGCTGAACGCCAGCGTCAACTACCAGGAGGGCACGGTCGACGGTCTGATCCAGACCGATGTCTGCGCCGAGCCCGGTGACAGCGGTGGCGCGCTCTTCGACGGTGACGCCGCGATCGGCCTCACCTCCGGCGGCAGCGGTGACTGCTCCGCCGGCGGCGAAACCTTCTTCCAGCCGGTCCCGGAGGCCCTGAAGGCCTACGGCGCGGAGATCGGCTGACCCGCGGCGCACCGCACCGCCCGGCGCCCGGTGCCGGCTCCAGGACGCGCTCGACGTCCGGGGACGGCGCCGGCCCGCGGTGCCCGCCGCACGCGACGGTCCCCGGGCACCCCTCTCCGGTGCCCGGGGACCTGCAGCCGCTCCGGTCAGAATTCGAAGACCGCGTCGCTGTCGTTGTTCATCGCACAGGGGTTGGCGAAGGTGTAGGTGTACGAGACCCGCTTGCCCTGCCACACACCGTCCGCGGTGACCACGATGGGGGCCCACTCCTTGGTGCACAGGCGATCCGATGCGGTGGTGGTCACCGCGTTGAAGTCACCTGCCACCGCGCGCAGTTGGGCGCAGGCGGATTTCGGGTTCGGGTGGCTTCCAGTCGCCACCGGCATACAGCTGAGCGTCACCGCGCGCTGCACCGTGGCGGTCGCACGGCTTTCGCCCTGGCCCATCGTCAGCACCAGTTCCGTCGGGGCGTAGAGGCCACCGGTCCGCGTCGGCTGCGCCGGGGCGGCGGCCTGTGCGGTGGTGGCCAGCGTGCCCAGAACCAGCGCCGCGCCAAGCGCGACCGCCCCAGTGATGTACCGCATGACGAACACTCCCTTGCTCGAAGGTGCAGATACCGGACGGGAGTCTGGCCCAACCGCATCCCGAAAGCATCTTGAGTGAGCACAAGGCGATCGCTTTGAGTCATTAGCTGAAAGCTGAGAGTAATGGCGCGAACGGGCCGGGGGCGGTGCGGGGCGGTCGGGTGAAAAGGGGGGTGCGGCCAGCGGGGATGCTGTGCCGGTCATGCCCGCGGCAAGGGCCGCCCGGACCCGGAAGGAAGGAATCCGGCCGCCGACCGGCCGTTCGGGCGGGTTTCGATCTCCGGCGATTGGCCGAAGAGGGGGGCCGGAGGCGCCCTCCGTGCGGCCCGGCGCGCCCGCCGAGGTAAGAACCGGCCATCGGTCGCTCGCCTTACCTGCGCGGCGCCTGCCGTCTTGGCGGCGCGGGGGTGCGCTGCCTTACCGGCGTGGCGCCCGCTGCCGGCCCGCCGCCCGCTGTCTTGCCGGCCCGGCCCGGAGACGGTCGCGGGTGTCATCGCGGTGCTCGCCTCGCGGGACGGTGCGTTCATCACCGGCACGGAGATCCGGATCGACGGCGGAACGCATATGTGAGCCAGGGGCGTGGACGGATTCCCGGCCGGGATTCCCCTGCGTCTTCCCGTACGGGGCCGTAGTCCTGCCGGACGTCAGGCCTGGCGGACGTCCCGTCCGGCGGACGTCACGCCTGGCCGGTTTCGAACCGGCTCACCTTCCCGTCCTCCACCGTGAACCGCCAGCGGGTACGCATCTCGCCCCAGGTGTCGTTGCGGTAGTCCGCCACGAGGGACAGTCCCTCATGCGACTCGGACTGCACGTCCATGTGTCCTCGGGTGGTGAAGATCTCCCGCTCGCACCACTCGCGCAGATCCCGGTCGGACCCGTCGTCGGACATGGTGGCGTCCGGGGTGAGGGCGGCGAAGAACGCCTGCTCGTCATTGCTGTTGACGGCCGTGACCAGGGCCCGCACCGCGGGGTGGGACAGCCGGTTGGCGGAGATGGTCATGAGGAGGTCTCGCCCTTCTTGCGGAAGATCGAAAGTGCCAGGGTGATCAAGGTGCCGCCCACCGCCCAGGCGGACAGCACCAGGAGCGGGCCGGTGACCGCGTTGCCGCGGAAGTAGGCGAGGGAGCGCGCGGCCCAGGTGCCCGCCCCCGGAGGGAGGGCGGGACCGAGGGCACGCCAGAACGGCGGCAGCATCGGATAGGGGTAGGCGCCGCCCGCGCTCGGGTTGCCGAGGACGACGATCAGCAGGATCGCCAGGCCGATGCCGATGATGCCCAGCAGGGCCTGACAGGCCAGGGTCGTGGCACCCACCGCGAAGACGACCAGGGCGCCCAGTCCCCACAGCCCGAAGAAGGTGCCGGGCAGCGCGCCGAGGACCGGTCCGACGATGATCGCGCCGGCCAGCCCGGCGGCGATCGCGAACAGGGCGAGCGCGGCCAGCCGGATGACCGCCCGGTGCCCGTTGGAAGGACGCGCCCCGGCGCTGATCGCGAGGATCGCGGCGCACAGATAGCCGCCGACGCACCAGCCGACGACGAGGTAGAAGGACGACAGGCTGCGGCTGTCGCCCAAGGCCGCCGGGGTCACATCCACCGTGCGTACGGTGCGGTGCTCGGCCTTCTCCGCCGAGCGGACGACCAGTTCGACCGCCTGGGCGAGGGAGGCGCCACCGCCGCCGGCCACCAGCAGCCGGTCGGTGCTGCCGTGCGGGTCGACGATCAGTGCGCCGTCGATCGTCCGGTCCGCGAGCTGCCGGCGCGCGGCCTGTTCGGAGGGCAGTGCGCGCGGGTCCAGGGGAGAGCCGGGCAGCCGGTCCAGTGTGTCCACCGGTTTCCCGCCGGCCTGCGCGGGGGCGACGACGCCGAACGGGACATCGGCCGGCCGGGGGTGGTGGAAGGCGCCGGTGTACGACGTGATGAACGCGATCATCAGCCCCAGCACCCCGAGCACCAGCAGCGAGGCATGGGGTGTCACCGCGCTCTTCACCTCCCTGAGGAAGGTGGTGCGGGTGCCGTCGTCCGTCGTGGCCATGCGGTCGCTCCTCGCCACACTTCCGGCTGCCGGTCCGGTGCTTTTTGGTGCTTTTGCTCAGCTATCTTCCGGTCGGTGGTAGGGGTGTGCAGAGCGGGTGGGGCTGATCGGTGGATGTGCGAGGACGCCCCGCTCGGCACGTCTTCGTACGAATGTTCGATGAGCGGGTTATGGTGGAGAGGAGGAACGGGGGACACAGGGTCAGCCGGGGGGCGGATGAGGTACAGGAGGTGCGGATGCTTGGGTTCACGCATCTGCACACCGCTTCGGGGTTCTCCCTGCGCTATGGCGCCTCCCATCCGGAGCGGCTCGCCGAGCGCGCCGCCGAACGCGGGATGGACGCCCTCGCACTGACCGACCGGGACGGGCTCTCCGGGGCCGTACGGTTCGCCAAGGCCGCCGCCGAGGCCGGAATCCGCCCGCTGTTCGGCACCGAACTCGCCGTGGCGGAACACGCGTCGGGGCCCGCGGCCGGCACCGCCACCGCGCGGCGACGCACCCCGGTGCGCGGCGGCGCCTTCCTCGACGAGTCCGCCGCCCGCGCCGTCTTCCTGGCCCGCGACGGAGCGGCCGGCTGGGCCGCCCTGTGCCGGCTGGTCTCTGCCGCCCACGCCGGCCGGGCCGAGCAGCCCGTTCTCCCGTGGAGCTCCCTGGCATCCGCCACGGACGGGCTGACCGTGCTGCTCGGGCCGGACTCCGAGGTCGGCCGGGCGCTGGCGGCCGGCCGACCCGACCGCGCCGCCCGGCTCCTCGCTCCCTGGCGTGAGCTGTACGGCGAGGCACTGCGCCTGGAGGTCGTCGACCACGGGCGGCCCGGCAGCGGCCCCGGCTCCCCGCGGCTGGCCGCCCGCACCCTCGGCTTCGCCGTCGACCAGGGCGTCCGCGCCGTCCTGACCAACGCGGTCCGCTATGCCGACCCCGGCCAGGGGCCGGTCGCCGACGTCCTGGATTCCGCCCGTCGTCTGGTGCCGGTGGACCGGCGCCGGCCCGAGGCCTGGGACAGCGGCGAGCGCTGGCTCAAGGACGCCGCCACGATGAGCCACACCGCCGAGCGGATCGCCGAGGCGGCCGGATACCGGCGCGACCTGGCCCACCGGCTGCTCACCATGACCGAGGAGACCGCCGGCGCGTGTCTGGTCGACCCGCAGGACGACATCGGGCTCGGCCGTGTCCACTTCCCCGAACCGCGGCTGGTCGGCGCGGGCCACCGCACCGCCGCCCGGGTGCTGCGCTCGCGCTGTGCCGCCGGGATGGTGCTGCGCGGCTACGACCGCGACCGCGGGCGCTGGGCTCGGCTGCACGACGAGCTGCGCACGATCGAACGGCTCGGCTACCCCTCGTACTTCCTGACGGTCGCTCAGGTCGTGGACGACATAAGGGAGATGGGTGTCCGGGTCGCGGCCCGCGGGTCCGGCGCCGGGTCCCTGGTCAACCACCTCCTCGGCATCGCACACGCCGACCCGGTCGAGCACGGGCTGCTGATGGAGCGCTTCTTGTCCGAGCGCCGGGCGGCGCTGCCGGACATCGATATCGATGTCGAGTCCGCCCGCCGGCTGGAGGTCTACCGCGCGATCTTCGACCGCTTCGGCGCCGAGCGGGTCGCCACGGTCTCGATGCCCGAGACCTACCGCGTACGGCACGCCGTACGGGACGTGGGCGCCGCCCTGGGCATGGATCCGGCGCAGGTGGACCGGCTGGCCAAGGCCTTCCCGCACATCCGCGCCCGCGATGCGCGGGCGGCGCTGGCCGAGCTGCCGGAGCTGCGCGGGGTGCGGGAGGCCGGCGGTGAACAGCTGTGGCAGCTGGTCGAGGCGCTGGACGCGCTGCCGCGCGGGATCGCCATGCACCCGTGCGGGGTGCTGCTCTCCGATGCCACGCTGCTGGACCGTACGCCGGTCGTCCCGACCAGCGGCGAGGGCTTCGCGATGTCCCAGTTCGACAAGGAGGACGTGGAGGACCTGGGGCTGCTCAAGCTCGATGTGCTGGGCGTACGGATGCAGTCCGCGATGGCGCATGCGGTCGCCGAGATCAGCCGGGCCGGCGGGCGCCGGATCGATCTCGACGACCCCGCGCAGGTGCCGCCCGGTGACCGGGCGACCTACGACCTGATCCGCTCGACCGAGACGCTCGGCTGCTTCCAGATCGAGTCGCCGGGCCAGCGCGACCTGGTCGGCAGGCTGCAGCCCGCCACCTTCCACGACCTGGTGGTCGATATCTCGCTGTTCCGGCCGGGGCCGGTCGCCGCCGATATGGTGCGGCCCTTCATCGAGGCCCGGCACGGCCGTCAGCCGGTCCGCTATCCGCACCCGGACCTGGAGGAACCGCTGCGCGAGACCTACGGGGTGGTGGTGTTCCACGAGCAGATCATCGAGCTGCTGCGGATCATGACGGGCTGCGCACGGGACGAGGCGGACGAGAAGCGGCGTGCGCTGTCGCATCCGGAGCTGCAGGGCAGGCTCCGTGCCTGGTTCGCGCAGCGCGCCGAGGGGCGCGGTTACTCGTCCGAAGTCATCGCGCGCACCTGGGAGATCGTCGAGGCCTTCGGCTCGTACGGCTTCTGCAAGGCGCATGCGGTGGCCTTCGCGGTGCCCACCTACCAGTCCGCCTGGCTCAAGGCGCACCACCCCGCGGCCTTCTACGCCGGGCTGCTCACCCATGACCCCGGGATGTACCCGAAGCGGCTGCTGCTCGCGGATGCGCGGCGGCGCGGGGTGCCGGTGCTGCCGCTGGATGTGAACCGGTCGGCGGTCGCCCATCGGATCGAACTGGTGTCCGGTTCCGGTGCCGGCGAACCCCGTTCCGGCGCGGTCTGGGGGCTGCGGCTCGCGCTCTGCGATGTGCACGGCATGAGCGAGGCCGAGGCGCGGCGGATCGCGGCCGGGCAGCCCTACCACTCCCTTCAGGACCTGTGGCAGCGGGCCAGGCCGAGCCGCCCGGTGGCCGAACGCCTCGCCCGGGTGGGCGCGTTGGACGCCTTCGGCGCGAACCGGCGGGACCTGCTGCTGTACCTCGCCGAGCTGCACCACCAGGGGCGGCAGGCGTCCGGTGGTCAGCTGACGCTGCCGTCCGGGGCCCTCGACGCCGCGGGCACGGAGCGGGCGGCGCCGGCCGATCCGGTCGAGCCCGCGGGGCTGCCCGACCTCAGCGATGTCGAACGGCTCAGCGCCGAGCTGGGCGTCCTCGGCATGGACACCTCCCGCCATCTGATGGCCGACCACCGGGAGTTCCTCGCCGAGCTGGGCGCGCTGCCGGCCCGGCTGCTGCGAAGCGCCCGGCACGGCGAGACGGTGCTGGTCGCCGGCGCCAAGGCGGCCACCCAGACACCGCCGGTCCGCTCCGGCCGCCGGGTCATCTTCACCACCCTCGACGACAGCACGGGACTGGTCGACTGCGCCTTCTTCGACGACAGCCACGAGGCGTGCGCACACACGATTTTCCACTCCTGGCTGCTGCTGGTGCGCGGTACGGTCCAGCGGCGCGGTCCGCGCAGCCTCAGTGTGGTCGGCGCCGCCGCCTGGAACCTCGCCGAGCTGGCCGAACTCCGCCGTGAGGGCGGGCTGGAGGCGGTCGCCGCCCGGCTCGCGACGGGACCGGAGAAGCCGGACGAGGCGGCGGCCGGGACGGACGACGGGCCGGCCGGGCCGGGCAAGGGGCCGGGGGAGGGACCCGCGACGGACCGGGAGCCCGCGCCGGCCGCCGCCCCGGGCCGCACCATCCGGCTGGAGACCGGCTATGAGCTGCACCCGTGGGCCGACCTCCAGCCCCCGGGCGAACGCGCCGCCACCGGCCGTAAGTTGTGGCACTCCAGCCCGGGGAGCGCGGGATGACCGCCGCGCCGAGGCCGCCCGCCGCACCGCCGGAGCCCCCCGGCGCCCCGCGGCGGCCGAGCCTGCTCCACGTACGGTTCCGGACCGCCGACGACACCCCCGTGAGCGCCGAACGGTTCGAGCAACTGCTGCGGCTCCTGGCGCAGTTCACCCCGGTGATCGAGGCGCTGCCGCCGGACGCCGCGCTGGCGGATGTGCGCGGTGCGCTGCGCTACTTCGACCGGGACGCGGCGGGCATCGCCGAGCTGGTGCGGGTGCGCGCGCTGGCCTGGCACGGCGTACGGTGCACGATCGGAATCGGCGCCAACCCGCTGCTCGCCCGGATGGCGGCCCAGGGGGCGGCGCCCGGGGAGATCCGGGCCGTCCCCGATGACACCGAAGCCGTCGCCGCGTTCCTCGGCCGCCGGCCGGCCTCGGCGCTGCACGGTGTCGGCCCGGCGACCGCGCGCGCCCTGTGTGCGTACGGGCTCGACAGCGTCGGCCGGATCGCCGCCGCACCGCCCGCGACCCTGCAGCGGATCCTCGGCGCGAAGACCGGCCGCGTCGTGTACGAGCGGGCCCGCGGTATCGACCCGACGCCGGTGACGCCCAACGCCGCGGCCCGCTCGATGGGCGCGGAACACCGCTTCGTCCACGATGAGCTGGACCCGGCCAGGCGCCGCCGGGCGCTGCTCTCACTCGCCGACGAGCTCGGTGCCCGGATGCGCGCGAGCGGGCAGGTGGCCCGTGCGCTCACCCTCACCGTCCGCTACGCCGACCGCTCCACCACCACCCGCACCCGGCGGCTGGACGGGCCGACCGCGCACGGGCCCGCGCTGACCGGGGCGGCCTACGCGCTGCATGCCGCGCTCGGACTGCAGCGCGCGCGGGTACGGTCCGTGGCGCTGCGCGCGGAGGACCTGTGCCGTGCCGAACTCGCCGCGCGGCAGCTGACCTTCGACCCGTCCGACGACAAGGCGCACCGCATCGAGGCGGCCGTCGACCGGGCCAGGGCGCGCTTCGGTGCCGGGAGCGTACGGCCCGCGGCGACCCTCGGCCGTACACTCCCGCCCCCGGGCGCCAAGCCGCTCGGCCCCGGGGCCGCCCGGCCGTAACACCCAGGACCCGCGCCGCGGCCTCAGCCGTAGAGCTTCTCCGCATATCCCGGGCCGTAGTGCTGCTCCAGCTCCTCCAGCGGCTCGTCCTGCGCCTCGACACCCTTGACGATCCGGGCCCGCGAGGGCAGTGCGTCCGGCTGCCAGGTCTCCGGATTCCACAGCTCCGAGCGCAGGAACGCCTTGGAGCAGTGGTAGAAGACCTCCTCGACCGCCACCAGCAGCGCCAGCCGCGGGCGGTTGCCCTTGACGGTCAGCTCGTCGAAGAACGGGGCATCGCGCAGCAGCCGGGCGCGGCCGTTGATCCGCAGGGTGTCACCGCGCCCCGGGAGGAAGTAGTTCAGCCCGACCTGCGGATTGCCGAGGATGTTCACCATGCCGTCCAGGCGCTTGTTGCCGGGGCGGTCCGGGATCACGAGGGTGGTGTCGTCCAGGACATGGGTGAAGCCCGCGGGGTCGCCCTTGGGCGAGACATCGCACCGGCCCTGCGCATCCGCGGTGGCCATCACACAGAACGGTGAGTGGGCCAGCCACTGACGGTCGAGGTCGTGCAGCCGGTGCCGGGTCTTGTTCGCCGCATGGGAGCTGGGCTCCCCGATCAGCTCGCGCAGCTCCGCCTCCGAAGCGACCTCCACGACGCCGGTCACCTCCGTCGTATCTGCCGTCCCCATCGCTGTCCCCCTCATGTCACATCGCTGGTCAGGGCGTTGTCGACTGTACGGGACGGCTCCGGAGTCCGAGCCGGCCGCGACGTACACCACCGGGCGCAGGCACACAACCGGCGCTGCGCACCCCGGACGTCCGGTGAGGGTCATGTGTGGCTTCCTTCACCGTCACACCGCTGGTACACCGTGCTTACCCGGCCGTAACTTACTTGCCAGTCAACTGCATTGGCCCTTGCGATCCGGATCGCAGGTGAACGGCTCACCGAGCACTTCGGAGTCCCCTCACCCCGCAAGGAGCATCGTATGAAGCTGCGCTGGTCAAGAACGCTCACCCTCCTCCCCGCCCTCGCCCTGGCCCTCGGTGTCACCACCACCGCGCCCGCCGCCGCCGACGCCCCCACCGTCCGCAGCGGCTGGAACAACTACTCCTGCAAGCCCTCCGCCGACCACCCGCGGCCGGTGGTCCTGGTACACGGCACCCTGGGCAACGCCATCGACAACTGGCTCGGCCTCGCGCCCTACTTGGTGGCCCGCGGCTACTGCGTCTTCTCCCTGGACTACGGGCAGCTGCCCGGCGTCCCGTTCTTCCACGGGCTGGGGCCGGTCGACGCCTCCGCCCAGCAGCTCGCCGACTACGTCGACCGGGTGCTGGCCGCCACCGGCACCTCCAAGGTCGATCTCGTCGGCCACTCGCAGGGCGGCATGATGCCGCGGGTGTACATGAAGTTCCACGGCGGTGCGGGCAAGGTGAACGCGCTGGTCGGGCTGGCTCCCGACAACCACGGCACCGACCTGGACGGCCTGACCCGTCTGCTGCCCTACTTCCCCGGCGCCCAGCAGTACCTCGAAAAGCTGACCCCGGGACTGTCCGACCAGATGGTCGGGTCGGACATCCTCAACCGCCTCAACGACGGCGGCGACACCGTCCCCGGGGTGCACTACACCGTGATCTCGACCAAGTACGACGAGGTCGTCACCCCCTACCGGACCCAGTTCCTCAACGGCCCCGATGTGCGCAACGTCGTGCTCCAGGACCTGTGCGCCGCCGACATCTCCGAGCACGTGGCCATCGGCCTCGTCGACCGCGTCGCCTTCCACGAGACGGCCAACGCGCTCGACCCGGCGCACGCCACCCCGACCACCTGCGCGTCGGGCTGACCGGGAGCCGGTCCGGCCCGCCGCCCGCGCGGGGGCCGGACCGCGCTCCGTACGGGGCGGACGGCTTCCGTCAGCCGACGGCCAGCAGGGCGTCGGTGCACTGCTCCGCCAGATCCTCGGCGTGCGGGGGCAGCGGCGATCCGCCGCGCAGATGGCGGCGTACCAGCGACAGCGGGAGATCGATGACGGCGAGCGTCACCCGGTCCAGGCCCGGTCTGCCGTGCAGCCCCAGCGCCCCCGCGAGCGCCGCCACGGCCGCCCGTACCCGCATGTTCCCCTCCTCCGCGCGGAGCAGATGCTCGTCGGACCAGCCGTCCCGCCCGAAGTCATGGGCCCCGTACAGAAGCAGCGAGGCCTCCGCCGGGTGGGTGCGGCTCCACGCCACGATGTGCCGGGCGGCCGCCCGGCCCCCGGTGCGCGGGTCGTCCGACGATTCAAGGGCCTCGAAGTAGCCCTCCTGGAAGTCCTCGACGGTACGCAGCCACACCTCGGCGAGCAGTGCCGAGCGGCCGGCGAAGCGGTGGTAGAGCGAGCCGCTGGGTGCGCCGACGGCCGCCGCGACCGCGGACATGGTGACGCCCGAGGGACCCGACTCGGCTGCCAGCCGTACGGCGGCGTCGAGGAGCTGCGGCGTATCGAAGCGGGGTGGCCTGGCCATGTTCTAGAGGGTACTCTCCACTATATTGGAGATGTTCCTCTAGAACGAGGTGCTGACCAGGTACGGGAGGGGGCGCGATGGGCGTCTACAACGTGCACGAGAGGGTGCTGCCGGTGCCCCGGGCCGAGGCCGGGCTGCTGATCGACGGCCTGTCCGGCGACGCCGACCGGCTCTGGCCGCGCCGCGACTGGCCCCCGATGCTCTTCGACGGCCCGCTGGCGCCGGGCGCGGCCGGCGGCCACGGCCCGGTCCGCTACACCGTGGCGGCCCATGTCCCGGGCCAGTGGGTGCGCTTCACCTTCAGCGCACCGCGCGGCTTCCACGGCTTCCACGAATTCACCGTCCACCCGCTCGGCCCGGACCGCACCCTGCTGCGCCACACCCTCGCCATGCACGCCCGCGGCCCGGCCAGGCTCAGCTGGCCGCTGGCCTTCCGGCAGCTCCACGACGCGGCCCTGGAGGACAGCCTGGACCGCGCCGAACGCGCCTGCACGGGCACCGTCGCCCGGCCCGCCCGCTGGAGCCGCTACGTCCGGCTGCTGCGGCGGCTGACCGGCTGACCCGGTCTCGGCGGATCACCCGGCGTGGCGTCGGAAAGCAGCGCGCCGGGCCCGCGGGGTTCGGGGCGAAAGGCCGGCCCGGCGGCAGCGCACCGGCGCACACGCCGCACCACAGGGGAGTGCGGCGCGGGCAGCGGCAGCGGTGCGGCGGTCGGGCCGAAGCGGGGCGCTGCCGGACGGCCGGCGGCGCCCCGCGCGCCGGCCCTCGTCGGGAGCCGCTGCCGCCGAACGGCTCACAACAGGGCGACGCCGCCCCCGAGGCGAAGGAGGGGCGGCGTCGCTTACCGGAGGGCCGGGGCGGCGGAATCAGCCGCGGTGGCGGGCGGCCCTGCGGCGGGTGGTGGTGAACAGCACCCCGGCGCCCATGGCCAGGACGGCGGCGCCGCCGATGGCCATCGGGGCGGTGGAGCCGTCACCACCGGTCTCGGCCAGCTGCTGCCCGCCGACCGGCTTGCCGGCACCCTTGGGCTGCGCGGCGTTGCCGTCGCTCTTCGAACTGCCGCCCGGCGCAGGGGCATCGGCGCCCGCCGGCGCCACCGCATCGGTGTGGGTGCCCGCCGCGCTCCCCTTGTGGCCGTGCCGGCTCATGTCCATCGACGACTTGTCGGCGCCCGCCGCGAGCTGGGTGGTGGTCGGCGCCGAGGCGCTGGGCGCGGGCTTCGCCGCGGAACCCCCGCTGTCCTTCCCGAAGACGACGTCCGAGCAGGTGTAGAACGCCTCCGGGCTGTCCGACCGCTGCCAGATGCTGTAGATCAGATGGCGCCCGGACCGCGCGGGCACCTTGCCGTCGAAGACGTACTCCCCGTTGGTCAGCTTCGGGTCGGTGACCTTGGCGAACGGCTTCGACTCCAGGTCGGACCACTTCAACGGCTTGGCCGGGTCATAGCTGCTCTTGGTGAGGTACAGCTCGAAGGAACCCCGGTGGGGCGCGGTGGCCTTGTAGTGGAAGGTGTGGCCGCCCGCCTTCATCGCGGACGAGGGCCAGTCGGTGCGGGGCAGGTCCAGGCCCTTGTACTCGGGGCTGTTGGCGCTGCACAGCTTGCCGTCCGGGATGCGGGTCTTGGACCGGCCGCCCGCATTGCCGTCCCGTACGCCGTTCCAGTCGTAGAGCGCCTGGGCGCCGCCGGCCTGCACGGCCGCCTTGCACGCCGCGGACTTCGGGTTCTCCGGCCCCTCCGCGAAGCAGGCCGAGACCCGGCTGACGGGGTCCGTCATCGAACCGTGCGCGGCGGCCGGGCTCGCGGTGAGCACGGTGAGCACGAGCGGGCCGATACCGGCCAGCGCGATCCCGGTGGCCTTACGGCGAGCGGTCATCGTGGGGGTCTCCTTCATTCGTTGCGTCGAGCGGGGGCGCGAGGCAGCACAGTGGTGGGGGGTCGGGACACGGGCCACGGCGCCGTCCCCCGGTGAGCGGCGCCGACGGCCCGCAGCGCCGCCTTACGAGAAGCACGCTAGCCCCGCTGAACAGCGGATTTGCCCCTCGTGGACCGTTCCTGAGGATCTTTATGGCGGAGTTAAGGAGCGGCTAAGCGGGGCCACAGACAGGCGGGCAGGAAACGGGCATCAGGGGCTGGGAACGCTCCGTGAGTTGCTCGTGAGCGTCTGTGTGCGGTGCGTGCGTGCGGGTGCGTGCGCCTCGTGTGGCCCCCGGGTGGTGCCGCTCGACAGCACCAGCTGACCCTCGGCTGCCGCGTCCGGTTCTCGCGATGTGGGCAATATGTCCCTTGCGGTGGATTTTGCGGCTGGCCTCCGCGGCCGGGATGGAGCTGGGTACGTGACGAGTGCGGAGTCGGCCCGTGGAGGCGAGACTGCGCTGCCTCCTGAGACCGGGCAGCGGTCCTGGGCGCCTCTGGTGGCGGTGTGCGCCGGGTACTTCATCGTGATCCTGGATGTGACGATCATCAACGTCGCGGTGCCGGTGATCGGCCGGGAGCTGTCGGCGTCGCTCACCGGCATCCAATGGATCACCAACGGGTACACCATGATCCTCGCCGGACTCCTGCTGACCGGCGGCGCGCTGGGCGACCGGCTGGGCAACCGACGTGTCTTCTGCTCGGGCGTGGCGGTGTTCACGGTGGCCTCGGTCGCGTGCGCGATCGCGCCGGGTACCCCGTACCTGGTGGCCGCCCGGCTGGTGGAGGGGCTCGGCGCGGCATTGATCGTGCCCGGTTCACTGGCCCTGCTCCAGCAGGCGTACCCGGCACCGGCCGCACGCTCGCGGGCCTTCGGGCTGTGGGGTTCGATGGCGGGCGTCGCCGCCTCCGCCGGGCCGCTGCTGGGCGGACTGCTCGTCACCACGGTGGGCTGGCGGTGGGTGTTCCTCATCAATGTGCCCGTCGGCATCGCGTGCGTGACGCTGACGCTGCGGCATGTGACGCGATCGCCCAGGCGCACCGACCGGCCCCTGGACTGGCCGGCGCAGTGCGCGATCGTGGTGGCGGTCGTGCTGCTGACCGCCGCGCTCAACGAGGCCGGTCGGCGCGGCTGGACCGATCCTGCCGTCCTTGCCGCGGCGGGCCTGGCCGTGCTGGCCGCCGTTCTGTTCGCGGTGCGCGAGCGGCTGGCCCGGGCCCCCGCTCTTCCGCCGAGCCTGCTGCGCTCCCGGGCGATGAGCGGCGGAGCCCTCATCGGCGCGCTCTTCAACTTCGGCTTCTACGGCATGGTGTTCACCGCCAGCCTGTCCTTTCAGCGTCAGCGCGGCCTCAGCGCCCTGAGCACCGGGGCAGCGCTGTTCCCGGCGGTCGCGATGACCATGTTCGCCTCCGTCCTGTCCGGGCGACTGGCCCGCAGGACCGGCCATCGCCCGCTGGTGGTCTCCGGCATGCTCCTGGCAGCCCTGGGGCTGGCCGGATGGGCCGCGGGGCCCGACTCCCCCTACCCGCTGCTCGTGGCTCCGATGATGGCTGCGGGCTTCGGCACCTCCTTCGCCCTCACGGGCGCCACCGCCACCGTGATGGGCGCCGCCCCCGCCGGCTACTCGGGCACCGCCTCCGCGCTGTTCAACACCACCCGTCAGGTCGGCAGCGCCACCGGCGTGGCCCTGGGCGGCACCCTGCTGGCCACGGCGACGGACTTCAGCGCGGGGCTGAGAACCAGCATGGCCATCGGCGCGTGCGCGTACCTGACCGCGGCCGTCCTGGCGTGGCTGTGTGTGCCCGCGAAATCCGAGGGAGCGTGAGTCACGGTCGATCCGGGAGCCGTCGCGGCGGCCCCAACTCCCGGGCCCACCCCGGTGCGTGCGCTCAGCGGCCCTCGGCGCCGCTGAAGTCGGCCGGGTCGTCGAGGCCTTCGAGGAGCGCGTCCAGGTCGTTCGGCGGCCCGGCCCCGGGGGCGGTGCCGAGCGGCAGTTCGGCCCAGATGATCTTTCCTTGGGCGGTGTAGCGGGTGCCCCACCGCTGGGCGTAGCGGGCGATGAGGAACAGTCCGCGGCCCCCCTCGTCGGTGGTCCGCGCATGGCGGAGATGCGGCGAGGTGCTGCTGGCGTCCGAGACCTCGCAGATCAGCTCCCGCGCCCGGATCATCCGCAGGCCGATCGGTCCGGAGGCGTGCTGGAGGGCATTGGTGACCAGCTCACTGACGATCAGCTCGGTGGAGAAGCCGAGCTCCTCCAGACCCCACTCCCGCAGCCGGCCGGCCGCGGTCCTGCGGGCCTCGCCGACCGCGGACGGATCGGCGGGAATCTCCCACGTGGCCAGCTGTGTCCGGGGCAGTGCCCGGGTACGTGCCAGCAGCAGCGCCACATCGTCGACCGGCCGCCCGTCCGGCAGACCGCCGATCACCGTCTCGCAGATCTCCTCCAGCGGAGCCTGCGGATCGGCCAGCGCATGACGCAGCCTGGTGATCCCCTCGTCGAGATCGAGGGCCTTCCCCAGCAGCAGTCCGTTGGTGTACAGGGCCAGCAGACTCCCTTCCGGCAACGGCAGTTCGACGGATTCGAAGGGCATACCGCCCAGCCCCAGCGGCGGGCCGGTCGGCAGTTCCAGAAGCCGGCCGGTCCCCTCGGGACCGACGAGCAGCGGCGCGGGGTGACCGGCGCGGGCCAGGGTGCAGGAGCAGCTGACGGGGTCGTAGACCGCGTACAGGCAGGTGGCTCCGATGACCCCGTCGTCGGCGTTCGCGTCGTGGGCGACCCGGTTGAGCATGTCGTCCAGATGCGCCAGCACCTCTTCCGGAGACAGGTCCAGGTCCGCCAGCGCCTGCACCGCGGCGCGCAGCCGCCCCATCGTGGCCGCGGCATGCACCCCGTGACCGACCACATCACCGACCACCAGCGCGACCCGGGCCCCGGACAGCGGGATCACATCGAACCAGTCGCCGCCGACCCCGCTGAGCGAATCGGCCGGCAGATAACGGCAGGCGGCCTCCACCGCGCACTGCTCGGGCAGATCGCGTGGCAGCAGGCTGTGCTGGAGGGCGAGCGCGGTGGTGTGCTCACGGGTGTACTGGCGGGCGTTGTCGATGGATATCGCGGCGCGGGCGACGAATTCCTCGGCGAGCACCAGGTCGTCGGGCTGGAACGGTCCGGTGGGCTGCCAGCGGGCGAAGGCGGCCGCTCCCAGGAAGACGCCCCGCGCCCGGAGCGGCACCACCATCAGCGAGTGGAAGCCCAGATCCCGCAGATGCGCGGCCCGGACCGGGTCCTCGGCCGCCCAGCCGTCGTCGGCGAGATCCAGCGTCTGGAGCAGGGTGGAGTCGCCCTCGGTGAGGCTCAGGACGACGGGCGCCGACGGGGGATAGGCGGCCGGCTCCCCGACGGCGACCACCGCCTCGGGGCAGCCCTCGCGGACGGACTGCGCTCCCGCCCGGCGCATGGTGAGCAGATCCGCCACATCGAGCGGACCGGGCGCCGCCTCCTCCCCGGGGAGCAGCGCGTCGAGCAGATCGACGGTGACGAAGTCGGCAAGGTCCGGCACCGCCGCGTCGGCGAGTTCCTGGGCGGTCCGCCAGACGTCCAGCGAGCTGCCGATGCGTTCACCGGCCTTGTTGAGCAGCGTCATCCGCTGTCGGGCCCGATAACTTTCCGTGACATCGAGAACCATGTAGCAGACGCCGAGCACCTGACCGGCCTCGTCCTCCAGACGGAAGAACGACGTGGAGTAGGCGCGCTCCCGCTGCGGATCGGACTGCGGGCGTCCCAGGTATTCGTAGCCGACCGAGGGGATGCCGGTACGCAGCACCCGGCGTATCTCCGCCTCGATGGATTCCACGGCCAGGCCCGGCTGTACGTCCCCCAGGCGCTTCCCGAGGCGCTCCTCGCGGCTGGTGCCGCCCATCTGCTCCAGGGCGTCGTTCAGCCAGACGAACTGCAGATCGGCGTTCACCATGGCCACACCGATAGGCGACATGCCGAGAATGCCCTCCAGGAACGACCGGCTCGCCCCTGACCAGGGCGTCCGTGCCATCTCAGCGGCAAGGACGAGACGCGAGAAGTCCTTTTGGCCACCCATGATCGGCAGGACGCGGAACTCCAGGTCGAGCCGGTGCCCGTCCTTGTGACGCACGGCCTCCAGCCCGCTCCAGCCGTCCGCCGACGCCAGCCGGGCATCCCACCTGTCGTCCCGCTCCGAGCCGGCGCCCACACCGGCGAAGAGTTCCGCCAGGGGCTTGCCGACGGCCTCGGACACCGCATAGCCGAGAAGCCGCTCGGCGCCTTCGGTCCAGCTCTGCGCCACCCCTGCGCGATCGGCCATCACCACGGCCGTCCGTGTGAGGTCGAAGACCCCGTCTCCGGAGAGACGGCTGCTCTGGGAGGCACTCATCCGACCGGTCCAATGCCGGTCCCACCATGCGGCAGACGCTCATTCCAGGGCGGCGCCGTCGCATCCGACCGGCCCCTACAACGGTACTCCCTCACCCTGTCCGGGCGCTCTTCCCGGCGCCCGCCGCAGGCCGCCCGGCACGCGGCCGGAACGCGTCCCCCAGCCGTTGTCAGTGGCCGACGGCACCATGGGCGTATGAGTACCGACGCGCCCGCCGACCCGGCCCCTCAGCCCTCCGCCGCACCCCTCAACCTCCCTGCCGACCGGGGGGAATCGGCCCTGCCCACCGCCGACGCCGCCTACTGGGAAGCGGCCGCCGCCTCCTTCGACGACGAGCCCGACCACGGCCTGCGCGACCCCGCCGTCCGCTCCGCCTGGGCCGCCCGGCTGCGCTCCTGGCTCCCGTCCTCTCCCGCCGCCGTCCTCGACCTGGGATGCGGCACGGGAAGCCTGGCCCTGCTCGCCGCCGAGCAGGGCCACCGGGTCACGGGCGTCGACCGCTCGCCGCGCATGATCGCCCAGGCGCGCGGCAAGCCGGCGGGCCGGGACGCCGCGTTTCTCGTCGGGGAGGCCGCCGAACCACCCGTGGGGGAGCGGCGGTTCGATGTCGTGCTGGTGCGCCATGTCCTGTGGGCGCTGCCCGATCCTCCGGCCGCGCTGCGCCGCTGGGCCGGGCTGCTCGCTCCGGGCGGCCGGCTGGTGCTGGTCGAGGGCCGCTGGGGCGAGTCCGAGCCGATCGGTATCCCGGCCGCCGAACTCGCGTCCCTGGTCAGGCCGTTGGCGGCACGGACCTCCGTGGAGAGCCTCTCGCACGATCCGGCGCTGTGGGGCAAGGAGGTGGCCGACGAGCGGTATGTGCTGATCGCCGAGCTCCCGCGCCGGCACACCGAGGTGGTCGATGTCCACCTCGTCCTGCGCCGCGGCGAGGAGGTGCTGCTCGCCCGCCGGGCCGGTACCGGCTATGCGGACGGTCTGCTGCACGCCCCCTCGGGCCATGCGGAGGACGGCGAGGACGTCAGGGAGGCCGTGATCCGGGAGGCCGCGGAAGAGATCGGGCTGCGGCTGGCGCCCGAGGACCTGAGGGTCGCGCTCGTCATGCAGCACTGCGCCCCGCCCCCGGCGCGGCCCCGGATCGGCTGGTTCTTCGAGGCGGCGTACGGCGCGGGCGGCGAGCCGTGGAACCGCGAGCCGGACAAGTGCGCGGAGTTGGCGTGGTTCCGGCTGGACGCGCTGCCGGACGACATGGTCGCGTACTGCCGCGCCGGGCTGGACGGACTGCGCGCCGGCCACCGCTTCCTGCTCCACTGGCACCGGCCCGGCGACGCCGTCGCCCATGACCCGTCGGCCCCCTCCCGCGCGGTCCCTCTCGACGGGGCGTGCCCGAGCGGCTGAACGGGCGGGCACGGACGGCGCGTCAGTCCCCCCGTCAGCTCCCGCACGTACCGCCCTGTTCCGGTGAACGGCCGGTAGCCGCAGGCGTGGTGGCGGGCAGGCATCGCCGTCGGGCCACCGCGGAGGCCGCCGGCCTGCGGCTTCCGCGGAGGCCACCGCAGGCCCGACGGCGCGGCCTGCGGCATCCGCCCCTCCGCCGGCGTCGAGCCGGCCCTCGGGCGGAACGCCTGGCCGCGCACCACGGGCACCGCCCTCGCACCGTGACACCCCCCGAGGGATGACACCTCCCCGCACGGCGGACCCTCCTGACGCACAATGGGTGCGACAAAACCGCGCACCGACGGGTGTGAGCACGTCACGCATTCCCGGGGACGAGCCCCAGGGGTACGGGCCGTCGCGCACCGCCCGCCCACACCACCAGCACCAGGAGCGCCACCGTGTCCCCGCAGACCTTGACCATCACCATCGATCCGGCGGCGGCCGCCGCGCCGTTCGAGCAGGTACGCACCCAGATCGCGGACCAGGCCAGGGACGGCGGCCTCCCGGTCGGCTACAAACTCCCCACCGTCCGCGGCCTCGCCGACGACCTCGGCCTGGCCGCCAACACCGTCGCCAAGGCCTACCGCGCCCTGGAGACCGACGGCGTGATCGAAACCCGTGGCCGCAACGGAAGCTTCATCGCGGCGGCCGGCGAGGCCGCGGACAAGGAGGCCGCCGCGGCCGCCGAGAGCTACGCCCGCCGCGCGCTGCGCCTGGGCCTGGACCACCGTGCCGCCCTCGCCGCCGTCGAGGACGCCCTGCGCGCCACCTACCGCACCGACTCCTGACCACAGCTGCCGAGTTCACGCCCGAAAGGAGCCGCATGCCCAGCAAGCAGGCGCTCGTCCGCCGTCCCGGCCCCCGCATCGCCGAGGGGCTGGTCACCCATATCGAGCGGAGCCCGGTCGACCCCGCCCTCGCCCTGAGCCAGTGGGAGGCCTATGTCCAGGTGCTGCGCGAGCACGGCTGGCACACCATCGAGGTCGACCCCGCCGACGACTGCCCCGACGCGGTCTTCGTCGAGGACACCATGGTCGTGTTCCGCAATGTCGCGCTGCTCGCCCGCCCCGGCGCCGGCCCCCGCAGGGCCGAGGTGCCCGCCGCCCGTGCGGCCGTGGAGGCGCTGGGCTGCTCCGTCAACGAGATCCGGGCGCCCGGCACCCTGGACGGCGGCGACGTCCTGAAGATCGGCGACACCGTCTACGTCGGCCGCGGCGGCCGCACCAACGCCGACGGCGTACGCCAACTCCGCGCCGCCTTCGAGCCGTTGGGCGCCCGCGTGGTCGCGGTACCGGTGAGCCGGGTGCTGCACCTCAAGTCCGCGGTGACCGCACTCCCGGACGGCACCGTGGTCGGCCACCCGTCCCTGGTCGACGACCCGGCCGCGTTCCCCCGCTTCCTGCCCGTCCCCGAGGAGTCCGGCGCACATGTCGTGCTGCTCGGCGGCGGCAAGCTGCTGATGGCCGCCGGCGCACCCAGGAGCGCGGAGCTCTTCGCCGACCTGGGATATCAGCCGATCGGCGTGGACATCAGCGAGTTCGAGAAGCTGGAGGGCTGCGTGACCTGCCTGTCCGTACGGCTGCGCGAGCTGTATGCATGACGGGGCATCATCGCCCGGCACTCGTGTGCCTGCCCGGACCGCGCCCCCGGCCGTGCCTATCGTGGCGCCATGAGCAACCTCGAACTCAGACCCGCGCCTCATCCGTGCGGCGGCAACGGCCGTACGGGCCCGGTCCGCGACGTCCAGCCCGGCAAGCAGGTACCGCTCGGCGAGAGCACCGTCGTCCGCAGACTGCTGCCGAACCTCGGCCGGCGGATGGTCGGCGCCTGGTGCTTCGTCGACCACTACGGCCCCGACGACATCGTCGGGGAGCCCGGGATGCAGGTGCCGCCCCATCCGCACATGGGCCTGCAGACCGTCAGCTGGCTGCGCGAGGGGGAGGTGCTGCACCGCGACAGCCTCGGCAGCCTGCAGACCGTACGGCCGCGGGAGCTGGGCCTGATGACCTCGGGCCGGGCCATCGCCCACTCCGAGGAGTCGCCGCTCGGCCATGGCCCGCTCCTGCACGGCGCCCAGCTGTGGGTGGCGCTGCCCGGCGAACACCGCGACACCGCCCCGGCCTTCGAGCACCACACCGAGCTGCCGGTGATCACCGGTGGCGGTGGACTGTCCGCCACGGTCATCCTAGGCGAGCTGGCCGGCGTCACCTCGCCCGGCACCACCTACTCCCCGCTGGCCGGTGCCGACCTCACCCTCGCCGCCGGCGCGGACGCCCGGCTGCCGGTCGACCCCGACTTCGAGTACGCGGCGCTGGCCATCTCCGGCGAGAGCGAGGTCGACGGGGTCCGCCTCGCCCCCGGCGCCCTCCTCTACCTCGGCTGCGGCCGCAGCGAACTGCCCCTGCGCGCCGACTCCGACAGCAGTCTGATGCTGCTCGGCGGCGAGCCGTTCGAGGAGAAGATCCTCATGTGGTGGAACTTCGTGGGGCGATCGCAGGAGGACATCGAAGAGGCCCGCGACGCCTGGACGAAGGGCACCCGCTTCGGCGAAGTGGAAGGCTACGCCGGGGGGCGGCTCTCTGCCCCTGACCTTCCGCCGGTAGCGCTGAAGCCGCGGGGAAGGGTGGGCTGACCTGCGATGACGTGACGGAGACCGGAGGAGCGGGTCAGAGATACAGCCCCGCATCGGTACCCGAGTCCTGGGCCGGGACCGACGCGGGCCGGGTGCCGCGCCGCAGTGCGTACAGTTCGGCGAGCGAGGCGCCCTCGCGTCCGATGCCCTGTTCCGTGCCGAGCCACTGTACGGCTTCCGGGCGGGTCAGCGGCCCGACCTCGATACGGGCCAGACAGCGGCCGGGACGGACCACGGCCGGATGCATCCGCTCCAGATCCTCGTTCGTGGTCACCCCGACCAGGACGTTACGGCCCTGGCCCAGCAGTCCGTCCGTCAGATTGAGCAGCCGCGACAGCGCCTGGCCCGCGGCGTGCTTGGCCTCCCCGCGGATCAGCTCGTCGCAGTCCTCCAGGAGCAGCAGCCGCCAGCGGCCCTTGCCGGTGCTGTCGTCCTCGCCGATCGCGATGTCCATCAGATAGCCGACGTCGTTGAACAGCCGCTCCGGGTCCAGGACGCAGTCCACCTGACACCACTCGCGCCAGGAGCGGGCGAGCGTGCGCAGCGCGGAGGTCTTGCCCGTACCGGGCGGGCCGTGCAGCAACAGCAGCCGGCCGGCGATCTCCTCGGGCGCCACCTTCATCAGCCCGTCCATGGCCTCGGCCACCGGCGCGGTGTAGTTGGGCCGGATCTCCTCCCAGGTGCCGGCCGAGATCTGCCGGGTCGTACGGTGCGGTCCGCGGCGCGGGGAGAAGTACCAAAAGCCCATCGGGACGTTCTCCGGCTGCGGCTCCGGTTCGTCCTGCGCACCGTCAGTGACCTGTCCCAGCACCTTCTCGGCCAGCTCGTCGGTGACGGCGGTGACCGTCACATCGGCGCCGCGGTTCCAGCGGGAGACCAGCACGGTGAAACCGTCGCCCTCGGCGAGGGTGGCGCTGCGGTCCTCGTCCTTCGCCGAGCGCAGGATCCGGGCGCCCGGCGGCAGCAGCGTCAGACCCGACTTCACCCGGTCCACGGACCGGCTGCGGGCGTACGGCTGCTCTCCTTTGGCGAACCGCCCCAGGAAGAGCGCGTCGACGACATCGGAGGGCGAATCGCTGTCGTCCATGGTCAGCCGGAGCGGAAGGGACTCCTCGGCGGCGGACGGCTGGACATGATCGGCATACATGCCGCCATGATCTGTCACAGCGGCCCACCACGTACACGGATTATCCCGGCGTTTTCCCTGTACCAGAACAGAACTGTTACTCAGAAACTCGGGCGTAGTGGTTGGTTCGCTGGCTAATCTGCCCATTGTGCGACGTCATGGTGGGGAACGTCAGGGTCCGGGCTTCGCGATCGCGGCCGGGACGGCGGTGCTGGCCATACTGCTGGTCATCTGTTCCATTCCGGGGGACGAGGGAGGGGACGGGAAGCGGCCCGCGCGCCCGCGCGGCGCGGGGCCCGCCGCGGGCTGGGGGTTCACCCATACCCAGTTCAGTGCGGACCGCGGCACCGATCAGTCCACCGCACGGGCCGCCCGGCTGCTGTCCGCCCACCCGATGCCGCAGAACCAGCACCTGATGGGCTGGGGCGCGGACAACCCCGAACCGAGCCGGGGCCACTATGACTTCGCCGACCTGGACCGCCGTCTCGCACTGATCCGGCAGACCGGCGGCACCCCTGTGCTGACCCTGTGCTGCGCACCGGACTGGATGAAGGGCGGCAAGGCCGGCCGCACCGACTGGAGCACCCTGGAAAAGGCCCCGGAACCGGCGCATTACGCGGACTTCGCCGCGCTTGCCGGAAAGGTGGCCCAGCGCTATCCGGACGTCCGGCACTTCATCGTCTGGAACGAATTCAAGGGATTCTTCGACGACGCCAAGGGCCGCTGGAATTACGAGGGATACACCCGCCTGTACAACCTCGTTTACCGCGCGGTGAAGAAGGTGAACAGCGCCAATCAGGTGGGCGGGCCCTATCTGGTGATGGACAGTTATGTCCCGGGCGACGATACCTACGCCTCCGGCCTCAAGGGCCCCTGGGGCAGCATCGACCGGCGCACCCTCGACGCCCTCGCGTACTGGAACCGGCACAAGGCCGGCGCGGATTTCCTGGTCGTCGACGGCTCCAGCTACAGCAAGGACGACCGTTACGCCCCGGACCCGTTCACCGCTGCCCGGAAATTCGCCGACGTGGGGCGGTGGCTGCGCAAGGAGACCGGGCTGGCGCTGTGGTGGGCGGAGTGGTACGTCGAGATCGCGGACCGGAACGACGACCGGGCCGGCTGGAGCGAGCGCCGGCGCACCGCCACGCAGGCCACCGCCCTGATCGAGATGGCGGCCGGCGGTGCCACCAGCGGGTTCTACTGGAACCCGGAGAACGAGGGAGAGCGCTGCCCCGGATGCCTGTGGACCAGCACCGAACTGGACGACGGGGGAAAGGAGCTGCCCATGATGGACCTGCTGTCCCGGTTCTCCCGCGCCTTTCCGCCGGGGGAGCGGCCGCAGGACCTCGACACCGGCGCGACGACGGTGCGGGGGCTGGCCGACGACCGGACGGCACTGCTGGTCAACACCAGGGACCGCCGTGCCGTGGTGAAAGTGGACGGGAAGGATGTCGCCCTCGACGGATACGAGGTGCGGTGGATCGACCGCACCTGACCCGGTCGTGCCCCGTTCCCGGGCCGCTCCTGGCGTGCGGGCGCCCGGACCGCTCCCGATGACCTGACGGCGTCCGAACCCGTCCCTGCCCTGAGGGTGCCGAACCAAGCCTCGGCCCCCGCCCGTCGTCCCTCACGACATCGTCAGGAACCGCTGCACCAGCGACGCCAGAAACACCAGCAGCAGGGGCAGCGAGAACCAGAACAGCCCCTGGATCCAATGCAGTTGACGCACGCTCGGGACAACCGCCACCCGGAGCACCTCGCGGGCCGCCAGCACCACGGTCAGGGCGAGCGCCGCCAGCGCACCCAGCACCGACCACGGGGTCCAGGTCACCTGCGGCCCGGCCCGGCCCGGCCGGGGCGGCGGGACCTCGCCCGCCGGGCGCCGCGTCAGCTCGTACACCGCCGCCTGCGGGTTGGACAGGACCCGCCGCAGCTCGGGGCGCCGGTCCAGGGCCGCGCGCAGCCCCGCTTCCCAGTCCGTGCGGTACCCGGAGTCCAGCCGCAGCGACTCCGACTGGCCATGGTTGACGATGAGGTACGACTGCGGCCCCGCGTTCCGCAGGGCGGTCACGACCGGGCCCACCCGGTCCGGATCGCGGGGCGCCAGGGCCGGTTCGTACTGCACCCGCTCCATGTCCTTGGCGCCCCAGGGCATCGCCGGGGTGACGCTGTTGACGGGGTCGCTGCTCAGCCAGAGCAGCCGCACGGTCGGCCGGTCGTGCGCGTAGAGGTAGTCCATCGCCGCGACCTCGCCCGGCCGGATCCGCTCGAACGGCTCGTTGCCCCAGCGGGCGACGAGGAAGCCGATGGCCAGGATCAGGCCCGTCAGCAGCGCGGCGAGCGGCCCGAGACCGCGCCGGGTGCCGGTGTCGCGGGGGAACAGGGCCAGTGCCGCCAGCACACCGGCGCCGGGCAGCGCGAACAGAAAGACCCGCAGCGCCATTTCGCCGCCGTAGGACTGCATCCCGAACGCCAGGAAGGGCACGAAGGTCAGCACCGGCAGCGCGCGTTCGGCGAAGCCGGCCGCCCGCCGTCGCAGCACTCCCCAGCAGGCCAGCGCCAGTACCCCGCCCGCCAGCGCCACCCGGGTGTAGAGCACCAGCTTGTGCGTGGGGTCGCCGCCGCCGATCCGGTCCGTGACGGACGAGGAGACATTGCCGCCGATGCCGCCGAGCCCGCCGAACAGCTCGTCGAAGTGGCCCGACCAGTAGGGCTCGGCCAGGAACCCGACCCAGGCGACGACCAGTACGCCGAGCAGCAGCGGGAGGCCGTAGAGGCTGGAGCGGCGGGTGAGCACCAGGACGGTCAGCACACCGAGCATCACGAACGGGGTGAGCTGATGGCCCGCCACCGATGCCGCGAACAGCGCGATCAGCACGCCGAGCAGCGTCACCAGCTGACCGCGGCCGGCCGGTCGCACCTCCGCCTCGCCCGGCCGGCGGATACCCCACGTGGGCCGTGGCTCGCGGAACCACACCAGCAGGATCGCCACGAACGCGAGGTAGAGGAGGTAGGTGAACCCCTGCGGGGAGAAGTAGTCCTGGCCGACCCAGCCGCACAGCGCGAACAGCCAGACCGCGCACCACTTCGCCCGCCAGTTCGCCCGTACCGCCTGGAGGAGGAGGAACAGCGGTGCCAGGTAGAGGAGCTGCACGGTCAGCGGCCACCAGCGCAGCACCTCGGTGAAGTCGGTGACCCCGCAGGCCCCGGCGACGAACTGCACCGCGGCGAAGAAGCCGGGCCAGCTCCAGCGGGCGTCCAAGTCCGGGACCGCGGAGCCGGTTCTGCCGAGGTAGTCCAGGAAACCCAGATGCTGCCAGGCCGTCGGGAAGCGCGGCTCGCTCTCCAGTACGGCCGGCAGCGCATGCAGCGCCACCACCGTCAGCAGCAGCACCGCGGCGAGCAGCGCCCGTCGCTGCCGGGAGAGCCACAGCGCCGCGCCGAAGGCCGCCACCAGCAGCACCACCCCGGCGAGCGTCGCCGCGGGCAGCACCGAGATCAGCCCGAGGCCGTTCATCCGGTCCAGCGCGGCGTCGCCCATCCCGCGCAGCGGCAGCCAGAACAGCGCGAGCGCGGTGGCCAGCAGCGCCCAGACGGCGAGGTCGGGGCGGCTCCGGAGGCGCACGAGGAGTGCGCGGGACGGTCCGCCCCGGAGCAGGGAGCGGCGCACGGCGGTGGCCGCCGGTCCGCCCTGCGCCCCGTGCACCCGCACCGCATCCCCCAGGTCCCCGTGGACGGCCAGATCCGCCAGATCCCCGTCGGGGGCGAGCCCGCCCGCCGGTGTCCGGGCGGGCGGCGCGGACACCGCCCCGCGCAGTACCCGACTCAGCCGGACGCCCGCGATCGCGACGATCACCGTCAGGCTGGAGATCTCGGCGACACCGGCTCCGGTCAGCCCCATCCGCGGCAGCAGCACCAGTGTCAGCCCGAGTACCAGTACACACAACAGGCCCTGCAGCGCGGCCAGTCCGGACGTACGGCTCTGGGCGCGCAGCACAGCGAAGTGCACCTCCATCACGACCCGCAGCGCGGCCCCCACCGCGAACCAGCGCAGCAGCGGCGTCGCCGCCTCCGCGTACCCCGGGCCGAAGATCCCCAGCAGATGGGGTGCGCCGAGGAACAGGACGGCACAGACCGGGAGCATGATGCGGGCCATCCGCCGCAGCGCGGCCCGGGTGTGGTGGGCCAGCTGCGCCGGGTCGTGAGCCCCCTCGACGGTCAGCGAGGCCCCCATGTTGAGGGCGAGCAGATTGACCGTGCCACCGATGGTGGTGGTGATGTAGAAGTACGCGTTGTCGGCCGCGCTGACCTGCGAGGCCACCAGTACCGGCACGAGGTAGACCACGGCCAGCGAGAACAGCGACCCGGTGTAGTCGCCGGCCAGGAAGCGGCCCATCTCCTTGAGCGACGGCGGCCGGGCGGTGCGGTGTGTGGCCCGCACGTGCCGGGGCACCAGCCGCCGGAACACCAGCCAGCCCAGCGGAATCACCGATACCGCGATCGCCGCGGCCCACGAGGCGAAGACCCCGGCGGTGGGGAGCGCGGCGGCGAAGACCACCAGCAGCCCCAGCTTCACCGTGGAGAAGGAGAGATTGCCCACCGGTACCCACAGGGCACTGCGCAGCCCGGTCAGCACCCCATCCTGCAGGGTGAGCAACGACCAGGCGACCACGGCCAGAAGGAAGCCCAGGCCGTTCAGCGTCCCGTGCAGAAAGCGGTAGGAGGGCCCCCAGAGGTCGAGGGTGAGCAGAAAGACGGCCGCGGCGGCGGCGACCACGACCGAACTGCCCGCATAGGTCCGCAGCACCAGCCGGCCGGTGTGCCGCCCGGCGACCGGGATGAAGCGGGCCAGCGCACCGGTCAGCGTCACCGCCGTCAGCCCGGCCAGCAGCTTCATCGCGGCGATGGCCGCCGAGCCCTGGCCGACCGCGGACTCCGTGTAGTAACGGGCCGCGATCAGCCAGAACCCCAGGCCGAGCAGACCGGAGACGCCGGTGTTGAGCATCAGCGCATAGGCGTTGCGGAACAGCGGACTTCCGCCGCCCCGCCCCGGGAGGCGGAGCCTGCTGCCGTCGCCTCCCGGTGGCTCCGGTTCCGTGTGCTCCTCGGCCTTGGTGGTGGTGTCAGACACCGGCTCCGTTGCCCCTTCTTCCGCTTCTTCCGCTTCTTCCGCTTCTTCCGCCGCGGGCGTGCCGCGGTGTGCTCAGCCGCCCGGTGTGCACAGCCGGACCGCCTGCCGCGATCTGCGGACCACCGCGTACCCCTGGGTGAGCACCCGGTCCCGGGCGAAGGCGCGGACCAGGCCGCGGCCCTCGACGATCCGGGTGAACTCCTCGGCGTCCGTACGGCGCCGCACCGTCAGCCGCGTCAGGGCGTACGGCCCTTGACGGCGGGCCGCGAGCGCATTGCCCACCGCGAGCCCCTGCCGGAACCCCAGGGCGCGCACCGTCCGCCGTACCCGCCGGCTGGAGTGGCCGTACGGGTAGGCAAAGGACTC
Organism: Streptomyces sp. NPDC054786; assembly: GCF_053611685.1. NCBI lineage: Bacteria > Bacillati > Actinomycetota > Actinomycetes > Kitasatosporales > Streptomycetaceae > Streptomyces > Streptomyces sp. NPDC054786. Next base: position 37,192 of record NZ_JBSHAW010000023.1, on the reverse strand, counting down.
CGGCGGCGCCCCCACCTGCTCGGTGATGATCTCCTTGCAGCGCAGCACCTCGTGCCGCAGCCGCGCGTCACCGAGGCTGTCCAGCTGCGGATGGCTGTGGCTGTGCCCGCCGATCTCCACACCGGCCGCGGCCAGTTTCCGCACCTGGTCCCAGTCGAGCATGGTGTCCAGGGCGCCCCCGGTGTCGTACGGGCCGCGCAGCCACCCGGTCGACACGAAGAGGGTGGCCGGGAAGCCGTACCGGGCAAGGGCGGGCAGCGCGTGCCGGTACACGCCTTCGTAGCCGTCGTCGAAGGTGATCAGCACGGGCTTGGCCGGCAGTGGCCCGCCGCCCCGCCAGGCCGCCGCGAGTGCGGCGGTGGTCAGCGGGGTGAAGCCGCCGTCGGCCAGTACCGCGAGCTGCGCGGCGAAGGCCTCGGGCGGCACGGACAGCTCCCGTACGGCGGGCGTCGGGGCGTCGGTCACCGCGTGGTACATCAAAATCGGCACCGCGGGCGGGCGTTCGCTCATGCCGCCGCCCCCTCGGGCGCCGGGGCCGTTCCCGGGGACTCGGCGTCCGCCCGCCCCCCGACTCCCGTTCTTCCCACGGGCTTTCCACGGGTCCGTACGGTGCCCCACGCATAGCCGGCCGCCGCGGCCGCCACTCCGGCCAGGATCGCGCCCGCCCGGCCGGCGCCGCCCGGCCGTCGCAGCAGCGCGTCGCGGACGCCGCGCAGCACCCCCACGGGCAGCACCCGGGCCGCATACCGCCGCTCGGTCGCCAGCCCGTCCCGCGCGCCGACGCTGCGGGTCACCAGTGCCTTGGACAGGCCCTCGGCATACGCCCGGCTGCGGAAGTAGCCGAACCGCTCCCGTTCGGCAGGGACCCGGTGATGGATGACCGACCGGTCGTCGATCAGCAGCACGGCGTCCGGCAGGGAGCGGCTGATCCGGATGCACAGCTCGGTCTCCTCGCAGCCCAGCGGCCGCCGGCCGGCATCCCGGCCGATACCGACGGCGAACCCGCCGACGCGCTCGAACGCCACCTTGCGGAAGGACGCATTGCCGCCCAGGACATTGCGCACCCGCACCGTGCCCGGCGGCAGACCGCGGTACGTACAGCCCACCACCCAGTCGAACTCCTCGGGGAACCACACCGGCCGGCGGCCGGACGCCCAGACCGGCTCGGTGCGTCCGCCGACCGCCATCACCGCCGGATCCGCGTAGGCCGCCGCGAAGTGGCGCAGCCAGTCCCGCTCGGCCACCGCATCGTCGTCCAGAAAGGCGATGATCTCGCCGTCGGCCACGGCGATACCGGTGTTACGCCCTGCGGAGAGCCCGCGGGGGCCCGAATTGGCCATGATCCGCAAGGGAGTTGCGGGAGCACCGGAAGCGGATGCGCCCGCGTGAGCGCCCCTGAAGTGCTCCCTGAGCCGGGTCAGCAGGGCGGGGTGATGGTCCACCACCAGCAGCAGCTCATGGGCGGGACGGGACTGGTCGCCCACCGACGCCACCGCGGCGAGGATGTCGTCCCACCGGTCCTCGGTGTGGACGCAGATGACGACGGAGATCCGCGGTCCCGGGCCGGCCGCCGGTCTCGCCGCGCTCACCGGGTGTTCCCGGTGATCAGCGCCGGCCGGGCCGCCCGGTTTCTTCGGGAGCCCCGCTCGCGCAGGATCACTCTCAGCACCCGCAGCCCGTCCCGTACCGCCCGCAGATTGCTGACGCCGTGGATGCGGTTGTACTCGTGGCTGGGGATCTCCTGTACCCGCAGCCCGGCCTTGACCACCCGGATGTTCATCAGCGTCTCGACCTCGAACCCGGCGCAGTCCAGGGCTATTTCGTCCAGGCAGTGCCGCCAGAAGGCGTTGTACCCGTAGCAGAGATCGGTGTAGCGGGCGCCGAACTTGGTGTTGACCACGGCCGTGAGCACGCGGTTGCCGAGCTTGCGGACGGGCGTCATATCGTCCGTGCCGCCGCCGTTGGCGAACCGCGAGCCCTTGGCGAAGTCGGCCCCGGACACCAGTGCCGAGACATAGCTGAGGATCTCGCCGCCGTCGGCCGACCCGTCCGCGTCGATCATCACGATGATCTCGCCGGTGCAGGCCGCGAAACCGCTGATCAGCGCGTCCCCCTTGCCCTTGCCGCGCTGCGGTACGACGGTGACGCCCGGCCACAGGTCACGGGCGACCCGGACCGTGTCATCGGTGGAATTCCCGTCGACCAGGATCACTTCATGGATCCAGTCCGGCAGGGTCTTGAAGACATACGGGAGATTTTCCGCTTCATTCATCGCCGGAATGACGACACTGACCGGCGGAGCGATGGCCAGATGTGAGGAAACGGGACGGTAGACGGCCTGGTCCGGCAGCAGCGTCAGCGGCGGTTCTTCCGCATCGGCCGGGCGAAGGAACGAGCTCATCGGGTTTCTTGCCCTCTCGTCCGGTGGACCGCCCACCCCCGGGCGGTCCGTGTGGTTATCCGGGTCGAAAGGGGGGTTCACACCCCGGTCGCACGGCAGGGATCACCGTCCGAACAGGGCGAGCTGGCATACGTGTTTCCGGCTGCGCGGCTCGTGCCCCGGTCATCGGCAAGCAGTGATCAGCCGGCGAAGACCGAGCGCACGGGACCCCCCCACCGCGCACCGCACCGGTCGCTTCATCGTGTCGCTCGGGCTCTCCCCAAGAGCCGTCTTGCGATGATCGTCCGGTGCGGGTGGATGTGCGTCGGTATTGATGACTGGGACTGTAGGGCACGACCTTCCGCGTCAAATACCCTTTGCGGCAACTGACCGGGGCACTCGGGGGCACGCCCGTATTTATGCACCGGCGCACGCCCCGTTGCGCCGTCTTGAATGCGGGGAAAGACCGGGCGCGGACGGCTGCTGCCGGTGAGGTGTCATCGCCCCGACCGGATCCGGCCCACCCGCTTGAGCAGGCCGTCTGCGGACGCGAACAGCTCCGGCCTGGCCAGCACCGCATTGCGCAGCGCACGCACCGGCGCGCGCCGCGCCCGATGCCCCAGCGCCACCGGATGCCGCCGCATCACCCACCCCTCGGACACCACGAGTTCACGGGTCTTGAGGGAGTCCTTGTAATCCTTCGCACCGCGCCCCAGGTCGAGATACCCCATGGAGTCCGCGGCCGCCGCCTGCGCCATCCGCAGATGCAGCACCAGCCCGGGGGAGAACTTCGCGAACTCCGGGTCGTAGGCCGGGAACCAGCAGGCGAGTACGGACTCCGAACGCAGCCCGAAGTGCGCCGCGACCGGCCGCTCGCCCGCGTACAGCACCGACAGCAGCCCCGCGAACGAAGCGGTACGGGTGTGGAACAGCTGCTGCACCAGCCGGACGATCCAGGGGTGCGCAAAGCGGTCGCTGCGCCCCGTCCTGCGGTACTGCGCGGACTTCCACCGCATGAGCGTCCGCAGCGCCGCCGGGTCGCGCTCGTCGTGGACATAGCGCAGCGGCCCGATGTCCCGGCCGAGCTTGCGTTCCTTGGCGAGGGTGGTCCGGGCGAACTTCGGCGACCGGGCCCGCAGCCCCGTCAGATAGGCCTCGAAGCCCTGGTCCACGTCGATGACGGGCGAGGCGTGTCCGCTGAACGAGGCCGTCTCGAAAGGGTTCTGGCAGGCCACCAGGTGATCGAACTCCAGCACCGACAGCCCGCAGGCCCGCAGCAGCTCCCGGGCGTCCCACCGGAGCCCGGGCCGGTGCACCAGCCCCTGGGCATCCGAGATGCCCAGGCCGATCGCCCGCCCGGTACCGAGCGCCGAGCGCTGGAAGGGCAGAAACGCGGCCGGCCCGCCGTCCTGGTGGAGCACCGCGATCCGCACCCCGCTCCGGCAGTGGCCGACGGCCAGCGCGAACTCGGGGGAGAGGAACGGGTTCGCCAGCTGTGGCGCCCCCAGGGACCGCGCCCGGGACTGCAGGGCGGTCCAGGCACTCCGGTCGGCCGCGGTCAGTTCGCCGGGGCGGTACACCGTCACGTCCATGTCAGCCCGCCCGGCTTCCGGGTGCCCGGCCGGCCCGCTGTCGTACCGCGCCGACCAGCAACAGGGCGCCGCTGAGCGCCGCCACCGCGAGGACGCCGCCGCGCAGTGACCACAGATGCAGCGCGAGCATGGCCTGTGCCACCAGCAGATCGACGGCCAGCGCCCCGGCGCCGGCGGCGACCGCACGGCCGAGCGGATCCATCCGGCCGAGCACCGCGGCGAGCGCGGCGGCCGGCGCCATCAGCAGGAAGAAGAGCGTGAACGGCGCACGGAGGGGTGAGCCGATGTCGGCGAGCGCGAGGACGGCTCCCATGACGCCGATGCCGACCGCCGCCCCCGCGACCAGTGACGCGGTGGCGCTCATCGGCCGTTCATCGGGTGGCGGCCGGTCGTACGAGCCGTGACGAGCGATGGTCTTGGTGTGCATTGGCAGCTTTGCCCCCCATAAGCGCCGGATGCCGGGCCTCAATGTCGCGCAACGCTCGGAGCACCGTCAAGACACGAAGAAGACCGGAAACCTACGCAACCGTACGAGGGGTACGGGGTCCACGGGCCGGCTCTCGGACGGGGCGGGCCGCCCTCGGACGGCGCAATGGCGGCAGTGCGGGGCGGCCGTCCGGAGACTGGGGGGACGTGCCGCGAGGTGAGGTGCCCGCCGGAAGGAGCCGTGTCCGTGGAGCCGCCGAGCGGAGTCGCCCTGACGGTGATCATGGTGGGCCTGACCGTGGCCACCGGGGTGCTCGACGCCGTCAGCTTTCTGGCGCTCGGTCAGGTCTTCACCGCCACCCAGACCGGCAATCTGCTCTTCCTCGGCTTCGGTATCGCCGGGCAGGGCGGACTGCCGGTCCTGGCGACGGTGGTGTCGCTCGGCGCCTTCGTCCTGGGCGCGGCGCTCGGGGCCCGGATGGAGTCGGGGCTGGCCGCGCGGCAGCGCCAGTGGTTCCCGGTCGCGCTGGCCACGGAGGCGACGCTGCTGGTCGCCGCCGCGGCGGCCGCATGGGAGTCGGGACCGGCCCGGGCGCTGCCGCCTGGCCGGCGCTATGCCGTCATCGGGCTGATGGCGGTGGCGATGGGCATGCGCAATGTCACCGCCATACGGGCCGCCGCCCCCGACCTCACGACGACGGTGGAGACCCGGGCGATGACGGCCCTGGTCAGCGGGTCACCGGTGGGGCGCGACAAGAAACTGGGGTACGGGAGCCACGCCGGGGGCCGCCGGCTGTTCTCGGTCTCCGCGATGTTCGCCGGCGGCCTCCTCGGCGCCGGACTGCTCGGGCTGGGGACCCGTCCGACGCTGGTGATCCTGTTGGTGGCCGTCTTCATCGCGGCCACCGCCCTCCTCGTTCCCGGCCTCGCCCGCCGCCGACACCTCACCGAGGACTGACCGGCCGGCCGGACACCGGCCCTGGTGCGGAGGCCCCCCGTGCGCCGCCCGGCAGGGACCCCTGCGCTCGCCGTCGTCAGCCGTGCTGGAAGCGGCCGGCACGGGCGTGACGGGCCGTGAATATCCGTCCGGATCGGCATATTTGCCGTGAACTGCTGATGAGTTTTGGCATGGACACTTCCGGCTACCGGCGAGTTTTGCTACGACGAATGTGGCAGAGATCCTGCTAAGGGAGGTTCCATGAGACTGTCCCGATTCGCGGCCTTGACATCCGCCTTCTTCGTCACCTCGGCGCTCGCGCTCACCGGCGCGAGCGCCGCCGCGTCCGCTCAACTCCCCATCGCCACGGGCTATGTGGCCCTCGGCGACTCCTACTCCTCCGGTGTCGGAGCCGGCAGCTACGACGGCGCCAGCGGCTCCTGCAAGCGCAGCACCAAGGCCTACCCGGCCCTGTGGGCCGCCGCGCACTCCCCCTCCTCCTTCCAGTTCACCGCCTGTTCCGGCGCCCGAACGGGTGACGTTCTGAGCGGTCAGCTCGCCCCGCTCAACAGCTCCACCGGGCTGGTCAGCATCACCATCGGCGGCAACGACGCCGGTTTCGCCGACACCATGACGACCTGTGCGCTCCAGGGCGAGAGCGCCTGCCTGGCCAGGGTGGCCCAGGCCAGGGCCTACATCGACAACACCCTGCCCGGTCAGCTCGACGGGGTGTACAGCGCCATCTCCCAGAAGGCTCCGGCCGCACATGTGGTGGTCGTGGGCTATCCCCACTTCTACAAGATCGGCGGCAGCTGTATCGCCGGCCTCTCCGAGAAGTCCCGTACCGCGATCAACGGGGCCGCCGACGACATCAACGGCGTCACCGCCAAGCGGGCCGCCGACCACGGCTTCACCTTCGCCGACGTCAACGCGACGTTTTCCGGCCATGAGCTGTGCTCCGGCAGCGCCTGGCTGCACAGCGTGACCTTCCCCGTCCTGGAGTCCTACCACCCCACCGCCACCGGACAGTCCGGCGGCTATCTGCCGGTGTTCGCCTCCGCTGCGTAATCATCCGCTCGCCGGGCGCCGGGGAGAGGCAGCGAGATCCGGGTCTCTCCTTGTGCGTCCTGGCGGACCGTCAGGCGCTCCCCAGGGCTGTCGGCGCAGCCCGTTGACGCTCAACTCGCCCTGGTCCATGCGGTGTACGAGGCATTCCGTATGGTGTTCGTCAACGTCAAGGCGAGGCAGGTGAATCCGTTGACCGGTCTGCACGCGTGTCCTCCAAGAGAGATAGGGTTACCCTGCCCGGGCCGGGTGCCCTCGTAGGGTGGGGAGAGTCATGGAACAGATAACAGTGCGTAGCAGGGCGCGAGTCCCTGCCATCAACTGCGGGAGCAGTGCGTCCAGTGCGCGTCTCGACCGTCATCTCGCGGTGCTGGGTGGTCCCGCCGTCCCGCAGCGTGAGGCGGAGGGGGCGACGTCGCTGATGCAGGAGCTCACCGCACGTGATCGCTCGCGAACGAGGAACGGCCGCAGTGCCAGGGTGTCGCTGTTCGCGCCGCTGCGCAGGCTGCGGCGCTCGCTGTTCGGGGGTCACGGCTGATCCGCTTCTGAAGCGGCATCTCGGGCGATCACACCGTCCCGGCGCGGCACTGCGGCCCGATCGCTCATCAGGCCCGGTGCGCCGGCCGCTCGTCGGTGTGCTCGCCGGGGCGGGAGTCCTTGCCCCGGAGATGCCGTGCGGCACCCGCTCCACCGCCCGGCCCCGTCCCCGCCCGGCCGGCGCACCCCTCCCCACCACCCGTTGCTCTGCGACGGGTGGTTTTTTTGTCCATGGCGCCGCGGTGCCGGTCCCGCCCGGTGGAGGCCGACCCGGTGCCGGCGGTCCCGGCCCGACCGGGTCGCTCACAGCAGCGCGAACTGCCCCTCCGGGCCCTCCTCGTGGTGGTCGAGCACGGAGGCCGGGCGGTGTGCGGAGACCGGCGCCGGGACGATGCCGGCTGCCCGCAGTTCGCCCGCCGTCAGCTGCGGACCGTCCCCCGTGCTCCGCCGCAACTCCTCGCACTGCGGCTGGAGTTCGGACAACAGCGCCAAAACGGTGATCAGTTCCAGCAGCTCCGAGGTCCACTCCTGCGGCCAGTCCGTGGGGCGCAGCGCCGCCAGCGAACCGGCCTCGGGCACCTCCGTCCCCGCCGCGGCCGTGCCCGTGCGCTCGGCCAGCCACGTCTCCAGGACGCGTACGCCGCCCGCGAGGAAGTCCCAGGCGCCCGGCGGCACCGGTGAGATCCGGCCGCCGTCGAGCAGCAGCGCCTCCTCCTCCGGGTCGTAGGCGACGTCCTGGGGCAGCCCGCGGGCGGGGAGCGCGGAGCGTACGTAGGGGCGCCGGCCGCCCGGCATCCGGGGCCGCCCGCCGCCGTGCCCGCCGTCGGGCCCGCGTCCGTGGGCGCCCCGGGTGGTGAACCACAGCAGCCGCTCGCCGAGCGCGACGCCGCGGTCCCAGAGCTCCGGGTCGGTGGTGAGCGGCACCGTGCAGCCGTCGGGGGAGTGGTGGGCGCTCGCGGTGAGCCAGGCGAGCAGATCCGCCGGCCCGGCCGGGCGGTCCAGGCGCCGGCCGAGCAGAGCGAGCAGACCCGGGGCGAGATTGGGCTCCTGACCGCCGGGCCGCCGGTAGAGCGGACGGATCCGTCCCGGGCGGCCGGCCGGCGAACGGCCGTCGGGCAGCAGTGCGGAGCACACCACCGCGGGGCCGGGTGCCTGCGGCACGTACCCCCACTCGACCACGAAAAGCTGGCGTTCGTCCGCCACCCGCCACAGCTCCGGCCGCGCGCCGTCGATCAGCCGGTGATCGGGCAGCAGCCACTGCTGGTCGAACGGGCCGTGCACCACCCGCACCGGCTCGGGGCACGGCCCGTCCGCCCGGTACAGCCGCTCGGTCGCCGTGGCCTGGCCCGGCAGTTGGCCGACGGCGGAGTGCAGGGTACGGGCCCGGGACGGCCGGAACAGCCGCTCGCGGGCCGCCGCGTCCTCGGCCTTCACCAGCGCCGCCCAGCGGGCGCGCAGCGTGGCCGGATCCGGCGCCAGCACCCAGGAGCGGCCGAGCCGCAGCGGCGCCACGGACCACGGCATGAGATCGGACAGCCGTGGCGCGTCCTGCTTCGCCGTCACGCGGAGCCCCTCCCGGACCGTTCGGTTGACCCGGGCATGGTATCCACCGGCCCCGCGGCGATATCGAATCCGCAGGCCACGTTCACCGTCCCCGGCAGGTGTGCACGCGGTCTTCCACTTGCTGATCTTGAAGGAGTACGGTCCTCGCCGTACGCCCGACCACGCGGTGCGGACCTGGCTCCGTGCTGCGCCGGGACCTGCTCAGGGGAGGACCGCCATGACGGACACCACCTCCTCCACGCCTGAACGGCGCGGGGGGACTCCCGGCGGCATCCGGGCCGCGGCACGGCTGGACCGGCTGCCGCCGTCCCGGTGGCACCGCCGGATCACCCTCATCGTCGGCATCGGCGCCTTCTTCGACCTCTATGAGATCTTCCTCGGCGGGGTGCTGGCCGCGGTACTCGCCGAACAGTGGCACCTCGGGCACACCGCGAAATCCTGGGTGATCGCCGCGGGCTTCCTCGGGATGTTCGTCGGCGCGAATGTGTTGTCGGTGCTCGCCGACCGCTTCGGGCGGCGCCGGATGTTCATGATCAACCTGGCGGCGTACTCGTTCTTCTCGCTGCTGTGCGCCGCCGCGCCGAACCTGTCCTGGCTCCTTGCGCTGCGGTTTCTGTCCGGGCTCGGACTGGGCGCCGAACTCGTGCTGGTGGACACCTATCTCGCGGAGTTCCTGCCCCGGGCGGTACGCGGCCGCTATATCGCCTATGCGTACACCGTCGGGTTCCTCGGTGTTCCGGTCGCCGCGCTGCTCGGTGCCCGGCTGGTGGCCGCACATCAGCCGCTGGGCATCGACGGATGGCGCTGGCTGCTGGTCGCCGGTGCGCTGGGCGCCGCGTTCATCCAGTTGATGCGCCGCCAACTCCCGGAATCGCCACGATGGTTGACGGTGCTCGGGCGTGACGGGGAAGCCGAACGGATCGTGGCCGGGCTGGAGGAGCGGGTGGCCCGGGAGAGCGGCGGCAGCCTGCCGTCGGTACCGGAGGCGGAGACGGTCCCGGAGCGGAAGGTGCCGCTGGCCGCGATGTTCCGGGGCGACCACCGGCGGCGCACCGTCATGTGGTGGATCTTCCAGGTGCTGCAGACCGTCGGCTACTACGGCTTCGGGTCGCTGGCGCCGGTGGTGCTCACGGCGAAGGGCCACACCGTCACCGAGTCGCTGTCGTACGCGGCGCTGAGCTTCTGCGGCTATCCGGTCGGCTCCGCGCTGTCCATCCCGCTCATCGACCGGATCGAGCGCCGGACGCTGATCATCGCCTCGGCGCTCGGTATCGCCGGCTGCGGTCTGGTCTTCGGATTCGCCGCCGCCACCTGGGCCATCGTCACCTTCGGTTTTCTGCTGACGGTGTGCAGCAATGTGTTCTCCAACGCCTTCCACGTCTACCAGACCGAGATCTTCCCCACCGGCCTGCGCAGCAGCGCGATCGGCATCGCCTACTCACTGTCCCGGCTCACCTCGGTCGTGCTGCCGTTCGTCGCGCTGAGCGTGCTGAACGACCTCGGGGCGGCCGCGGTGTTCACCGGCTCGGCGGCGCTGATGCTGCTGCTGTGCCTGGACGTGGCGCTGCTGGGTCCGCGCAGTACGGGGCGGAGCCTGGAGCGGATCTGAGGCTCGGGGGCGTCGTGGCCCGGTTCCGGTGCCGGTGCCGGCGGGCCGGGTCAGTGCGCGTCCAGCGTGACCGTGAACGAGAAGCGGTCGCCGCGGTAGTGGATCCGCGCGACATCGACCGCGCGGCCGTCCTCGTCGTAGGTGATGCCCGTGTAGTGCAGGATCGGGCTGAGCAGCGGAACCTGCAGCAGCCGGGCGGTCTCCGGATCGGCCAGCCGCGCCTCGACGGTGTCGGTGATCCGGCTGATCCGTACGCCCACCGCGTCCCGCAGCACCTTCGTCATCGGCCAGCGCAGCAGATCCGCCGGATCGATCCGCGCGGCGGCATCGGGGCGTACGTAGTTGTGTGCGTGGTTGGTCGGCTCGCCGGTCTCGTCGCTGCGCAGCCGGCGGAATCCGGCCACCTCGGCGATGTCCGGGAAATACTCGGACAGTTCGGACGGCACCGCGGTGAGTCCGTGCTCCAGCAGCTCGGTGCGCATCCCGGACTGCTGGGCCACGATCGCGTCCACGGAGCCCAGCAGCCGCACCGGCGCACCGCGCTGGGCGCTCGGCTCGATGAAGGTGCCACGGCGCCGGTGCCGGCTGATCAGGCCCTCCGCCTCCAGCTCCTTGAGGGCCTGGCGCATGGTCAGCACGCTCACGCCGTAGTGCGCGGCGAGCGCGTCCTCGGTGGGCAGCCGCAGCGGAGCCTCGGGGGAGCGGCCCAGTATGGAGGCGCGCAACGACTGCGAGACCTGGTACCACAGCGGCAGCTTGCGGTTGAGGGCGAGCGAGTCGGGAGCGAAGGTGGTCACGAAGCGTTCCCCGGTGTCACAGGCGGAAATGGCGCTGAAGACCCTGCCACACGTCGTCGTAGCCGCGCTGCAGATGGCCGGCGTCCCTGGCCTGCTCGGTCAGCGTCAGCGGCCAGCGGGTCTCGAACATGAAGGCCAGCCCGTCGTCGATCTTCTGCGGCCGCAGCTCGGCGGCGCTCGCCCGGTCGAAGGTCTCCCGGTCGGGACCGTGCGCCGACATCATGTTGTGCAGGGAGCCGCCACCCGGGACGAAACCCTCGGCCTTGGCGTCGTAGGCGCCCTCGATCAGCCCCATGTACTCGGTCATCACATTGCGGTGGAAGTACGGCGGCCGGAAGGTGTCCTCGCCGACCAGCCAGCGCGGCGCGAAGGCGACGAAGTCCACGCTTGCCAGCCCCGCGGTGTCGGAGGGGGAGGTGAGGACGGTGAAGATCGACGGGTCGGGGTGGTCGTAGCTGATCGAGCCGATGACATTGAAGCGGCGCAGGTCGTAGACGTACGGGACATGGTTGCCGTGCCAGGCGACGACATCCAGCGGCGAGTGGTCGTAGGTGGCCGTCCAGAGGTTGCCGCAGAACTTGCCCACGACCTCGACGGGGCCCTCGACGTCCTCGTAGGCGGCGACCGGAGCGCGGAAGTCCCGGGCGTTGGCCAGGCCGTTGGCGCCGATCGGGCCCAGGTCGGGGAGTTGGAAGGGCCGGCCGTAGTTCTCGCAGACATAGCCGCGGGCGGTGCCGTCCAGCAGCTCGACGCGGAAGCGGACGCCGCGCGGGATCAAGGCCACCTCGCCCGGTTCGGCGTGCAGCAGGCCGAGTTCGGTGCGCAGCAGCAGCCCGCCGTGCTCCGGGACGACCAGCAGCTCACCGTCCGCATTGCCGAACACCCGCCGCTCCATGGAGGTGTTGGCGTAATACAGGTGGACGGCCATGCCGGTGCGCTGGGTGGCGTCGCCGTTGCCGCCCAGCGTCCACAGTCCGTCCAGGAAGTCGGCCGGGCCGGCGGGCTCGGGCAGGGGGTTCCAGCGCAGCCGGTTGGGGTCGGGGGTGCAGTCGGTGAACGGCGCCGAGCGCAGGGCGCGCCGCTCGGCGCGGACGAACGGCGGATGCGCGGCCGACGGGCGGATGCGGTAGAGCCAGGAGCGGTGGTTGTGGTCGCGCGGTTCGGTGAACGCGGACCCGCTGAGCTGCTCGGCATACAGGCCGAGCGGTGCGCGCTGGGGGGAGTTGCGGCCCACCGGCAGCGCGCCGGGGACGGCCTCCGAGCTGTGCTCGTTGCCGAAGCCGGTGGTGTACACCAGCCCCTCGGCCGTCTTCCTCGCCTGCTCGTTGCCCGTGCCTGCCATCGCGCGCTCCCGCCGCTCAAGGAATCCTATGCAAGACCTTAGGATTGCCGTGGAGGGCCGTCAACGGAGACTCCCGGCCGCGTCGGCCGGATCGCGGCGACGGCGCCCCGTCCGTCCGGACGGCGGGCAGGATGGTCGCGTGCAGCAGCCGAACCCCCGCCCCGCCACACCGCCGGCCCCTCTGCGCCGTGCGCCCGTCCAGCAGCGCAGCGCCCAGCGCCTGGCCAGAATCCTCGACGCCTGCGCCGAAGTCCTGGAGGAGACCGGATACGAGGAGCTGAGCACCCGGGCCGTGGCCGGCCGCGCCGGTGTCCCGATCGGCTCCGTCTACCGCTTCTTCCCCAACAAGCGCGCCATGGCCGAGGCCCTCGCCCGGCGCAATCTCGACGCCTACGCGGACCGCATCACCGCCCGGCTGACCGCCCCGGCCGACCGGCCGCTCCAGTGGCGCCACGCGATGGATGTGGTGGTCGACGAATACCTCGCCATGAAACGGACGGTGCCGGGCTTCGCCCTGGTGGAGTTCACCGTCCCCGCCCCGCGCGAATCCCGGCAGGCCAATTACGAGGTCGCCGACCGGCTGCGTGCCCTCTTCGCCGGCCCGCTCGGTCTGGACACCGCCGACGAGCGGCTGCGCACCGCCTTCCTGGTCGGCGTCGAGACGGCCGACGCGCTGCTCCAGCTCGCCTTCCGCACCGACCCGGCCGGCGATCCCGCCATCGTCACGGAGACCAAGGAGCTGCTCCGGGCCTATCTGGCGCGCTATTTGGACGGGGCGGGCGCGGGGGGGGGTGAGAGCCGGGCGGATGCGGGCGACGGGTGAGAGCCGGGCCGGCGGCGTGCCGGGCTGACCGGGCCGACCGGTGCCGAACGCACCGCGGTGCTCAACGGACTGCCGGTTGTGCTCACGCCCGTCCGATGGGATCCGTATTGACCTGGGGTTTTGCTCGTATTGCTCGCGCGTCAAGACCTTGTTAACAAAAGTTTGCCGGCCCTAACGTCGCCTGAACTGCCACCCCCCGGCAGATGTTCAAGGGCGAACGTGAGGTACCCCTAATGCTGACAATCCTCGGATTTGTCATGATCGCCGCCTTCCTGGTGCTGATCATGATGAAGAAGATGTCACCGATGGCCGCGCTGGTGCTCATCCCCGCGCTGTTCTGCATCCTGGTCGGACAGGGCGCGCACCTGGGCGACTACGTCCTCAAGGGCATCGGCGACCTGGCCCCCACGGCCGCGATGCTGATGTTCGCCATCATCTACTTCGGGGTGATGATCGACGTCGGTCTCTTCGACCCGGTCGTCCGCGGCATCCTGAAGTTCTGCAAGGCCGACCCGGTGCGGGTGGTGATCGGCACGGCGCTGCTCGCCGCGATCGTCTCGCTCGACGGCGACGGCTCCACCACCTTCATGATCACCGTCTCGGCGCTCTACCCGCTCTACAAGCGGCTGAAGATGAGCCTCGTCGTCATGACCGGTGTCGCCGCCACCGCCAACGGCGTGATGAACACCCTCCCCTGGGGCGGGCCGACCGCCCGCGCCGCCACCGCACTCAAGCTCGACGCCGGCGACATCTTCATCCCGATGATCCCCGCCCTGGCCGTCGGCCTGGTCGCGGTCTTCGCCCTCGCGTACGTCCTCGGCCGGCGCGAGCGCAAGCGGCTCGGCCTGCTGACCCTCGGCGACACCCGGGTGGTGACCGAGGCAGCGGACGAGAAGGAGAGCGAGCTGGTCCTGGTCGGCGCGGGCGGCAAGGGCGCCACCCCCGACGGTACCCAGCGCGGCACCGGCGGTGCGGGCACCGGCTCCGACGCCGACCGTGACGCGGCCACCGGCTCCGGCGACCACGCCGACGACGACGGCCTCCAGGTCCTCGACCCGCAGCGTGCCACCCTGCGCCCCAAGCTCTACTGGTTCAACGCCGCGCTCACCGTCGCGCTGCTCACCCTGCTGATCGTGCAGGCCATGCCGATCCCGGTCCTCTTCCTCCTCGGTGCGGCGCTCGCCCTCACCGTCAACTTCCCGCACATGAAGGACCAGAAGGCCCGCGTCGCCGCGCACGCCGAGAACGTGCTCAACGTCTCCGGGATGGTCTTCGCCGCCGCCGTCTTCACCGGCGTGCTCACCGGCACCGGCATGGTCGAGCACATGGCGCGCTGGCTGGTCAGCGGCATCCCCGACGCGCTCGGCCCGCACATGGGCATCGTCACCGGCATCCTGAGCATCCCGCTGACCTACTTCATGTCCAACGACGGCTTCTACTTCGGCATCGTGCCGATCCTCGCCGAGGCCGGCGCCGCCCACGGGGTGACCCCCATCGAGATCGCCCGTGCCTCCCTCGTCGGCCAGGCCCTGCACATGTCCAGCCCCCTGGTCCCCGCCGTCTACGTCCTGGTCGGCATGGCCAAGGTCGAGTTCGGCGACCACACCAAGTTCACCGTCAAGTGGGCCGCGCTGACCTCGCTGGTGGTCCTGTGCGCCGGTGTGCTCTTCGGCATCTTCTAGATGACCGGCCCCGATACCGCGAGGCCCGGCAGGAGTTGGCTGCTGCGCCTGGTCCTCACCTTCTCCTTCGCCCAAGGAGCGGTGAGCATGGCCAGGCCGGCCGTCTCCTACCGGGCCCTCGCCCTGGGCGCCGACGAACGCGCCATCGGCGTGATCACCGCCGTCTACGCACTGCTGCCGCTGCTCGTCGCCGTCCCGCTCGGCCGCCGTACCGACCACGGCCGCTGCGCCCCGCTGCTGGTCGCCGGGGTGGCGCTGATCAGCGGTGGCTGTGTGCTCAGCGGGCTGGCCGGTTCGCTGCCCGTGATGGCCGCCTGGAGCGGGGTGATGGGGCTGGGGCACCTCTGTTTCGTCATCGGCGCCCAGTCGATCGTCGCCCGGCGCAGCGCCCCCGAGGACCGCGACCGCAACTTCGGCCACTTCACCATCGGCGCCTCCCTGGGCCAGCTGATCGGCCCGGCCGCCGCCGGGCTCGTGATCTCCGAGCGCGACGGCCACATGGCCCCGACGAGCGCCACCGCCCTGCTCGTCTCCGGCGCCGTCGCCGCCGTCTCCTACGTCTCGCTCTGGCGCCTCGAACAGCGCACCCGCGCCGTGGCGCCGGGTGCCGCGGACCGTACGGCCGGGCCACCGGTCCCGGTGCGCGCCATTCTGCGCACCAGAGGCGTCCCGGCCGGCATCCTCGTGAGCCTGGCCGTGCTCTCGGCGACCGACATCCTCACCGCCTACCTCCCCGTCATCGGCGAGGACCGCGCCATCGCCCCCACCACCATCGGCCTGCTGCTCAGCCTGCGGGCCGCGGCCACCATCGCCTGCCGGCTGGTGATGACGCCGATGATCCGGTGGCTGGGACGCACCGCGCTGATGGCCGGCAGCTGTGCGCTGGCCGGTCTGCTGTGCGGCGGTCTGGTGCTGCCGGTCCCGGTGGTGGCGCTGGCGGCGATGCTCCTCGCGCTCGGCTTCTGTCTCGGCGTCGGCCAGCCGCTGTCGATGACGACGGTCGTCCAGGCCGCCCCCGACCGGGCCCGCAGTACGGCGCTGGCGCTCCGCCTGACCGGCAACCGGCTCGGCCAGGTCGCCGCCCCGGCCGGCGCCGGACTGCTGGCCGGCCTGGCGGGCACCGCCGCGCCCTTCGTCCTGCTCGGGGCGCTGCTGCTGGCCTCCGCCGGGCCGGCCGCCCGCACCGGGTCGGCGCGGGGCGGTGCGGGCGAGCCGTCAACGGGCCCGGGGAACGGGCGGTCGCCGCGGGCCACGGCACGGCGGGATACGTCGGCGTGAGCGAGGAAACGGGCACGCTGCCGCCCGGCGGCGCCGCGCTCCAGGGGCGTGGCGACCGTCACCCCACAGGTGCGGGGGGTCCCTGGCGCCCGCAAAACTACCGGCGCTAGTTTGGGGGTGGGATGACCCGTAGCCGGCCCGGGAGGACCACGACGTGAAGCAGCACGACGCGATGTACATCGACGGAAGCTGGCGGCCCGCCGCGGGCAGCGGCACGATCGAGGTCGTCAACCCGGCCGACGGGCAGGTCATCGCCGCCGTCCCGGCCGGCTCGGCCCAGGACGTGGACGCCGCGGTGCGCGCCGCCCGCGCGGCGCTGCCGGGCTGGGCCGCCACCCCGCCCCAGGAGCGCGCGGCCCGGCTGGCCGCGCTGCGTGACCAACTCGCCGCGCGCGCCAAGGAGATCGCCGAGACCGTCACCGCCGAACTCGGCTCGCCGCTCGCCTTCAGCAGGATGGTGCACGCCGGGGTGCCGGTCGCGGTCTGCGGCTCGTACGCCGAACTGGCCGGCACGTACTCCTTCGAGGAGAAGATCGGCAACTCCACCGTGCTGCACGAACCGGTGGGCGTGGTGGGCGCGATCACGCCCTGGAACTACCCGCTGCACCAGGTCGTCGCCAAGGTTGCCCCGGCGCTCGCGGCCGGCTGCACGGTGGTGCTCAAGCCCGCCGAGGACACCCCGCTGGTCGCCCAGCTGTTCGCCGAGTGCGTCGACGCTGCCGGGGTACCCGCCGGTGTCTTCAACCTCGTCACCGGACTCGGCCCGGTCGCCGGGCAGGCGCTCGCCGAGCACGAGGGCGTCGATCTGGTCTCCTTCACCGGCTCGACGGCCGTCGGCAAGCGGATCGGTGCGCTGGCGGGCGCCGCGGTCAAGCGGGTGGCGCTGGAGCTGGGCGGCAAGTCCGCCAACGTCATCCTGCCCAGCGCCGATCTGCCCAAGGCGGTCGCGGTCGGCGTCGCCAACGTCATGGCCAACTCCGGTCAGACCTGCAGCGCATGGACCCGGATGCTGGTCCACAAGGACCGCTACGCCGAGGCCGTCGAGCTGGCGACCGCAGCGGCCGCCAAGTACGTCCCCGGGGAGCGGGTCGGCCCGCTGGTCAGCGCCAAGCAGCGGGACCGGGTGCGCGGCTACATCGAGCAGGGCATCGCCGAGGGTGCCAGGGTCGTGGCGGGCGGCCCGGAGGCGCCCGCCGGGACGGGCTACCACGTCGCGCCGACCGTCTTCGCCGACGTCACCCCCGAGATGACCATCGCCCAGGAGGAGATCTTCGGCCCGGTGCTGTCGATCCTGAAGTACGAGGACGTGGACGACGCCGTCCGGATCGCCAACGACACCGTCTACGGCCTGGCCGGCGCGGTCTGGGCGGGCGACGAGGCCGAGGCGGCCGCCTTCGCCCGCCGTCTGGACACCGGGCAGGTCGACATCAACGGGGGCCGGTTCAACCCCCTTGCCCCGTTCGGCGGCTACAAGCAGTCCGGCGTCGGCCGCGAGCTGGGCCCGCACGGTCTGAGCGAATATCTGCAGACCAAGTCGCTGCAGTTCTGACCCGGCGGGCGGCGGGGACGGCCGGTACCGCACCCCGCCGCGACCCGCTCCCCTTCCCGGCCGGGCCCGGCCAGTCCTGCCGGCCCGGCCAGTCGCGCCAGCCCCGCCCGTCCCGCCAGCCCCGCCCTCCGCACCGAGGAGTTCTCCCGTGGTCCGCGCCGCCGTACTGTCCGCCGTCAACGCCCCCTTGCAGGTCACCGAGATCAACCTGCCCGAGCCCGGCCCCGGCCAGGTCCGTATCCGGCTCGCCGCCGCCGGCGTCTGCCACTCCGATCTGTCCCTGTCCAACGGCACCCTGCGCCAGCCCGCCCCGGCCGTCCTCGGGCACGAGGGCGCGGGCACCGTCACCGCGGTCGGCCCCGGCGTGACCGAGGTGGCCCCCGGCGACCAGGTCGTCCTCAACTGGGCGCCGTCCTGCGGCGACTGCCACTTCTGCGGGCTGGCCGAGCCCTGGCTGTGCGCCCGCTCGGGCAGCGCCGCGGACGCTCCGTACGCCACGCTCGCCGCCGACGCCACCGAGCTCTACCCCGGCCTGGGCACCGCCGCGTTCGCCGAGGAGACCGTGGTGCCCGCGCGGGCCGCGCTGCCGCTGCCGGACGGCGTGCCGCTCGCCGACGCGGCGCTGCTCGGCTGCGCGGTGCTCACCGGCTGGGGCGCCGTGCACCACAGTGCCCGGGTGCGGGCCGGGGAGTCGGTCGCGGTCTTCGGCGTCGGCGGGGTGGGCCTGGCCACGCTGCAGGCGGCGCGGATCGCGGGCGCGGGCACGATCGTGGCCGTGGATGTCTCGCCGGAGAAGGAGGAGTTGGCCCGCGCGGCCGGCGCCACGGAGTTCGTGGTGGCGGGTGAGGACACCGCCAAGCGCATCCGCAAGCTCACCGGCGGCATCGGCGCCGATGTCGCGGTGGAGTGTGTGGGCCGCGCCGACACCATCCGTACGGCCTGGTCGGCGACCCGGCGCGGCGGCCGTACGACGGTCGTCGGCATCGGCGGGCAGGACCAGCAGGTGACCTTTTCCGCCCTGGAGATCTTCTACTTCGGCCGGACCCTCTCCGGCTGCGTCTACGGCAACAGCGACCCCGCCCGCGACCTCCCCGTCATCGCGGAACACGTCCGCTCCGGCGCGCTCGACCTCTCCGCCCTGGTCACCGAGCGGATCAGCCTCGACGGCATCCCGGCCGCCTTCGACGCGATGCTGGCAGGCAAGGGCGGGCGCGCGCTGGTCGTGTTCTAGACGGCGGGGCAGGGCGGGGAGAGCCGGGCCGGGGCGCGGGAGGCGACGTCCCGGCCCCGCGCGCATCCGGGCGTCGGAAACTCGTGCTGCGCGGTCCGTTGACGGCGTACCGGCCGGTCGGTACGGTCGCCCGACATCACGGCGCCGCCCCCCTCCCCTTCCCGCACCCCCTCGGAGTGTGCACGCATGGACACGGCCCCCTCCGCGCCTCACGGCGACACCGCCCCGCCCTCCTCCCGCAGCCGCCGCACGGTCGCCACCGCCGCGGCCCTCGCCTCCGCCGTCGAGTGGTACGACTACTTCGTCTTCGGTATCGCCGCGGCCCTCGTGCTCGGCCCGGCCTTCTTCCCCTCGGGCAGCCAGGCCGCCGGCGTCCTCGCCTCCTTCGCGACCTTCGCGGTGGGCTTTCTGGCCCGCCCCGTCGGCGGTCTGATCGCCGGCCACCTCGGCGACCGGCGCGGCCGCAAACCCATGCTGGTGCTCGCGCTGACGGTGATGGGGCTGGCCACCACCGCCATCGGCCTGCTGCCCTCCTACGACACCATCGGGCTGGCCGCGCCGGTCCTGCTCGTCGTCCTGCGCCTGCTGCAGGGCCTCGCGGTCGGTGCCCAGTGGGGCGGCGCGATGCTGATGGCCACCGAGTACGCCCCCGAGGGCAAGCGCGGCCTCTACGGCTCGCTGGTGCAACTCGGCGTCCCGCTCGGCGTGATGACCGCCAACACCGCCTTCCTGCTGGCCGGCGCGGTCACCGACGAGCGGTCCTTCGGCGCCTGGGGCTGGCGGCTCCCGTTCCTCGTCGGCGTACTGGTGCTGGTCCTCGCCCGCTATATCCACACCCATGTCGAGGAGACCCCCGAGTTCCGGGCCGCGGAAGAGAAGCTGGCGGCGACGGAACGGGCCGCCGAGGCGCGCCGTTCACCGGTGCGTACGATCCTGCGGCACCATCTCGGCACGGTCTTGCTGGCCGGCGGCTCGTTCGCGGTGAACACCGCCACCTTCTACATCCTGATCACCGGCGTCCTGGACTACGCCACCCGCGAGCTGGAGATGCGGCGCACCTCCGTGCTGGCCGTCTCCCTGCTGGTCAGCCTCACCCAACTCGTCCTGATTCCGGCCGCCGCCGCGCTGTCCGACCGGATCGGCCGGCTGCGGGTCTACGCCGCCGGCGCCGTCGGGCTGCTGCTCTGGGCGGTGCCGATGTTCCTGCTCATCGATACCGCTTCGCTGCTGTGGCTGGCCGTCGGCACCTTCGTCGGCAGCTGTTTCCTCAGCATCATGTACGGCCCGCAGGCCGCGCTGTTCGCCGAGCTGTTCACCGCCGAGATGCGCTACACCGGCGCCTCGCTCGGCTACCAGATCAGCGCCATCCTGGGCGGCGGACTCGCGCCGTTCCTGATGGTGCTGCTGCTGGAGGCGAGCGGCACCTCGATGGCGGTGTCCGGGTACATCATGGCGCTGTCCGTCATCGCGCTGGCGTCCATCTGGCTGCTCACCCGCCGCGCCGCGGCGGCCCGACCGGACGGACGGGCCGAGCCGGGCGGCGGGCCGAAGGCGGCGCCCGTGCAGGGGTGACCGCAGGCGGCTCCCCGGCGGCCGGTCTCCGCGCGGCGGCGGCCGTGCGCCGGGGAGCCGCGCTGTGCGGTCAGCCGCCGTTCGGCGGTACGAGTTCCGGGTGCTGCAGCGCCAGTCCGTCCACCAGTGCCCGCAGCCCGGTCTCGAACGCGCCCTCGTCCACCTGGCGTTGATGCTCCGCCAGGAGGTGGGCCTGGCCCAGGTGCGGGTAGTCGGCGGGGTCGTAGGCGCCCGGATCGTCGACGAAGCCGCGGGCGAACGAGCCCAGCGCGGAGCCGGCCACGAAGTAACGGACCATCGCACAGATCCTGGTGGCCTGGGCGGGCGGCCAGCCCGCCTCGACCATCCCGCCGAACGCCGCGTCGGCCATCTTCAGTCCGGCCGGGCGGCGGCCGGGTCCCTGGGCGAGGAACGGCACGATGTGCGGATGTGCGGCGAGCGCCGCGCGGTAGGAGCGGGCCCAGTCGAGCAGCCCGGCGCGCCAGTCCGCACCCGCCTCGAAGGCCGACACATCGACCTTGGCGATGACCGTGTCGGCCACCGCGTCGAGGATCTCGTCCTTGGTCGTGAAGTGGTTGTAGAGGGACGGCCCGCTCACGCCCAGCTCCGCCGCCAGCCGCCGGGTGGAGAGCGCCGGCAGCCCCTCGGAGTCGATGAGCGCCAGCGCCGTGGAGACGATGCGCTCGCGGCTCAGAAGGGGCTTGCGGGGTCGGGCCATGACGCACATAGTAGAGCCTGCCCACCAAAAACTAGCAGTGCTAATTAACTGTGCTCGTCCACAAGGGGCCCGAGATGAACCTGGAGCTCAGCGCGGAGCAGACCGCGGTACGGCAGCTCGCCAAGGACTTCGCCGACCGTGAGATCACCCCGTATGCCACCGCCTGGGACCGTGCGGAACAGGTCGACCGCGGCATCGTGAAGAAGCTCGGCGACCTCGGCTTCCTCGGGCTCACCGTCCCCGAGGAGTACGGCGGCTCCGGCGGCGACCACTTCTCCTACGTCCTGGTCACCGAGGAGTTGGGCCGCGCCGACTCCTCGGTCCGCGGCATCGTCTCGGTCTCCCTGGGTCTGGTGGCCAAGACCCTCGCCGCATGGGGCGACGAGGAACAGAAGCGGGAGTGGCTGCCGCGGCTCACCTCCGGCGAGGCGGTCGGCTGCTTCGGCCTGACCGAGCCGGGCACCGGATCCGACGCGGCCAACCTCGCCACCCGGGCGGTGCGCGACGGGGACGACTACGTCATCGACGGCGCCAAGATGTTCATCACCAACGGCACCTGGGCCGATGTCGTGCTGCTCTTCGCCCGCACCGGCGGCGCCCCGGGACACCACGGCATCAGCGCCTTCCTCGTACCGGCGGACAGCCCCGGTCTGGAGCGCCGCGAGATCCACGGCAAGCTGGGGCTGCGCGGCCAGGCCACCGCGGAGCTGGTCCTGGACGGCGTGCGGGTCCCGGCCGCCGCCATGCTCGGCCCCGAGGGCAAGGGGTTCTCGGTCGCGATGTCCGCGCTGGCCAAGGGCCGGATGTCGGTGGCCGCCGGCTGTGTGGGCATCGCCCAGGCCGCCCTGGACGCCGCGCTCGGCTACGCGGGCGAGCGCGAGCAGTTCGGCAAGCCCCTCGCCCGGCACCAGCTGGTGCAGGAGCTGATCAGCGATATCGCCGTGGATGTCGACGCGGCGCGCCTGCTGACCTGGCGGGTCGCCGATCTGATCGAGCGCGGCGAACCGTTCGTCACCGCCGCCTCGAAGGCCAAGCTGTTCGCCTCCGAAGCCGCGGTGCGCGCCGCCAACAACGCCCTCCAGGTCTTCGGCGGCTATGGCTATATCGACGAGTACCCGGTCGGCAAGCTGCTGCGGGACGCCCGGGTGATGACCCTGTACGAGGGCACCAGCCAGATACAGAAGCTGGTCATCGGCCGTGCGTTGACCGGGGTCTCCGCTTTCTGAGGGGCCGGTCCGCGGGTATCCCGGCCGCCTGCCGTCAGACCCTAAGCGCTTGCTCAGCGGCGCGATATGGTGTTCGATCCGTCAGGGGAGGGTCCCTGGCGGATCGAGGAGCGGGGTACACGATGGGTGCGGCGGCGGAGCGGGCCGAAGAGGAGAACGAGGAGTGGGCCGGGGTGACCCCGGACGCCGCACGGCGCCTGGTCAGCGCCGCCGTCGAGGCATTCGCCGAGCGTGGCTATCACGCCACCACCACCCGTGACATCGCGGGCCGGGCCGGTATGAGCCCGGCTGCCCTCTATATCCACTACAAGACCAAGGAAGAGCTGCTCTACCGCATCAGCGGCATCGGCCACGAAAAGGCGCTGCGCATCATGGGCGCAGCCGCCGAGGCCGAGGGCAGCGCCACCGAGCGCCTGCGCGACGGCGTACGGACCTTCGCCCGCTGGCACGCGGAGCACCACACCACCGCCCGGGTCATCCAGTACGAACTCCAGGCGCTGAGCCCCGAGCACTACACCGAGATCACCGGCCTGCGCCGCCGGACGGACCGACTGCTGCGGCAGATCATCCAGGACGGCGCGGACAGCGGCGAGTTCCACGCCGACGATGTGCCGGGCACCACCCTCGCGGTGCTGTCGCTGTGCGTGGACGTCGCCCGCTGGTTCACGGCCCAGGGCCCGCGCACGCCCGACGAGGTCGGCACCCTCTATGCCGACCTCGTGCTGCGCATGGTGGGTGCACCGGTGGACCGGGCCACCTCCCGCGAGAGGTAGACCGGCCCGGCTTCCCCGGACGGGCGGGCCGGGCCGTCAGGACCTTGATGTCCGGGCGGCCTGCGGCCCGGCCGTCGCCCGCCTACAGGTAGAAGCGGCTGACCGACTCCGCGACGCAGACCGGCTTGTCGCCGCCCTCGCGCTCGATCGTCACGACCGTGGCCAGCTGGACGCCGCCGGACACCTCGGTCACCTCGGCGATCCTGGCCGTGGCGCGCAGCCGTGAGCCGATCGGGACGGTGGCGGGGAAGCGCACCTTGTTGGTGCCGTAGTTGATGCCCATCTTCACGTTGTCGACCCGCATCAGCTGCGGTACGAAGGCGGGCAGCAGCGACAGCGTGAGATAGCCGTGCGCGATGGTGGTGCCGAAGGGGCCGGCCGCGGCCTTCTCCTGGTCCACATGGATCCACTGGTGATCGCCGGTGGCCTCGGCGAACAGGTCGATCCGCTTCTGGTCGATCTCCAGCCAGTCGGTGGTGCCCAGCTCCTCACCGACTGCGTCCCGCAGTTCGTCGAGCGATCCGAACACTCGGGGCTGTGCCATTTTTGTCCGCCTCCTCGGGATCCATCCGCCGCTGACGTGCACCGGCCGACGCTTACTAAGCGCTTGCTCAGCATGCTGAGTGCGGGTACCCGCTGTCAACGGCTGAGCGGCCCCCGGTGCGGGTCCGCGGAGTACGCCTGACTCGGGCGACGACGGGACTTTGCGGACACGCCCTAGGGTTGAACCGTGCCCCAGCTTCCGTACAAGGTTCATGAGCTCACCGTCGGCCAGCTCTCCGCGCGCAGCGGTGCCGCGGTCTCCGCGCTGCACTTCTACGAGTCCAAGGGGCTGATCAGCAGCACCCGGACGGCGGGCAACCAGCGGCGCTACACCCGTGACACGCTGCGCCGGGTCGCGTTCGTGCGGGCGGCGCAGCGGGTGGGGATCCCGCTCGCGGTGATCCGTGACGCGCTGGCGGAACTGCCCGACGAGCGCACTCCCAACCGCGCCGACTGGGCCCGGCTCTCCGAGGTCTGGCGCTCCGAACTGGACGAGCGGATCGGCCAACTCGTCGAACTGCGCGACCGGTTGACGGGCTGCATCGGCTGCGGCTGCCTCTCGCTGGAGACCTGCGCGCTGTCCAACCCGTACGACAACCTCGGCGAGCAGGGCCCCGGTGCACGGCGGCTGCGGGTCGACCGGAGCGCCACGGACCCGGAAGGGGCCCGGGAGCGTGCCTGCGGCGACCAGCGGCACCCCGCGGCCCAGCTGGGCGCACAGGGGTGCGGTACGGACGAGCCGTGAGCGCGGGTGCGCCCGCCCCGGGGAGGGACGGGCGCACCCGCTCCGGTTTCCGTCACCACATGGACGGTGTGCGGCCCGCCCACGGGCGGGCCCGCTCCAGCTGCGCCGACAGCGCGATCAAGGTGGCCTCGTCGCCGTACCGCCCGGCCAGCATCACCCCTATCGGCAGGCCCTCGGCGTTCCACTGCAGCGGGACGCTCACCGCGGGCTGGCCCGTGGCGTTGTAGAGCGCGGTGAACGGCGTGAACGCGCCGATGGCGGAGAACTCGGCCTGGGGGTCGGCGTCGTTGCGCAGCCCGCCGACCGGGGCCGGAGGCGCGGCCACCGTCGGCGAGAGGATCACGTCATAGCCGGTGCCCGGCGGCATCAGGCCGTCCGCGATGGACTGGGCGAGGATCCGGAACGCGTACATGGAGCGCGCGAAGTCCGTGCCGGAGACCTCCGCGCCGCGGGCACGCAGATGGCGGGTGAGCGGCATCAGCAGCTCCTCGCCCTCCGGCGGCACGGGGCGGCTCGCCGCCAGCACCGACCAGACGCGGGTGAACGCGAGGAGGATGCCGTCGTCGGACGGCAGGGACAACTCCTCGACCTCATGGCCGAGCCCGGTCAGCAGCGCGGCGGTGTCCGTGGTGGCGGTGCGGCAGTCGGGGTGGACCTCGACGCCGGGGACGGGCGCCTCGGTGAGGCAGGCGATCCGCAGCCGTCCCGGGTCCCGGCCGGCGTGCGCGGCGAAGGTCTCCCCGGGTGGCAGCGACGGGGCCGCGAACGGGTCGCCGGGCATGGCACCCGCCAGGACGTCCAGCAGGGTGGCCGCGTCGGCGACCGTACGGGCCAGTGGGCCCGAGGTGGCCAGGCCGGAGATGTCGTGCAGGAGCGGGCCGCCGCTGA
This sequence comes from Streptomyces sp. NPDC054786, assembly GCF_053611685.1. NCBI lineage: Bacteria > Bacillati > Actinomycetota > Actinomycetes > Kitasatosporales > Streptomycetaceae > Streptomyces > Streptomyces sp. NPDC054786. Next base: position 11,916 of record NZ_JBSHAW010000023.1, on the reverse strand, counting down.
CCCGGCCGCGGCTGGGCTTGATGCCGAACAGCCCGCAGACGGAGGCCGGGATGCGGATCGAGCCGCCGCCGTCGCTGGCGTGCGCGACCGGCGCCAGACCGCCGGCCACGGCCGCCGCCGCGCCGCCGCTGGAGCCGCCCGCCGAGCGCGCCGGGTCCCACGGGGTGCGGGCGGGTGGCGCCAGGCCGTTCTCGGTGTAGCAAGGCAGCCCGAATTCGGGGGTGTTGGTCTTGCCGAGCAGGATCGTGCCGCCCGCCCGCAGCTTGTGGACGACATGGTCGTCGACGGTGGGCACATGCTCGGCCAGCGCCCGGGAACCCATCGTGCAGCGCACCCCGGCGACCTGATTGAGGTCCTTCACGGGGACGGGCACGCCGTGCAGCGGCGGGAGCGCCCGGCCCTCGCGGCGGGCGGCGGTGGCCTCGCTCTCGGCGTCCGAGGCCTGTTTGCGGGCGATCTCCGGGGTGCGGGTGAGGAACGCGCCGAGTGAGTCGTCGAGCCGCTCGATCCGCGTCAGATAGTGCTCGGTGAGTTCCACGGGGGAGAGCTCACCCGACCGGATTCCCTCGGCCTGTTCGAGCGCGGTCAGATCGTGCAGTTCGGCCATGGACGTCCACCCTCTCCAAACGGTGCCCGTACGGCCCTGGTGCCGTACGGGCGGGAGGGCCGACGCCGGCCCGGCGCGATGCCGGTGGGGGCGGTCAGCCCATGAACAGTTGTTTCAGTTTGAGGGTCAGCTCGTAAAGGCCGTATATGAACGGGATGCCCACCCAGAGCCAGACGAGGACGAACAGGAGGGCGCGGTGGGTGGTCACTGCTCAGCTCCCTTCGGGGCGGCGGGTTCGGCCGCGGACTGCCCGCCGGGCGCGGGCGGTTGATGGTGCCGGGGGTGCACGGGGCGGACCAGTTCGTTGGCGACGAAGCCCACCACCAGCAGGCCGATCATGATGAAGAACGAGGTGCTGTAGAGGTCCGGGCCGCTGCGGCCGGCGGACTTCTCCCCGTCGGCGATGGCGTTGACGATCAGCGGGCCGAGGACGCCGGCCGTGGACCAGGCCGTCAGCAGCCGGCCGTGGATCGCGCCGACCTGGTAACTGCCGAACAGATCCTTCAAATACGCCGGGATGGTGGCGAATCCGCCGCCGTAGAAGGAAAGGATCACCATCGCGCAGGCGATGAACAGCGGTTTGGAGGAGTCGCCGGCCAGCGCGATCAGCAGATACATCAGGGCGCCGGCGCCGAGGTAGAGCCGGTAGATGTTCTTGCGGCCGACCAGGTCGGAGGTGGAGGACCAGACGATCCGGCCGAGCATGTTGGCCAGCGAGAGCATGCCGACGAATCCGGCCGCCGCCGGGGCGCTCACCGGCGCCGCGGTGTGCGCGAAGAAGTCGGAGATCATCGGGGCGGCCTTCTCCAGGATGCCGATGCCCGCCGTGACATTCATGCAGAGGATGACCCACAGGCACCAGAACTGCGGGGTACGCAGCGCGCTGCGGGCCGAGACCTGTGCGGTGGTGACGAGCGGGCGGGCCGCCGAGGCCCCCGCGGGCGGTGCGGCGGGCGGCTGCCAGTCGTCGGCGGGGACCCGCACCAGCAGCACCCCGAGGGTCATGAAGACGGCGTAGACCAGGCCCATGACCAGGAAGGTCTGCGCGATGCCGGAGGCGTCCGAGCCGAAGGAGCCGAGGAGTTGGGCGGACCAGGGGGAGGCGATCAGGGCGCCCCCGCCGAAGCCCATGATGGCGATGCCGGTGGCCATCCCGGGCCGGTCGGGGAACCACTTGATGAGGGTGGAGACCGGGGAGATGTAGCCGATGCCCAGGCCGATGCCGCCGATGACGCCGTAACCGAGGACGACCAGCCAATACTGGCCGGTGGCCGCGCCGAGGGCGGCGACCAGGAACCCGGTGACGAAGCAGACCGCCGAGACGCACATCGCCCAGCGGGGACCGTTGCGTTCGACGAGGGTGCCGCCGAATGCGGCGGACAGGCCCAGCATCACGATGGCGAGCTGGAAGGGGAGCGCGGAGGCCGTCCCGGTCAGCTGGAGGGAGGACTCCAGGGGCGGCTTGAACACGCTCCAGGCGTAGGCCTGTCCGATGGCGAGATGGATGGACAGGGCGGCGGGCGGGACGAGCCATCGGCTCCATCCCGGAGGGGCGACGGTGCGGGAACGGGCGAGCGCGCGCATGCGGCGGAACGTACCTCGCACGTCACCGTCCCGGAAGACCATGTGCCGAAGCCGTTGCGGCGGCGACCAGTTGGGCGTTGGAGGCGGCCGGCCGGCCGTCGGGCAGCAGGAGGGTGTCCTCGATGCCGATCCGGGTGGCCAGGCCCAGTTCGCCGGCCAGTCGCAGCACCGGCCAGGCCCCGCCGTCCTCCCCGTGCAGCAGCACCGGGCGGCCGGGCGCGGCGCCGGCCACGGCGGTCAGCAGGGCGCGCGCGGTGGCCGGTGCGGTCCCGGCGCCGGTGTCGGTCACCTCGGCCAGCACCCGCAGCACCCGGGAGGCGAGCGGCGAGCGGGCGAACCGCTCCGCGCCGTCCGTGCCCGACCAGAGGCCGGCCTCGATGCCGATGCCACGCTCCAGCAGGGCCGCGGCGACGGCCTCGGCGCCCGGCTCGTGCCAGTTCACCGAGGCGTGGTCGGGCAGCGCCGTCCACGATCTGATCCGCTCCGCCCGGCGTACGGGATCCGGCTCGGCCCAGGCGCCGGTCGTCACCCCGACCGGGACCGCCACCACCGCCCGGATCGCCTCCAGGGCGGCGGCCACTACGCGCGGCGCAAGCGAATCCCGGCCGCACGGGGTCTTGGGATGGACGTGGACCTCCTCGGCACCGGCCGCCACCGCCTGGCGCGCGGCATCGGCGAGGGCGGCCGGCGACATCGGCACCGCTCCGGAATCGGCCGCTGTCCGGGCGCCGTTGAGACAGACCTGAAGCATGTTCCGATGATGACAGCAGGGTCTGACAGCGGCCCTGATCCCGTCCGTTTCGGGTGTGCGGCGGCGCCCGGCCGCTCCCCGGTGCCGGTCAGGCCGCCGCGAACGCCCCCGGCCCGTGCACCCGGCCCGCTGCGGTCAGCGCCTCGTGCGTCAGCACGGACACCGGGGCCAGCACCCCGCACTGCCGGCAGGCCGGCCCGGGTGCCGGGGCGTCCACCGACTCCGGGAGCCAGGCGAAGCGGGTGCCGCCGCACACCGGGCAGTCCCGGCGCGGCAGCCCCGTCTCCATCGCCACGATCATGTTGCGCAGCACCACCGCGAGGCGGGCCGCGGGGTGCCGTTGCGGTGACTCGCACGGCACGATGTCACAGCCGCCCCAGGTCCGCCGGTGCCATTCGTCGATGGCGCCGGGCTGCCGGATGCCGTCGTGCTTCTCCTTGCGGCGCCGGGCGGCGAACTCCTCCTCGTACGCGAGCCAGAGAGCACGGGCCTCTTCCAGCTCGGTCAGTGCGGCTACCAGCCGCTCCGGATCCGGATCGCGGTCCTGGGTCGCGATACCGGCCCGGGTGCACAGATGGTGCCAGGTCGCCCGGTGCCCGTAAGGGGCGAAGCGTTCAAGGCACTTGCGCAGGGCGGTGCGTCGCTGAGCCGCGACGAGTCGTGGATTGCGGACCTGTTCTGCGAGGGCTCTGAAACCGGCCATTTCATCCCACCTCCGTGGGGAGGATCCGACTGGACGGGGATGGGACGTAGCCGATCACCGACTGGATCCATCGAACTTTCTTGCGGTTTCGGGGGTGCGCTCCGGAGCCCTGTTCCGGGGTGGCGTTCCGGAGCGGCGCGGCGGCCCCGGCGGAATCTCCGGCGGAAGAGCAAAAGTTGACTGTTGTTCATCTTCCGGCCGTGGATAACCGCCGGTAACGTCCCGCCCACCCTTCCCCAAGCTCTTCACGAGCAGGGGGGACCCCCATCGAGGAGCAGGAATGCGACGACGTACCGGAAGGCTCAGGGCTGCCGCCGCGGCGGCCCTGTTCGCCTTGGGTGCCACGCTCTTGGCACCGCCCCCCACCGCGGCCGTGGCCGCCGCACCGTCCCCCACTCTCGACTTCGCTCGAGCGGGAGGTGCCCCCATCGCCAACGACTACTGCCAGGGCCGGTGCGCCGACATCCTGCCGCCCGGCGCCACCGGCAACGCCACCCTGATGGAGATCCTCGGCAACAAGCTGTTCGGCACCCACCCCGAGCACTCCACCGACCAACTCGCCCCGTACGGCGCGCTGGCGAGCGGCTATCAGTCGCTCACCGACGACACCCTCAACCGGTTCTTCAACGACGCTTCCTTCGGCGTGCCCCAGGACCAGGTCGGCAAGGTCACCACGCCCCGCAGCGACGTGACCATCACCCGGGACAAGAAGACCGGTGTGCCGCACATCAAGGGCACCACCCGCTACGGCACCGAATACGGCGCCGGTTACGCCGCGGGCCAGGACCGGCTCTGGCTGATGGACCTGTTCCGTCACATCGGCCGCGGCGAGCTGACCTCCTTCGCCGGCGGGGCGCTCGCCAACCAGGGCCTGGAGCAGCAGTTCTGGCCGCAGGCGCCGTACACCGAAGCCGATCTGCAGGCCCAGGTCGACAACATCCGCGACGCCAACGGCGAGCGCGGCAAACTGGCCATGGATGACGCCCAGGCCTATGTCGACGGCATCAACGCCTATCGCGAACAGTCCAAGAACGGCCGCTACTTCCCCGGCGAGTACGTCCTCACCGGCCATGTCGACGCCATTACGAACGCCGGTGAGATCCAGCCCTTCAAGCTCACCGACCTGATAGCCCTCGCCTCCGTGGTCGGTGGTCTCTTCGGCAACGGCGGAGGCGGCGAGGTCCCCTCCGCCCTCGCGCTGCTCTCCGCCCAGCAGAAGTACGGCGTCGAGAAGGGCACCGAGGTCTGGGAGTCCTTCCGGGAGCGCAATGACCCCGAGGCCGCCAAGACGCTGCACGACGGCAGCAGCTTCCCGTACGCCGTCAAACCGGCCAGAGCCAAGGGCGCGGCGCTGCCCGACCGCGGCTCGGTCACCCCGGAGCCGCTGGTCTTCGACCGCACCGGCGCGGCCACCGTCAAGAGCGGGACGCCGCCCCGGGACCCGGTCAAGGCCCCGAAGAAGTACCGGAAGCTGGAAGGTCTCTTCAAGGACGGGGTGCTGCCCAAGGGGAGCTTCGACCCCACCCAGCACCGAGGGATGTCCAACGCCCTGCTGGTCTCCGGCAAGCACACCGCGAGTGGCCACCCCGTCGCCGTCTTCGGCCCGCAGACCGGCTACTTCGCGCCCCAGCTGCTGATGCTCCAGGAGATCCAGGGGCCCGGTATCAGCGCCCGCGGCGCCACCTTCGCGGGCGTCGGGATGTACATCCAGCTCGGCCGCGGCCAGGACTATGCCTGGAGCGCCACCTCCGCCGGCCAGGACATCACCGACACCTACGCCGTGGAGCTGTGCAACGCGGACGGCTCCGCGCCCACCAAGGACTCCACCTCCTACCGCTACCGCGGCTCCTGCGTCCCCATGGAGAAACTGGAGCGCACCAACTCCTGGAAGCCCACCGTCGCTGACCCGACGGCGGCCGGCTCCTACCGGATGCAGGTCTTCCGGACGAAGTACGGGACCGTCACCCACCGCGCTACCGTCGACGGCAAGCCCGTCGCCTACACCGCGCAGCGCTCCACCTACCGCCACGAGGCCGACTCGATCATCGGCTTCCAGATGTTCAACGACCCGTCCTACGTACGCGACGCCAAGACGTTCCAGAAGGCCGCCGAGCACATCGGCTACGCCTTCAACTGGTTCTACGCCGACTCCCGTGACATCGCGTTCTACAACAGCGGCCTCAACCCGGTCCGCAACCCCGACGTCGATCCCTCACTGCCCGTCAAGGCGGACGACGCCTACGAGTGGAAGGGCTACGACCCGGCCACCAACACCACCGACTACACCCCGCCCGACCAGCATCCGCAGTCGGTGGACCAGGACTACTACATCTCGTGGAACAACAAGCAGGCCAAGGACTATGACTCGGCCGGCTTCGGCAACGGCTCGGTGCACCGCGGCAATCTGCTGGACGACCGGGTGCGCGCACTGACCAAGGACGGCGGGGTGACCCGGGCGTCGCTGACCCGCGCCATGTCCGAGGCCGCCGTCACCGATCTGCGCGGCGAGGACGTGCTGCCCGAACTCCTGCGGGTCCTCAACAGCAAGCCCGTCACCGACCCGAAGCTGAAGACCGCGGTCCAGCAGCTGGAGGCCTGGCGCGCGGACGGCGCGCAGCGCCGGGAGACCGCCGCGGGCTCACACACCTACACCCACCCGGACGCCGTACGCCTCATGGACGCCTGGTGGCCGCTGATGACCGAGGCCGTCTTCAAGCCGGGCCTCGGCGGCGACCTCTATGACGCACTGCGGGCCAATCTCGCCATCGACGAATCCCCGTCGGCCGGTCACGGCCCGACCGGGGCGCATGCCGGATCGGCTTTCCAGTACGGCTGGTGGAGCTACGCGGACAAGGATCTGCGGGCGGTGCTCGGCGACAAGGTGGCGGGCCCGCTCGCGCAGCCGTACTGCGGCAACGGTGAACTGGCCGCCTGCCGCGACACCTTGCTGGCCACGCTCCAGCAGGCGAGCGGGAAGACGGCCGAGCAGGTCTACCCGGGCGACGACAGCTGCAAGGCCGGCGACCAGTGGTGTGCGGATGCGATCATCCACCGCGCGGTGGGCGGCCTGACCCACGACACCATCAGCTGGCAGAACCGGCCGACCTATCAGCAGGTGGTGGAATTCCCGGCTCACCGGTAGCGGAACCGGGCGGACCGGTTCCGCGGTGGGACCGGCGGACCGGACGCCTCATGTGACCGGCGGACCGGACGCCACGGAACGGGCGGACCGTACGTACCCACAGCAGGCCCCGGGCGCGCGCCCGGGGCCTGTGCGCAGTCCTTTCCGGAGGCGGTAATTCCGGGCGGGGCACGGCCTTTTCGGGGACAACGCGTATGCATCCGGCCAATTCCGGAATAAATCCCAGATGGTTCCGGCCGTCCTCGGGGCGGGATTTCCCCAGGGGTTATGCTGCACAGTCCTGAATTCCGGGGATGGGAAAGCGAGTAGGGGCGGATGGCCTTGTCAGGTCCGCAGCAGTACCCGAAGGAGCTGCTGGATACCACCATGGACCAGCTGCGCACGCTGATCGTCGTCCACGAGGCGGGGACCGCGCTGGGCGCCGCGCGCCGGCTGGGCCGCGAGCAGTCCAGCGTGCAAAAGCAGCTGGACACCATGAACCGCACCTTCGCCACACTGTGCGGCGAGGAGCTGGTCCTCAAGCAAGGACGGGGAAGGGACGCCCTGTTCACGGCGACCGGCGAGGCGCTGGTCGGGATGGCGCGGCGCACGCTGGGGGAGTGGTCGGACGGTGTGTACGACGCCCGCCGCCGGCTCGGCCGGACGCTGTCCGTCGGCACCACCCGCTACACCCTCGGCTTTCTGCTGGACGCGGTGGAACGCGTCACCGAGGACTACGAGCGCGACGACGTCGATCTGAAGGTCACCCATGTCCGCACCGGCGATCTCTTCGCCAAATTGCGCTCCAAGGAACTCGACCTGGTCTGCGGCAGCGTCGTGGTCACCGAAAGCGACGAAGCGGAACTGCTGGCTCCGTACGAGGTCATGGAATGGCGGCGCAGCGGGCTCTCCCTGCTGACGAACCTGCCGCAGGAACGGCTCCCCGGCACCTCCTTCCGCGCCCGCGACCTGTCCCGGCTGCCGCTGGTCATCTCGGCGCGCGGTCTGATCGGCCGGTTCCTGACCTCCTGGTACGGCCCCGAATACCGGCAGAAGCTGACCGTCGCGGCCGAGATCGAGGCCGCGCACTACGGCTTCGAACTGCTGCGGTCGGGAGTGGTGAGCGGGGCGATGCTGGTTACCCGCGGCATCGGAGAGGCAGCCGCTGACGGCCGCCTCCCGGAGGCCGGCGGGCTGCGCACGCTGGAGATCGTCGGGGAGGTGGGCCCCCGGACCGAGGTGCTCGTCGGCGTCTTCACCCGCCGCGGGGAGCGGGACTCCTACACCCCAGGACACCCCCTCAACCTCCTGTGGAACGCGCTCTCCCGGGAGAGCGGCCGATGGTGGCTGAGCTCGTGAGCGCGCAGCGCCACCGGCTCCTCAGACCAGTTCCCGCTCCCGGGTCTCCGGCAGCGCCAGTACGCACAGCAGTGAGATGACCGCCATCGCGCTGACGTACCAGCCCACCGAGGCCGAGCCGTACACCGCCTGGAGCCGGGTGGCGACCAGCGGAGCCACCGCGCCGCCCAGGACGCCGCCCAGGTTGTAGGCCAGCGAGGCGCCCGAGTACCGCACCGTCGCGCCGAACAGCTCCGGCAGGTAGGCGCCCATCGGGCCGTACACCACCCCCATGCAGAACAGCGCACCACCGATGCCGAGGGCGATCAGCACCGGCTGTCCGGTGTCCAGCAGCGGGAAGAGCACCAGCCCCCACACCACCGCAAGGCCGCTCCCGGCGAGGATCAGCTTGCGGCGCCCGGCGCTGTCGGAGCGGGTGGCGGCGAGCCAGGTGCCGGCCGCCAGGAAGAGGCAGGCGACGAGGGAGAGCCCCAGCATGGTGTTGCGGGAGATACCGAGGGCGGCCGTGGCGTAGGAGAGGCAGTAGGTCGTGGCGGTGTAGAAGAGGCCGTACGCGACGATCATGCCGCCCGCACCCAGCAGGAGTTCGCGCGGGTGCCGGCGCAGCACCTCGACGGCGGGGACCTTGCCGGCCTCCTGGGCGTCCAGCACCTTTGCGAAGACCGGCGTCTCACTGATCTTCAGCCGTACGAACAGCCCCACACCGACCAGCAGGAACGACAGCAGGAACGGCACCCGCCAGCCCCACGAGCGGAACGCCGCATCATCGAGCACGGCCGACAGCAGCCAGAACACCCCGGTCGCCGCGAAGAACCCCACGGACGGGCCGAGTTGTGGGAAGGCCGCATACAGCCCACGGCGCTTGCGCGGCGCATGCTCGACGGCGAGCAGCGCGGCCCCACCCCATTCACCGCCCAGGCCGATGCCCTGCAGGAAGCGCAGCACGAGCAGCAGCAGCGGCGCCCAGACGCCCCAGGTGCCGTAGCCCGGGAGCAGCCCGACGCACGCCGTCGACAGCCCCATCAGCAGCAGCGAGGCGACCAGGACCGACTTACGGCCCACCCGGTCGCCGAAATGGCCGAAGATCACCGACCCGAGGGGCCGCGCGGCGAACGCCACCGCGTAGGTGGAGAAGGACGCGAGGGTGGCGTTGACCGGGTTGAGCGTCGGGAAGAACGCCTGGTTGAGGACGAGCGCGGCGGCCGTCCCGTAGATGTAGAAGTCGTAGAACTCGATGGCCGTCCCGATGAACGAGGCAACCGCCACCCGGCGCAGGCTCTCGCCGCCGTCGCCCTGTCCGGCCGTCTTCGCCGGCGAGGGCGCTGATGTCTGTGCTGCTGTCGCGTCGCTGCTCACCAGCGCACTTTCCGGCTCGGTGTAGGAGCCAGTCAATAGGCGAAATGGCCTGTCTCGGTTCCTGAGACCGAGACAGGCCCGGGCCGGTACCGGCCCAACACCCTTACGGGTAGCGCAGATACCGCCGCCGGACGGCACGGAAGCGGGCGAGGTGCTCCTGCCAGGCGGCGACGATCTCGTCCGGCCCGGCGCCCGCGTCGATCATCTTCCGTACGGTCGACGAACCGGTCAGCCGGTCGATGCCGTTGTCCGGCCGCCAGGCGAAGCCGCTCCAGACCCGCTTCGCGGTCACCAGGAGGCCGATGCCGGTGCGTACCGGGTCGAACGCCTCGCGGTCATGGACGTGCAGCTGGACGCCGCCGATCGTCTTGCCCTGGAACTTGGAGAAGGTGGGGGCGAAGTAGGCCTCCCTGAAGTGGACGCCGGGCAGGCCCAGTTCCGTGGCGGCAGCGGCCCACCGCCGGTCGATGCCGTCCGCGCCCAGCAGCTCGAAGGGGCGGGTGGTGCCGCGCCCCTCGGAGAGGTTGGTGCCCTCGAAGAGGCAGGTGCCGGAGTAGACCAGGGCGGTGTCGGGCGTGGGCATGTTGGGGCTCGGCGGCACCCAGGGCAGGCCGGTGGCGTCGTAGAAGTCGGTGCGCCGCCAGCCGGTCATCCGGACGGTCTCCAGCTCCACCGGGTGCCCGGCCGTCTGCGGCACGAACTCGCCGTTGAACAGCAGCGCCAGCTCCGTCACCGTCATCCCGTGCGCCTGCGCGATCGGCTCCCGGCCGACGAACGAGGCATACGCCTTGTCGAGCACCGGGCCGGTGGCCGAGCGGCCGGTGACCGGATTGGGCCGGTCGAGGACCAGAAAGCGCTTGCCGGCGAGCGCCGCCGCGACCATGCAGTCGTACAGCGTCCAGATGTAGGTGTAGAAGCGCGCGCCCACGTCCTGGATGTCGAAGACGACGGTGTCCACACCGGAGGCGCTGAAGATGTCGGCGAGTTCCCTGCCGCTCTTGTTGTACGTGTCGTAGACCGGCAGTCCGGTGGCCGGATCGTCGTAGCGGCCCTCGGAGCCGCCGGCCTGTGCGGTGCCGCGGAAGCCGTGCTCGGGGCCGAAGACGGCGGTCAGCCGCACCCGGTCGTCGGCGTGCATCACATCCACGATGTGCCGCAGATCCTGGGTGACGCCGGTGGGGTTGGTGACGATGCCGGCCTTGCGGCCGTCCAGGAGGCGGTAGCCGTCGGCGGAGAGCCGGTCGAAGCCGGTGTGCACCCGCCGCCCGCCGCCGTGCGCCGGCCGTGCCGCCCGGGCGGGTCCCGTGCCCGCGGCCAGGGTCGCACCGGCCGCTCCGGTCGCCGCCAGCCGCCCGAGCAGAACGCGTCTCGACAGAGCCATCCGCACACCTCCGTGATCAGGGAAACGACCGGGTCCGTGTCGTGTGCACGCTAACGCGCTCGGGGGTGTGGCGGAACGGACTTGGCCGGTACGGCATCGGGCTCTTCCGCCAGGACATACCGACTGGTTAGTCTGCCTGTCAGCCGAATCGACGCGACCGAGGGAGACCCAGCGTGGAAGCCGTACGGGGCAAGACCGTTGTCGTGACCGGGGCGGGCGGGGGGATCGGCGCCGCGTTGGCCCGCCGGTTCGCCGCCGAGGGCGCCCGGGTCGTGGTCAACGATCTGGACGAGGCCAAGGCGGCGAAGACCGCCGGGGAGATCGGGGCGATCGCTCTCGCCGGCGACGCCTCCGCCGTCGTCCCGGCCGCGCGGGAAGCGCTCGGCGGCGGCATCGACATCTTCTGCGCCAACGCCGGGGTCGGCACCGGCGGCGGGCCCGAGGCGTCCGACGAGGACTGGACGCTGGCCTGGGACGTCAACGTCATGGCACACGTCCGGGCCGCGCGCGAGCTGGTGCCGGAGTGGCTGGAGCGCGGCAGCGGGCGCTTCATCTCCACGGTGTCCGCCGCGGGCCTGCTCACCATGGTCGCCGCGGCCCCGTACAGCGTCACCAAGCACGGCGCCTACGCCTTCGCCGAGTGGCTCTCGCTGACCTACCGGCACCGCGGCATCGACGTCCACGCCATCTGCCCGCAGGGCGTCCGCACCGACATGCTGGCCGCCACCGGTGCCGCCGGGGACCTCGTGCTGACGCCGACGGCCGTGGAACCCGAGGACGTCGCCGAGGCGCTCTTCGCGGCGATGGCGGAGGGCCGCTTCCTCGTCCTGCCGCACCCGGAGGTCGCGGACTACTACACCGCGCGGGCGGCGGACCCCGACCGCTGGCTCGGCGGTATGAACCACCTCCAGCGGAAGTTGGAGCAGGCCGAGGGCCGCTCCTAGGGCGTGGCCGCACCGTCCCGCCGGGGCCGCGAGCCCCGCCGGGCGGGGGGGCCCCCCCCCGGCCGACCCGGGGGGCCGGCCCGGCCCGGCCCCCGGCGGTACCCCCCGGC